>PWFH01000070.1 GCA_003553795.1 Egibacter sp. | reverse complement strand
GCGGCTGGGTCGCCACCCGCGCCACGGGGCAGTTCTCCTCGCGCTACGGCGGCATCGAGGACCTCCTCGTCGCCCTCGAGGTCGCCCTGCCCGAGCACGGCCTCGTGCGCACCCCCCTCGCCGCCCGACCCGCGCTCGGGCCCGACCTCGCCGGGCTCATGGTCGGCTCGGAGGGCACCTACGGCATCGTCACCGAGGTCACCCTGCGCCTCAGCCCACTGCCCGAGCACCGCGAGCACGAGGAGGTCCGCTTCGGCGACGTCGCCTCGCTGCTCGCCGCGATGCGCGAGATCAGCCAGCTCGGGGTGGCCCCCTACCTCGTGCGCGGCTACGACCACGCCGAGACCGCCCACCTCACCGGTGGGCAGGGCGAGGGCTGCGCGCTGCTGCTCGGCAACGAGGGATCCAAGGCGGTGGCCGTGGCCGCCCAGCAGGCGTGCCTCGACGTCGCCCGGGCGCACGGGGGCACGCTGCGGGGCGGTGACCTCGTCGAGGCCTGGCTGGCCAGGCGCTACGACTTCTCGACGATCGAGGGCATCGTCGCGCGACCCGGCGGCTACGCCGAGACCATCGAGGTCGGCTCGCTGTGGTCGGGGATCGGGTCGCTGCACGCCGCCCTGACGACCGAGCTGGCCGACCACGCCGACGAGGTCTGGGGTCACTTCTCCCACCTCTACCCCCAGGGCACCTCGCTCTACGTCATCCTCACCGGCCAGGCCGACGACGACGCCGCCGCGGTGGCCCGACTCGAGGCCATCTGGGACACCGCGATGCGGGTCTGCGGCGAGCAGGACGCCTCGATCGCCCACCACCACGGCATCGGGCTCGCCCGCCAGCCATGGCTCGACGACGCCCTCGGCGACGCCGCCGCCCCGCTGCGCGCGGTCAAGGCCGCCCTCGACCCCGACGGCGTCTGCAACCCCGGCAAGCTCACCGACGCGCACGCCTCGCGGTGATCGCACGTCGCCTCGGGGGCGGCGGCCGCGCGCCGGCCGCCGCCCCCGTCGCCGAGCCCACCCAGGAGAGGAGCACCCCGATGGACGACGTCACGGGCGCCGGCTCGGTCCCCCTTGTCATGGACGACCTGCCCGGCTTCTATGCGCGGGTCTCCGAGGCCACCGGGGCCAACCACACCTACCCGCTGCGGCGGATCGTCACCGCCCCCGACGCGTGGACAGCGCTGCCCGAGGTCCTCGCCGACACCACCTGCGAGGTCGAGCGGGTCCTCGTCGTCGAGGACGAGACCGAGATCCTGCGCGACGGCGAGCCGCTCAAGCCGGCGGTGGCGGCGCTGCTCGCCGACTGCGGGGTGCCCGTCGAGGTCCTCGTGCTCACCGGCGACGAGGAGCTGCACACCAGCGCCGAGCACATCGCGACGGTGCGCGCCGCGCTCGAGCCCGCCACCGCCGTGCTCGCGCTCGGGTCGGGCACGATCGCCGACATCACCAAGCACGCCGTCTTCGGCTTCGAGCAGGAGCACCCCGAGGCCCCGCTGCACCTCGTCAGCCTGCAGACCGCCAACTCGGTGTGCGCGTTCACCTCCGAGCTCGCCGTCGTCACGACCGATGGGGTCAAGCGCACGCTGCCCTCGCGGCTGCCCGACATCCTCGTCCTCGACACCACGGTGCTCACCCAGGCACCGCGGGCCTACACCCTGGGCGGCATCGGCGACGCCTCGGTCGCTGCGGTCTCCCTCGCCGACTACCGCCTCGCCAGCGCGCTGGGCATGGGCCGGTGGGAGCCCGCCGCCGCCCTCGTGCTGCGCGACGTCCGCGACGACTTCCTCGCTGGCGACCCGCGGCTGGCCGACCCCGGCGTCGAGGGCGCCGAGGCGATCGCCCGGGCGCTGGGAGCCTGCGGCTTCGCGATGTCGATGGCCGGGGAGTCCGCGCCGGTCTCCGGCCTCGAGCACATCACGAGCCACATGCTCGACATGGCCGCGGTCCACGGCCGGCGCCCGATCGGCAACCACGGGATGCAGTGCGGGGTCGCCAGCGCGCTCGTCCTCATCGCCTTCGACCACCTCCTCGAGCAGGTCGACGTCGGCGCCGCACCCCTCGACGCGCTCGTGCCCGACCGCGAGCGCGAGCGGGCCGACGTCGTCGAGACCTTCGCGGCGATCGACCCCTCGGGGCGGGCCGGTGAGGAGTGCTGGCGCGACTACGCCACGAAGCTCGACGCCTGGGAGCGCGCGCAGCCCACCGTGGCCGCCTTCGTCGAGGACTGGCCCCGACACCGGCAGGAGCTGCGCCAGCACCTCAGCGACCCTGGGACCTTCATGTCCGCCCTGCACGCGACCGGTCACCCGCTCGACTTCGAGGAGATCCCGCCCGGGCTCTCCTTCGAGGAGGTCCGGTGGGCCTTCGCCAACGCCCGCAAGATGCGCAAGCGCTGGTCGGTCGCCGACCTCCTCTCCGTCCTCGGCATCTGGGACGAGGCCTTCGTCGATGACGTCTTCGCCACGTTCTTCGCCCTCCGCAACGAGATCCGCTAGCAGCGACGCGCGAGAAGGAGCCCCCCGTGAGCTACGTCATCGGACTCGACACCGGCACGACCGGCGTCAAAGGCAAGATCTACGACCTGAGCGGCGGCATCGTCGCCGAGGCCTACCGGGAGTACGAGTGCAGCTACCCGCGGCCCGGCTGGGTCGACCAGGACATCGCGATGCTCGACAAGGCGAACGACTCGGTGCTCGCCGAGCTCACCGCCACTCCCGGGGTCGATCCCGCCGACATCCGCTCGATCGGGCTGTCGACCCAGCGCGCCCTCCACCTCTACGTCGACGCCGAGGGGCGGATCCTCCGCGGAGGGATGGGCATCTCCTGGCAGGACTTCCGCTGTCAGGAGCAGGTCGACCGCATCGTCGAGGAGATCGGCACCGCCCGGTACTACGAGATCACCGGCCTGCCGCCGAGCACGATCTGGTCGGCGCCGAAGATCCTCTGGGTCAAGCAGCACGAGCCCGAGACCTACGCCGCGACCGCGCGGATCATCACGACCCAGGAGTACTTCCTGCATCGCCTCGGCGCGCGGGACGGGTGGTACCAGGACTACTCCAACGGCTCGCTCTTCGGCTTCATGAACATCGAGACCTTCGACTGGGACGACGGGCTGCTCGAGCACTTCGGCGTCTCCCGGGAGCTCATGCCCGATCTCGTGCCCTCGGGCACGCAGGTCGGCACCGTCGACGCCGAGGCCGCGCAGCGGACCGGCCTCGCCGAGGGCACGCCGGTCGTCACCGGGGGCGGCGACCAGCAGTGCGCGGCGATCGGCGCGGGGGTCATCACCGAGGGGCTCGCCGAGGTCACCCTCGGCACCGCAGGCGTGAGCATCGCCCACCTCGACTCCCCCCGCTACGACCCGAACCACAGGATCTCCTGCTCGGCATCGGCCTACCCGGGCGAGCGCAAGTGGATCTCCGAGGGGCTGCAGGCCGCCGCGGCGAGTTCCTACCGCTGGTTCCGCGACCACATCGGCTACGTCGGCCGCATCGTCGAGACCCAGGGCGGCGGCAACGCCTACGAGACACTCAACCAGATGGCTGCCAGCGTGCCCGCCGGTGCGGGCGGGCTGCTCTACCTGCCCTACCTCGCCGGCTCGGTCGCCCCGAACTTCGACAGTGAGGCCCGCGGGGGCTTCCTCGGGCTGACGTTCGGGCACGGCACCGCAGAGATGGCCCGTGCGGTCCTCGAGGGCGTCTCCTTCGAGACGCGCGACATCTTCGAGTCCTTCACCGCGATGGGCACCGAGCTCGAGGAGATCCGCCTGTCGGGCGGGGCGACGAAGAGCCCACTGTGGTGCCAGATCCAGACCGACATCTACGGACGGCCGACGGTGGCCCTCGAGGAGGGCGAGTGCACCGTCCTCGGCGCGGCGATGCTCGGCGCGGTCGGCGCCGGCGTGCTCCCGTCGATGGAGGCCGCCGCCGAGGCGATGGTGCGCACCGAGCGGGTCTACGAGCCCGACCCGGCGATGCGCGAGCGCTACGACGAGGCCTTCGCGCTCTTCCGCCGGACCTACGCGGCGCTCGCCTCCTCCGGCGTCTACCGCGACCTCGCCGCCTACCAGCAGCGTCACGACGCCGTCTGAGGCGGCCCGTCTCGCGCCCGGGGCAGCCAGGGCGAGTCCCCGGGCGCGGGGCCTGACCGGTCAGGTCGCGGATCGTCGATACTCCCCGGGGACGCTGCCGCCGAACCGGAGGCGCCCGGCATGCACTCCGACGCCCACCTCGTCATCCGGCGCATCGACCGCGCGCTGCGCGACCGGCTGCGCCCGGCCGTCGTCGCCGACGACGCGCCGCTGACCGTCGCCTCCTGGCAGGCCCCCGGCCGCGAGAGCAGCGTCGCCGAGGCGATGGCCGCGCGCTTCGAGCCCCACGCGGTCGGCGAGCCGTGGGGGCCGGCCTGGGCCACGACGTGGTTCCGCTGCGAGGGCCCGGTGCCGGCGCACTGGGCGGGCGGTCACGTCGAGGCCCGCGTCGACCTCGGCTTCGACGCGGGCCAGCCGGGCTTTCAGGCCGAGGGGCTGGCCTACCGCCTCGACGGCACGCCGATCAAGGGGATCGCGCCGCGCAACGACCACGTGCCGCTCGCGGGAATCACCGGCGCCGACGGCGCGGTGGCCTTCCTCGTCGAGGCCGCGGCCAACCCGGAGATCCTCGCCGTCGAGCCCGACGGGACCGACTTCCGGTGGCGGATCCTGCCGCGGCTGCTCGGCGATGAGCGCACCGCCGGCGACGAGCCCCTCTACCGGCTCGGGGCGGTGCGCCTCGTCCTCCTCGACGACGAGGTCGGCGCGCTCGTCGCCGACGTCGAGGCGCTGCGCGAGCTCCTCGTGGCCGTGCCCGAGCGCGAGCCGCGCCACCACGAGGTCCTGCGCGGCCTCGAGGACGCCATCGACCTCGTCGACCGCGACGGCCCGGCCGCAGCCGCCGGCGAGGCCCGCCGCCGGCTCGCGCCGCTGCTCGCCGCGCCCGCGACCGCGAGCGCGCACACCGTCTACGCCGTCGGCCACGCCCACCTCGACTCGGCGTGGCTCTGGCCGCTCGCCGAGACCGTGCGCAAGGCCGCCCGGACCTTCGCCAACGTCACCGAGCTCGCCGAGGCCTACCCCGACCTCGTCTTCGCCGGCTCCCAGCCCCAGCAGTACGCCTGGGTCAAGGAGCGCCACCCGGCGATCTACGCGCGCCTGCGCGAGGCGGTGGCCGCCGGCCGCTGGGCGCCGGTCGGTGCGATGTGGGTCGAGGCCGACGCCAACCTGCCGGGCGGGGAGGCGATGGCGCGGCAGTTCGTCTGCGGCCAGCGCTTCCTGCGCGAGGAGCTCGGTGTCGAGTCCGAGGTCGTGTGGCTGCCGGACTCCTTCGGCTACTCCGCGGCGCTGCCGCAGATCGCCGCGCTCGCCGGCGCGCGCTGGCTGCTCACCCAGAAGCTCTCGTGGAACGATACCAACCGCTTCCCCCACCACACGTTCTGGTGGGAGGGCATCGACGGCACCCGCGTCTTCACGCATTTCCCCCCGGTCGACACCTACAACGCCGAGCTCACCGGCGCCGAGCTCGCCCACGTCGTCGATGGGTTCGCCGAGAAGGGGCGGGCGCGCCGCTCGCTCGCCCCCTTCGGCTACGGCGACGGCGGTGGGGGCCCCACCCGCGAGATGCTCGAGCGCGCCCGGCGCTTCGCCGACCTCGAGGGCCTGCCGCGGGTGGTCCTCGCGAGCCCCGAGCGCTTCTTCGCCGACGCCGAGGCGGAGTACCCCGACGCGCCCGTCTGGCGCGGCGAGCTCACCCTCGAGGCCCACCGCGGCACGTTCACGACCCAGGCGCGGACGAAGGCCGGCAACCGGGCCAGCGAGGGCCTGCTGCGCGAGGCCGAGCTCTGGGCGACGACCGCGACGCTGGCCGCCGGGGTGCCCTACCCGGCCGCCGAGCTCGACGCGCGGTGGAAGGAGGTCCTGCTCCACCAGTTCCACGACATCCTGCCGGGCTCGTCGATCTCGCAGGTGCACCGCGAGGCCGTCGCCGCGTACCGCCGGATCGCCGCTGACCTCGAGGGTCTCATCGCCGACGCCCTCACCGCGCTCGCGCCCGCCGAGGGAGTCGTGGCCAACCCCGTCGACCACGACCGCCGCGAGGTCGTCGTCGCCGGGTCGGCCCCGTCGGGTGCGGGACCGACCCAGCCGCTCGGCGACGGGCGCGTCGCCTTCGTCGCCGCTGCGCCCGGTGGTGGCCTCGGCGCCCTCGAGGCGCTGCCGCCCGAGGCCGAGGTCGTCGTGGGTGAGCGCTCGCTCGACAACGGGCTGCTGCGCGTCGAGCTCGACGAGGACGGGCTCATCAGCCGTCTCTACGACCGCCGCGCCGAGCGCGAGGTGGTCCCGCCGGGGCGCCCGGCGAACCTCCTGCGCCTGCACCCCGACCACCCGGCGCGCTGGGACGCCTGGGACCTCGACCGCTCCTACCGTCACTCCGCCGAGCGGCTCACCGGCCTCGAGACCGCCGAGGTCGCCGAGGCGGGACCCCTGCTCGGCGCGCTCCGCCTCGTGCGGCGCTTCGGCCGCTCGACGGTGACCCAGGAGGTGCGCCTGGCCGCGGGCAGCGACCGGGTCGACCTCGTCACCGACGTGGACTGGGCCGAGGACGAGCGGCTGCTCAAGCTCGAGCTGCCGCTCGCGGTGCACCCGGACCGCGCGCGGGCGGAGGTCCAGTTCGGCCACCTCGCGCGGCCGGTGGGGTCGAGCACGAGCTGGCAGGAGGCGCGCTACGAGACCTACGGGCACCGCTGGCTGCATGTCGGGGAGGCCGGCTACGGGGTGGCGGTGGCCAACGCCACCGTCTACGGCCACGACGTCGCCGCCGAGGACGACGCCGACGGCGCGCGCATCACGACCGTCGGCATGAGCCTGCTGCGCGCCCCCTGCTTCCCCGACCCCGACGCCGACCGCGGCCGGCACCGCTTCTTCGTCGGGGTCGTGCCCGGTGCCGACGTCGCCGCGGCCGCCCGCCACGGCCTCGCGCTCAACCTGCCGCTGCGGGTGCACCCCGGTGCCGCCGGTGCCGGGCCGGGCGTGCCCCCGACGCTGGTGACCGTCCCGCACGACGGCGTCGAGGTCGACGCGGTCAAGCTCGCCGAGGACGGCTCGGGTGACCTCGTCGTCCGCCTCCACGAGCGCCTCGGCGCACGGCACGCCAGCGTCCTGCGCCTCGGCGCGCCCGTCGAGCGGGTCGAGGCCTGCGACCTGCTCGAGCGGCCGAGGGCCGCCCTCGAGGTGACCGCCGACGGGGAGGTCGCCCTCGCCTTGCGTCCGTTCCAGATCCTCACGCTGCGGTGCGCCCTGGCCGGACGCCGGGCTTGAGCGCCCGGCTGCTCCCGCCGACGGGACCGGTGAGAGGAGCAGGGCGATGCGCACAACGGAGACGCCGACGACCCGGCCGACAGGCGACCTCACCGACGAGGAGATCCTCGCCGAGCTCCGCAGCGCCCTTGCCGAGGCCTGCCCCTTCGTCCTCGCCGGCGCGATGCCCCGCAGCCTCGAGGAGGCCCAGCGCGTCGACCGGGCGCGGACCCTGCTCGCCGAACTGCTGCGACGTCAGGGCTGACCGCCACCGTCGCCTCGGTGGCGGCTCGGCCGGCGGGGCCGCTGGTCTGCCCCGACGGTCGACGGCTACCGGCAGAAGCACCAGGGCTCGTCGAAGCCCCCACCGTCGTACCAGTACTCGTCGAAGTGGCACCCGTTGGCGACGCACCAGTCCTCACAGGCAAGGGAGTCCGTCAGATCCATCCTCGCGAGCTCGGTGCAGTCTGGCGCGGGGGCCGGCTCCGGTGACGGCGACGGCGACGGGGATGGCGAGGGCGATGGCGACGGCGATGGCTCGGGGGTTGGCGTCGGGTCCGGGGCCGGCTCGGGCTCCGGGTCCGCGGCGAGCTGCGGCGGCAGGGCGTCCTCCTCGCCGTGGGTGCCGATGGGGCGCTCGAAGCCCCAGCCCGTCCTGATGTCGACGAGGACGAGCACCTCGATGGTTACCGCGGCCGGCTGGATGACGACGAGCCGCTCGACGACGAGGCCGTCCCACGCCCGACCGGTGATCGTCAGCGCCCCACGGGCCAGCGGTGGCAGGAGCGGGTTGCCGCAGGCGCAGCGCACCCGCGGCAGGCCGCGGTTGTCGACGAGCACCGCGGTGCCGCGCTGGAGCACGACCTCGCGCGAGGTCGCCTCGCCGGAGGCGAAGCCGTGGTTGCGCACGCGCGTGTCCGCGCCGAGCACTGCTGAGGACAGCCCGTCGACGTAGGTGGTGATCGCCTCGACGCGGGTCTCGTGGGTGGCCTCGACGGGCTCGAGGTCGAGGACCGACGCCCACGCGCGGGCCTTGTCGGGCTCGGCGGCGAGGAAGGCGACGAGCTGCTCGGGGTCGCAGGCGCCCTCCTCGCCCGTGCCGCCGTAGAGGCCGGGCACGTCACCGTCGATTCGCAGGTGGTCGGCGGCCTCGACGAGCTCGGCCTCGGGCTCGACGACGGCGTCGGCGTCGGGGCGCGGCGCGCCCTGCTCGGTGAAGACCGCGAGTGCGGCGTCGGGTGGGGCGGCGACGTCGGCGGTGAAGGGATTGGGGCCCGGCTCGTCGAATGGCTCGGCGAGGACCTCGACCTCGGTCGCGTCCTCGCCCTCGGGGTCCGCGGCTGTGCTGACCTCGGGCTCCTCGCCGGGGCGCACCACATCGGAGAGGCGCTCGGCGATCGGGTCGCAGGCCGTCGCGAGCGCGACCAGGCCGAG
>PWFH01000086.1 GCA_003553795.1 Egibacter sp. | reverse complement strand
GGGCGGTCACCCCGCCGTCGACGGTGCCGGCGAGGTGGGCGAGGAGGTCGGCGAGCAGCGGGCGGGCGAGGCGCTCGAGCCCCTCGTGGCGCAGGTAGGAGGAGCCGACCTCGAAGGCGGCGACGCCGAGGCCGTAGCGGCGCTCCCCTGCTGTCTCGGATCCGAGACACAATACCGGAGGTGGCGCTTCCCCCGGGGGCGCGGCGCTGGTGTCATGGCGTCCCCGCCGAGCAAGGAGGGCGCATGCCCGCACCGGTCGTCGTCGGCCCGCAGCCGCTCGCGCCCGCCGAGGTGCTCGCCGTGGCCCGCAACGGCGCGCCGGTGACCTTGAGCCCGCAGGCCCGCGCTGCGCTGGCCACCGCGCGGGACCACGTCGACCGGCTCGCCGCCGGCGAGCGGCCCGCCTACGGGATCTCGACGGGCTTCGGCGCGCTGGCGACCCGGCCCATCCCCGCCGGGCTGCGCGCGAGCCTGCAGCGCTCGCTCGTGCGCTCCCACGCCGCGGGCACCGGCCCCGAGGTCGAGGTCGAGGTCACCCGCGCGATGATGCTGCTGCGGCTGCGCACCCTCGTCTCCGGGCACACCGGCGTGCGCGCAGAGGTCGCCGAGGCCCTCGCCGGCCTCCTCAACGCCGGGCTCACCCCGCAGGTGCCCGAGTACGGCAGCCTCGGCTGCTCCGGTGACCTCGCGCCGCTGTCGCACGTCGCGCTCGCGCTCATCGGCGAGGGCCGGCTCCGCGGGCCCGACGGGACGCTGCGCGCCGCCGCCGACGCGCTCGCCGGCGCCGGGCTCGCCCCGGTCGACCTCGCCGCCAAGGAGGGGCTCGCGCTCATCAACGGCACCGACGGGATGCTCGGCCAGCTCGTCCTCGCCTGCGCCGACCTCGCCGCCCTCCTGCGCGTGGCCGACGTCACCGCGGCGATGAGCGTCGAGGCGCTGCTGGCCACCGACCGGGTCTTCGCCGCCGACCTCATGGCGCTGCGGCCCCAGCGGGGTCAGCAGGCCAGCGCGGCGAACCTGCGCCGCCTCATCGCGGGCTCGCCGGTCGTCGACAGCCACCGCACCCCCGACTGCACCCGGGTGCAGGACGCCTACTCGCTGCGCTGCGCCCCGCAGGTCGCCGGCGCCGCCCGCGACCTCCTCGCCTACGCCGAGGGCGTGGCCGCCGCCGAGCTCGCCGCCGCGATCGACAACCCCGTGCTCACCGCCGACGGGCGGGTGGAGTCCAACGGCAACTTCCACGGCGCGCCGCTCGGCTACGCCCTCGACGCCCTCGCGATCCCCGTGGCCGACGTCGCGTCGATGGCCGAGCGGCGCACCGACCGCTTCCTCGACGTCGCCCGCTCGGGCGGGCTGCCGGCCTTCCTCGCCGAGGACCCCGGCGTCGACTCCGGGCACATGATCGCCCAGTACACCCAGGCCGGCGTCGTCGCCGAGCTCAAGCGCCTCGCCGCGCCGGCCTCGGTCGACTCGATCCCCTCCTCGGCGCTGCAGGAGGACCACGTCTCCCTCGGCTGGTCGGCGGCGCGCAAGCTCCGCCGCGGCCTCGACGGGCTGACCCGGGTGCTGGCGATCGAGGCGCTGACCGCCGCGCGCGGCCTCGACCTGCGCGCGCCGCTGGCGCCCGCGGAGGGCACCGCCGCGGCGGTCGCGGCGCTGCGCACCCGCGTGGCCGGGCCCGGCCCCGACCGGGTCCTCGGCGAGGAGATCGACGCCGCGGTCGACCTCGTGGCCTCCGGGGAGCTCGTCGACGCCGTCGAGGCGGCGATCGGCCCGCTGGACTGAGCACGCCGACGACGACACGACCGAGGGGACGACGATGAGCGAGCAGCCGCAAGCCGGCCCGCGGGAGGTCCGCGCCGCCCGGGGCCCGCAGCGCACCGCGCGGGGCTGGCCGCAGGAGGCCGCCCTGCGGATGCTCCACAACAACCTCGACCCCGAGGTCGCCGAGCGCCCCGCCGACCTCGTCGTCTACGGCGGCAGCGGCAAGGCCGCGCGCGACTGGGCCTCCTTCGAGGCGATCGGCCGGGTGCTCACCGACCTCGCCGACGACGAGACCCTCCTCGTGCAGTCGGGCCGCCCCGTCGGCGTGCTCACCACCCACGAGTGGGCGCCGCGGGTGCTGATCGCCAACGCCAACCTCGTGCCCGACTGGGCCACCTGGGAGGAGTTCCGCCGCCTCGACGCCCTCGGCCTGACGATGTACGGGCAGATGACCGCCGGCTCGTGGATCTACATCGGCACCCAGGGGATCCTGCAGGGCACCTACGAGACCTTCGGCGCCGTGGCCGCGCAGCGCTTCGGCGGCTCGCTGGCCGGCACGCTCACCCTCACCGCCGGGCTCGGCGGCATGGGTGGGGCGCAGCCGCTGGCGGTGACGATGCAGGGCGGCGCCGCCCTCGTCGTCGAGTGCGACCCGGCCCGCATCGAGCGGCGGCGCGAGACCGGCTACCTCGACGTCGCCACCGACGACCTCGACGAGGCGCTGCGGCTGGCCACCGGGGCCCGCCAGCGACGGTCGGCGCGCTCGGTCGGGCTGCTCGGCAACGCCGCCGAGGTCGTGCCCGAGCTCCTGCGCCGCGGCGTCGAGGTCGACGTCGTCACCGACCAGACCTCCGCGCACGACCCGCTGGCCTACCTGCCCGCGGGGCTGGCCTTCGAGGACTGGGAGGAGGCCCGCCGCGCCGACCCCGACGGGCTCATCGCACGAGCGAGGACGTCGATGGCCGCCCACGTCGAGGCGCTGCTCGGCTTCGCCGACGCCGGCGCGGAGGTCTTCGACTACGGCAACTCCCTGCGCGCCGAGGCCGAGCTCGGCGGCGCGCGGCGCGCCTTCGAGATCCCCGGCTTCGTGCCCGCCTACCTCCGCCCGCTGTTCTGCGAGGGCAAGGGGCCGTTCCGCTGGGTCGCGCTGTCGGGCGACCCCGCCGACATCGCCACCACCGACGCCGCGGTCGCCGAGGCCTTCCCCGACGACGAGCACCTCTCGCGCTGGCTCGCCCTGGCCGGCGAGCGCGTCGCCTTCCAGGGCCTGCCGAGCCGCATCTGCTGGCTCGGCTACGGCGAGCGCGCCGAGGCCGGCCTGCGCTTCAACGACCTCGTCGCCTCCGGCAAGGTCGCCGCGCCGATCGTCATCGGCCGCGACCACCTCGACGCCGGCTCGGTGGCCTCGCCGTACCGCGAGACCGAGGCGATGGCCGACGGCTCCGACGCGATCGCCGACTGGCCGCTGCTCAACGCACTCGTCGCCGGCGCCTCGGGCGCGTCGTGGGTGTCGCTGCACCACGGCGGCGGGGTCGGCATGGGCCGCTCGATCCACGCCGGGCAGGTCAGCGTCGCCGACGGCAGCGCGCTGGCCGCCGAGAAGCTCACCCGGGTGCTCACCAACGACCCGGCGACCGGCGTGCTGCGCCACGCCGACGCCGGCTACGACCGGGCGGTGGCCGTGGCCGCCGACACCGGGCTGCGCGTGCCGATGCGGGAGTGAGCGATGGCCCTTGAAGACCAGCCGAGCCCGGGCGACGCGGCGACCCCGCACGGGCCGCGCGGCGAGCCGCCCGCCGCCGAGCTCTCCGCCGAGCTCACGCGCCTGCTCGAGGAGCTCGCGCCGATCGGCCGGGCGCGCGGCGGCGGCTACACGCGCCTGGCCTACACCCCCGTCGAGGCCGACCTGCGCGCCTGGTTCGCCGCCCAGGCCGACGCCCGCGGCCTGGGCGTCGAGGAGGACCGCGCCGGCAACCTGTGGGCGTGGTGGGGCGGGCCGCCGACACCCGGCGCGGGGCCGGCGGCGGTCGCCACCGGCAGCCACCTCGACTCGGTGACCCGCGGCGGGGCCTACGACGGCCCGCTCGGAGTGCTCTCGGCCTTCCTCGCCGTCGACGTCCTGCGCCGCCGCGGGCTGACCCCGGCCCGGCCGCTCGCAATCGTGGCCTTCGCCGACGAGGAGGGCGCGCGCTTCGGGGTGGCCTGCACCGGCTCGAAGGTCCTCGCCGGGCTGCTCGCCCCCGAGCGCGCCCTCGCGCTGCGCGACGACGACGGGGTGAGCCTCGGTGAGGCCTGGACGGCCTCGGGGCGCGACCCGCGGACGCTGGCCGCCGAGCCGTCTCGCCTCGACGGCCTCGCGGCCTTCGTCGAGCTGCACGTCGAGCAGGGTCGGGGCCTGGCCGACCTCGACGCGCCCGTCGCGGTCGGCTCGGCGATCCGCCCGCACGGGCGCTGGCGCTTCGACCTCGCCGGACGGGCCGACCATGCCGGCACGACGCGGCTGGAGGACCGCGACGACCCGATGCTCACCCACGCCCGGGTCGTCCTCTCGGCCCGCCAGGCCGCCGCGCGCTGCGGCGCGGTGGCCACCGTCGCCCGCGTCGTCGTCGACCCCGGCTCGGTCAACGCCATCCCCTCGAGGGTGGCGACCTGGCTCGACGCCCGCGCCGACGACGAGGCGGTCGTGCGCGCCGTCGTCGACGAGGTCGCCGCCGTCGCCGGGGTCACCCCCACCGAGGAGTCCTGGGCGCCGCGCGTCGACCTCGACGCCGCCCTGCGTGAGCGCGCCGCGGCGCTCGTGGCCCGACGCCACGGCGCCGCACCGGTGCTCGCCACCGGCGCGGGCCACGACGCCGGGATCCTCGCCGCCGCCGGGGTGCCCGCGGCGATGCTCTTCGTGCGCAACCCCACCGGGGTGTCCCACGCCCCCGAGGAGCACGCCGAGCCCGGCGACGCCGCGGCCGGGGTGGCCGCGCTCGCCGACGTCCTCGAGGAGCTGACCGGTCGATGAGCGAGCGCTACCACTGCCAGTGGGCGTGGCTGCCGCCGGGGCGGGTCGCCGCCGACGTCCTGCTCACCGCGAGCGACGGGCGCCTGACCGCCGTCGAGCCCGGCGTGGCGCGCCCCCCCGGCGCGCACGCCCGTCCGGGGCTGACCCTGCCGGGGCTCGCCAACGCCCACAGCCACGCCTTCCACCGCGCGTTGCGCGGGCGCACCCACACCGGCCGCGGGTCGTTCTGGGCCTGGCGGGAGGCGATGTACGCCCTCGCCGGCCGGCTCGACCCCGACACCTACGGCGCGCTGGCGCGGGCGGTCTTCGCCGAGATGGCCCTCGCCGGCTTCACGAGCGTCGGGGAGTTCCACTACCTCCACCACGGCGCCGACGGCCGCCGCTACGACGACGCCAACGCCGTCGGCCACGCCCTCGTCGCCGCGGCCCGCGAGGCCGGGGTGCGCCTGTGCCTCCTCGACGCCTGCTACCTCACCGGCGGGATCGGCGCGCCCCTCGAGGGGGTCCAGCGTCGCTTCGGCGACGGCGACGCCGAGCGCTGGTCCGCCCGCGTCGACGACCTCGCCGCGGTCTACCGCGACGCCGGCGACGTCGTCGTCGGCGCGGCGGCGCACTCGGTCCGCGCGGTGCCACCCGGGCAGCTGCCGACCGTCGCGGCGTGGGCCCGGGCCGCCGGCGCGCCGCTGCACGCCCACCTCTCCGAGCAGCCCGCGGAGAACGCCGCCTGCCAGCAGGCCTACGGCGCCTCCCCCACCACGGTGCTCGCCGAGGCGGGGGTGTGGCAGGAGCGGGCCACCGCGGTGCACGCCATCCACCTCGACGCCGTCGACGTCGCCGTGCTCGGCGCCGCCGGCGCCCACGCCTGCCTGTGCCCCACGACCGAGCGCGACCTCGCCGACGGGGTCGCTCCGGCCGCAGCGCTGCGCCGCGCCGGGGCGCGGCTCACCCTCGGCACCGACAGCCACGCCCACATCGACGGCTTCGAGGAGGCCCGCGCCGCCGAGCTCGACCTGCGCCTCGTCACCGGCGAGCGCGGCAGCCTCGACCGGGGCGACCTCCTCACCGCGCTGACCGCCGACGGGCAGGCCAGCCTCGGCTTCGACGACGCCGGCGCGCTCGCCGTCGGCGCCCGCGCCGACCTCGTCACCGTGCGCCTGGACTCGGTGCGCACCGCCGGGGTCGCGCCGGGGCCGGGCGAGCCCGCCGACCTCGCCGCCGACGGGGCGCTCTTCGCCGCGAGCGCCGCCGACGTCACCGACGTCACCGTCGACGGCCGCGCGGTGGTCACCGGCGGGCGGCACGTCCTCGGCGACGTCGCCGGCCTGCTCACCGCGGCGCTGGAGGACCTACGGTGACCGCGACCCTCTACACCGGCATCGGCGAGCTCGTCACCAACGACCCCGCGCAGGGTGACGGCTCGGCGCTGGGCCGGCTTGCCGACGCCGCGCTCGTCGCCGAGGGCGGCACCGTGGCCTGGGTGGGGCCGGCCTCGCGCGCCCCCGCCGCCGACGCCCGGGTCGACCTCGCCGGCCGCGCGGTGCTGCCCGGCTTCGTCGACAGCCACAGCCACCTCGTCTTCGCCGGCGACCGCGGCGAGGAGTTCGCCGCGCGCATGGCCGGGCGGGCCTACGCCGCCGGCGGGATCGCCTCGACGGTCGCCGCGGTGCGCGCCGCCGACGACGCCGCACTCGCGGCGACCGCCCAGCGGCTCGCCGCGGAGCTGCGCGCCCAGGGCACGACGACGTTCGAGGTGAAGTCCGGCTACGGGCTCACCGTCGCCGATGAGCGGCGCTGCCTCGCCATCGCCGCCGAGCTCACCGACGAGGTGACCTTCCTCGGCGCCCACCTCGTGCCCCCGGAGTTCGCCGGGGACCCCGAGGGCTATGTCGCCCTCGTCACCGGCGAGATGCTCGAGGCCTGCGCGCCGCTGGCCCGCTGGATCGACGTCTTCGTCGAGGACGGCGCCTTCGACGCCGACGCCGCGAGGTCGATCCTCACCGCCGGCGCCGCCCACGGTCTCGGGCTGCGCGTCCACGCCAACCAGCTCGGCCCCGGCCCCGGGGTCGCGCTGGCCTGCGAGCTCGGCGCGGCCTCCGCCGACCACTGCACCCACCTCCGCGACGCCGACGTCGCCGCGCTCGCTGACAGCGCCACCGTCGCCACGCTCGTGCCCGGCGCGGACTTCTCGACGCGCTCGCCGGCCTACCCCGACGGGCGTCGGCTCCTCGACGCCGGCGCGACCGTCGCGCTGGCGACCGACTGCAACCCGGGGACGTCGTACACGACGTCGATGCCGTTCGTCATCGCCCTCGCGGTGCGCGAATGCGGCCTGAGCCCCGCCGAGGCGGTGTGGGCGGCGACCGCCGGCGGCGCGGCGGCGCTGCGCCGCGACGACGTCGGCCGGCTCGGCCCCGGCCACGCGGCGCACCTCACCGTCCTCGACGCGCCGAGCCACGTCCACCTCGCCTACCGCCCCGGCGTGCCGCTCGCCCACCCCGTGCCGCAGCCCGACTGAGCCTGCCCCGAGCGCGCCCCCGCGGCGACCTCCACGACCAAGCACGGGATCCACAAGCCCCGTCGGCTCGACGCCGCGCTCGGCGTCGTCGCGCGCAGCCGGCGCAGCGTCCGTTGGGGGCGTTGCTCGAGCAGCGCTGGGAGCGGTTCCGCGCCGCGGGGTAGCGCCCCGTCGACTCCCGCTGGGGTCCGGCGGGGCGGCGGGCAGCGCCCGCGAACCCCTCGTCGTGGTCGAGGCGGAGGTCGTCGCGGTAGCCGTCCGAGAGCAGCCGATCGGCGGGCTCGCCGACGCCACGGTCAAGCCGGAGGGTCCCCGGCCGACGCTGGAGGGGCAGGCGAGGCAGGGCTTGAGGGGTGCCGGGTGGAGGCGATGGCGACGTGCGGCGTCTGCGGGGCCCGCAACCCGACATCGGCGGCGTGGTGCGGGCAGTGCCACGTCACGCTGCGCGCCCACGACGCTGCCCCGTCGCCGCGACCGGAGGCGGGGACCGCCGAGCTGCCCGGCCGGCCGACCACGCCACGGCGCCGGCGTCTCGGCGAGCGGGTGCGCCTGGGGCTGCGGCTCGTCGCCGTGGGGTTCCGCACCGCCTGGCAGGACCCCCGCCTGCTCGCCGCCCCTGCCGCGGCGGTCGGGGTCAGCCTCGTCGTCCTCGCCGTCGTCGCCTCGACGATCGGCGTCTCCCCGCTCGCGCTGCTCGCCGGTGAGGACCCCGACGCGGCCTCGAGGGCCGGCCTCGTGATCGTCGCCGTCGCCGCCTCGGGGCTCACCGTGCTCGCCCAGGCCGTCGTCGTCGCCGGGGCCACGCAGCACTTCACCGGCGGCCTTCGGCCCGGAGCGGCATGGCGCACCGCGACCGCGCGCCTGCCGTCGCTGGCGGCCTGGGCGCTCGTCGAGCTCGTCGTCGGTGGGGCCACGCAGGCCACGCGCCGCCACGCCGCGCGGAGCGGGTCGATGGCCGGCGCGCTCGGCGCCCGCGCGGTCGACGCGGCCTGGACGACGCTCACGCTCCTCGTCGTGCCGGTGATCCTCTACGAGGACGCCAACCCCGCCCGGGCGGTGAAGCGCTCGACGGCGCTGTTCCGTCGGGTGTGGGGCCAGCAGCTCGTCGGCACGTTCGGCCTCGGCCTCGCGATGAGCCTGCTCACCGGCCTCGCGGTGCTCCTCGCGATCCCGCTCGCGCTGCTCGACCTGCGTTTCGCCGTCGCGATCGCCGTGCTGCTCGTCATCGGCCTGCAGCTCGTCGGCGCGGTCGCCGGTGGGGCCTTCAAGGCCGCGCTCTACGCCCACGCCACCGAGGGTGAGCTGCCGCAGGCCTACCGACCGGTCGCCGCGGGGCTGCGCTGAGCCCGGCCGGCGCGCTCGACGCCGTGGACGTCGACGCTGACCCCGTCGATGCGCACCCGCGCGTCGCTGGCGTTCAGGCCCGCCGCAGGCAGGGCGGCGACGCGTCCCAGGCCCAGTCGCGCGTTGGCGTGCGCCAGTCGCCGTAGTGCTCGGTG
>PWFH01000034.1 GCA_003553795.1 Egibacter sp. | reverse complement strand
GCGAGGTCGGGGCGACCGAGGTCGTCGAGTAGCGCGTGGCGCGAGTAGCTGTGGCCGGCGTGGACGTAGCCACGCTGGTCCTCGTCGAGCGCTGCGAGGAAGGGGTCCTCCTCCACCGGCAGCGCGGTGCGCAGCGCGAGGTAGAGGTCCTCGCGCTCCTCGCCGACGAGGAACGCGGCGTCGCCTCCCGCGCGAGCCTCCCGGTGGGTGCGCGGCGCGAGGTGCTCGATGCGCGGGCGGGCGTCGGTGTTGAGCGGCCGGTCGGCGAACAGCCCCGTCGCGGTGACGTTGCCGACGTAGTGGCGCAGCGCGAGGGCCTCGACGTCGGCGTCGTCGAGTCCACCGACCCCGGCGGCGGCACGCCCCTGCTCAGCGATCGCCCCGGGCTCGAGCGGCGCGTCGTCGGCCTGGCCGACGAGGGCGACGATCGAGCGCCGGGGGTAGAGGTCGCCGCGCCAGAGCGTCACCTGCTCGAAGGCCTCGTCCATCGTCCGGGCGATGATCCCCAGCTCGGTGTCGCTGATCTGGTAGAGCGGCAGCCACTGCACGAAGCGCCCGCCGGGCTCGAGGCGCTGCCGCGCGGTCTCGAAGTGCTCGAGGGTGTAGAGGTTGGCCGTGCCGGCCTTCCACGGGGTGAAGAGGTCGCTGATGACGAGGTCGAAGCGCTCGTCGCTGCGCCGCAGGCACGTGCGCCCGTCCTCGGCGTGGACCTCGACCCGCGGGTCGGTGAACAGCCCCTCGGTCCAGGGGGCGAAGTGGCGCTCGGCGGCGTCGACGACGTCGGCGAGCAGCTCGCAGACCACGACCCGCTCGACGGGGAAGGGCAGGGCGGCCCCCGCGGTGATGCCCGTGCCCATGCCGAGGTAGAACACCGAGGAGGGCTCGCGGTGCAGCAGCAGCGGCAGGACCGTCTGGTTGCGCTCGGAGTGCGCCGCCCGGCTCGAGCCCAGGGTGTAGAAGTTGTTGACGCGCAGGATGCGGTCGTCGTCGATGCCGATGACCGCGACGTGGGCCTCGGGCCCCTCGCGCACCTCGACGAGCTCCTCCCCGCGCGCCTCGTTGAGCCGCACCGCGTCGAGCGTGGGGGTGGTGACCAGGAGCGGCACGGCGAGCGCCGCCGCTGCGGTGGCCGCGGCGAGCCGCGCCGGGGTGAGCTCGAGCAGGGAGAGCGCCGCGACGAGCAGCGGGTAGACGACGGCGAGCAGGAGGAGGCTGCGCCAGGCCCCGACGAGGGGCAGCAGCACGAAGCCGGTGAGCAGGGAGCCGGCGATGCCGCCGGCGGTGTTGGCGGCGACGAGTCGGCCGACGAGCTCGCCGGGCGCGCGCTCGCTGGCCTCGAGGACCCGCAGGAGGTAGGGCAGGACCGCCCCGAGGACGATGCCGGGCAGGAGCACGACGACCGCCGCGACGCCGGCGACGGCGAGGAGGTAGCCGCTCCAGGCGAGGTCACGGCCGACGTAGGCCATGCCGTCGGTGACCTCGTAGAACAGCCACGGGCTCGTCGCCGCGACCGCGGCGGCGGCGAGGAGGAGGACGCCGAGCACGCGGTCGGGTCGGGGACGCCCGAGCCGCGCGAGCGCGTTCGCCGCGCTCGCCCCGAGCGCGAGCGCGAGGAGGAACGCCGAGAGCACGAGGGCGTAGGTGTAGGCGGAGTTCTGCAGCACCTGGGCGAAGAGGCGGGTCCACACGACCTCGATGCCGAGGGTGGCGACGCCGGAGGCGAAGGCGAGGACCCAGACGAGCGACACCGGCAGCCCCGCGGGACGCCAGACGACCGCGGCCGCCGCGGCCGGGGCCGCGCGCACCGCAGGGGCCTCGCCCGCCCCGACGGCTGTGGCCTGGCCCTGCGCGGTGGGATCGCCACGGCCGGTCGTGGACGCGGCGCCGACCGCGGCGCGCCGGGCGAGCGCCACGGCGCCGAGCCCCACGGCGAGGTCGAGGCCGACGGCGAGGAGGTAGGCCCCGGTGAAGCCGAGCGCGAGGGGCAGGACGAAGCCCGCCGCGAGCGCCCCGGTCGCCGAGCCAGCGGTGTTGACGGCGTAGAGCGCGCTGCCGGTGCGGCCGAGCTCGTCGCGCGCGCGCACGAGGTGCTGGGCCATGAGCGGCAGGGTCCCGCCCATGAGGAACGCCGGGGGCAGGAGCACGACGGTGGCGATGACGGCCTTCGCGAGCGTCTCGAGCGCCGGCGTGCCCCCGACGATCGCGTGGATGGCCGGGTAAAGGGCGACGTAGGCGTCGAGGAGGACGAAGTGGCCGAGCGCGGTGGCGGCGACGCCGAGCTCGAGGAGCCCGAAGCCGCGCAGCGGGCTGGGTGAGGCTGCGGCCCGACGTCCCCAGAACCACCCGCCGAGGGCGATGCCGGCGAAGAAGATCGCGATCGCGAGCGCCGCGGCCTGAGCGGTCGAGCCGAAGAGCAGCCCGAGCTCGCGAACCCAGAGGACCTGGTAGACGAGCGCGGCGAAGCCGGAGACGAAGAAGAGCCCCGCGAGGACGCCCCCCTGCCGCCGCCCGGGCCCTCCTGCCCCGCCGACGACGTCGCCCGCGCGCCCGTCAGCCTGCTGCATGCGCTCACCTCCTCAGCGGGCAGCCGACGCCCCGGTCCTTGCTGCAGTCGAAACGCATTGTCACAATAGGCCCACCGGGTGTCGCTCGCAGCGGCGCCCCGATGCGCACGAGCGACGCGGGCTCGGCAGCGCCACCGTCTGCCCGACCCCGGGGTCGCGGTCATCCCGACGCCTCCGGCGGAGCTCGAGACCGCGCACGGCCACGACCCCGCACCGGCCGGGCAAGCCATCGCGCACGACCCGCCCACCGGCGTCGTGATGCCGGAGGCTGCCACCGCGCTGCCGGGAGGTGCCCGACGACCCGCGTGGCGGCGACGGCGCGCGCCCCACCGGCCCGCACCCAGGAGGCCCACCCGACGGTTGAGCGCCACGCTGCTCGGGTAGCGACGCGCGCAGCACCGGACACCATGCGGGGCATCCGTCGTGGTGGCAACCGACAGCGAGGGAGTGGTCGACGATGGCGCGAGGGTTCACGAGATGGGAGGCGCCGCTGCGCCTCGCCTCCGGCGGGTTCGTCCTCCAGCAGGCGCTCGCCAAGCGGGACCTGCCAGCCGAGGGCGCGCAGGGCCTCCACGAGTTCGCGAAGGCCGCGGAGCTGCCGTGGATCGACGACCTCGACGCCGAGGAGTTCATCGACCTCCTGTCGATCGGCGAGGCCGCCGTCGGCGGGCTGCTGCTCGCCCCGTTCGTCCCGCGGCGCATCGCCGGTCTCGCCCTCATGGGCTTCTCGGGGCTCCTGCTCCGTCTCTACTGGAAGGCCCCGGGCCAGCGCCAGCCCGGCAGCATCACCCCCACGCCCGACGGGCTCGCGCTCGCGAAGGACGCGTGGCTCTTCGCCATCGGCCTCGCCCTCTTCGTCGCCGGCTCGAGGCGCAAGGAGCGCGAGGGGCGCAAGGCCCGCAAGGCCGCCGCCCGGGAGGACTGAGCCCGCGCACAGGGGGCGGGGCCCGTACCGGGGCCACCACCGCTCGGGCGAGAAATCACCAGGCAATTCGCTGAACGTTCTCTTCCTATTGCAACGTTTGCCCCGTACCCTCCTGGTAGCCGCGTGCCCGCGGCATGAGCGAAGGAGGGCCCCATGGCGAGGTTCGATGGCGCAGTCGCACTCGTGAGCGGAGGGTCGCGCGGCATTGGCGAGGCGATCGTGCGCGGGCTCCACGCCGAGGGTGCGTGGGTCTGCATCGGCGACGTCCTCGAGACCGCGGGCGGCGCGCTCGCCGACGACCTCGGTGAGCGGGCCGTCTTCCAGCGCCTCGACGTGACCGATCCGACGTCGTGGCAGGAGGCCGTCTCCCGCTGCGAGCGCGAGGCCGGACCGGTGACCATCCTCATCAACAACGCCGGCGTCCTCGGCATCACGCCGATCGGTGAGGGCGCGACCGACGAGTGGAAGCGGGTCATGGCCGTCAACGCCGACGGCGTCTTCATGGGCATGGACGCCGTCGCCCCCTCGATGCGCCGGGCCGGGGGCGGCGCGATCGTCAACGCCTCGTCGACCGCCGGACTCCAGGGCTACGCGAGCATGGCCGCCTACGTTGCGAGCAAGTGGGCCGTCCGGGGCATGACGAAGACCGCGGCGCTCGAGCTCGGGCCGCACGGCATCCGGGTCAACTCCGTGCACCCCGGCCCGATCGCGACGAACATGACCCAGCAGATCGACCCCTCGATCACCGACAGCCAGGCGATCGGCCGCTTCGGCCGCCCCGAGGAGGTCGCCCGCCTCTACCTCTTCCTCGCCTCCGACGACAGCTCCTACAGCACCGGCGCAGAGTTCCTCGTCGACGGCGGGCAGACGCTCGGGCCCACCGGCAGCCTCATCGAGGACTGACCGCGACCACCGCGTGGGGGCGTCCGCTGGTCCCGGCCGTGAGCAACGGCGCCCTCACGCGGCTGCGAGCTTGTAGTCCTCGTAGAGGTCGGCGGGGATGCGGTTGGCGAGGCCGAGGGTGATCGCCATCGGCCGCTCACCCCGCCACTCGAGCACCTCGGCAGGTCCGAGCAGCGTGTAGGGCCGCGTCGCGCCCCACGGGTCGCGCTGCTCGCTGCGCACCGCGAGCAGGATCCGTGTCCCCTGTGCCACCTGGTCGACGTAGCGCCGACCGATCGGCGAGTCCGGCGTCGTCGTGTTCGGCGACTCCCAGTGGAAGACCTCGCGGCTGACCGCGTAGTCGCGGTACATCGTCGTCGGTGAGTAGCGGCCCTCGGTCTTGCGCAACGTGACGAAGAGCACCTCGGTGGCGGTGGCCTCGTCGAACCAGCGTCCGGTCTGGAGGTTCGGCCGCCACGACGGGGTGACGTAGCCGAAGGCGGCGAGGAGCTCGTCGCGGGCGTAGCTCGCGTGCAGGCGCAGCGGGACGTCCTCGAGGGGCAGCGTCGGCCGGGCGATGCGCTCCCGCAGCAGGGGGAGGACCTCGCGGAGCTCCTCGAGGATCGACGGGGTGTCCCACAGGCGCTGCCAGGCCTCCTCGAGACTCGGCGGCGCTGCACGCAGACCCCAGAGGGCGACGAGGACCATCCACGCCTGCCGCCGTCCACGCTCGTCAGCGAGCCGCGGTGGGCACGGCGCGGCGAGCCAGCCGGTGAGCCGGTCGAGCCGCTCGGCGTCGTCGAGGTGGAGGAGGCGGCGCACGCCCCTGGCGAGGACCGCCTCGTCCTCGCCAGCCGGGGCGACGGCGATGCCGGCGTCGCGCTTGAGCCTCGTCCAGCCGCGCTGGACCACGTCCTCGAGCTCGACGCCAGCGTGCTCGAGGAAGCCCCCGAGCGAGAGCTCCTGCCCATCGGGGAGCTCGGAGCGCAGGAGCCGCAACTCACGGAGCAGGGCCGGTCGCGTCGCGCTCACGGCCTCGCGGAGGTTCGCGAGGATCCACTCGCGGGCCTGCCGATCGAGCTCGAGGTGGCAGCCCGAGGGCAGGTAGGGGAAGCCCTCCTCCGCGGCGGCCGCGAGCGCGCGGCGCGGGATGCCGGTGAGCGCGCGGAGCCGGAGATCGGTGCGGTACTCCCGACGATGCTGGCCGACGAGGTCGATGATCGTGCAGACCGGCTTGTCGGGATGCCGGCGCAGCCCTCGGCCGATCTGCTGGAGGTGGACGGTCACCGACTCGGTGGGCCGCAGCAGCAGGATCGTGTCGACCTCGGGGATGTCGACGCCCTCGTTGAAGACGTCGCGGGTGAGGATCGCGCACAGCTCGCCGCGGCGCAGCGCGGCGATGTGGCGCTCGCGCTCCTGCTGCGGGGTCGTGCCGTCGATCGCCGCAGCCGGCCAGCCGAGCCGGGTGAAGAGCGTGGCCACGTGGTGGGCGTGCGCGACCGTCGCGCAGAAGCCGAGCGCCCGCATGCCGCGCGGATCACCGACGATGCGCGCGAGCTCGCGTGCGAGCAGGCGGTCACGCGCATCGTCGCCGGTGAGCACCGACCCGAGCTCCTCACGGTCGTACTGCCCTGCCCGCCAGCTCACCTGCGAGAGGTCGGCGGTGTCGGCGACGCCGAAGTACTGGAAGGGCGCGAGCAGCCCCCGGTCGAGGGCGTGCCACAGGCGCATGTCGAAGGCCGTGCGGCCGTCGGTCCAGCGCCGGACGTCGAGGCCGTCGGCGCGCTCCGGGGTCGCGGTGAGCGCAAGGAGCCAGCGGCTGCCGAGGCGCTCGAGCAGGCGCTCGTACGTGCGCGCCTCGGCGTGGTGGAACTCGTCGACGACGATGACGTCGAAGGCCTCGGCGAGGAGGCCGCGGCCCGAGGGCTGCGCGAGGGTCTGGATCGAGGCGAAGACGTGACGACCCCGCTCGGGGCGGTGCCCGCCGACGAGGAGCTCGCCGAAGGACCCTTCGCCGAGGGCCTCGCGGAACGTGCGTCGCGACTGGCGGAGGATCTGCTCGCGGTGGGCGACGAAGAGCAGGCTGAGGTCACCGTGGGCACGCCGCAGGCGAGCGTAGTCGAGGGCGGCGACGACGGTCTTGCCGGTACCCGTCGGCGCGACGACGAGGTTGCGCGTCGAGCCGTGGACCTCCCGCTCCACGGCGAGGGCGTCGAGCATCTCGTCCTGGTACGGCCAAGGGCGGAGGTCGAGGCCCGACAGCCCTGCGGCGTCGTCACGCGGGCGCGCCGCCGCGAGCGCGTCGGCGAAGCGCCCGGGGTCGTAGGCCTCGTACTCGCCCGAGGCCCACTGGGCGTCGAACGAGGCCCGCACCTTCTCGAAGAGCGTCGGGGTGGCCGCGTGCGAGACCCGCACGTTCCACTCACGGCCGTCGACCATCGCGCTGTGGGTGAGGTTCGACGAGCCCACGTAGGCGGTGCTGAAGCCGCTGCGGCGGTGCAGGATCCACGCCTTGGCGTGCAGCCGCGTGACGGCGCGGTCGTAGGAGACCCGCACCTCGACCCCGACATCGCGCAGGCGATCGAGCGCGGTCGCCTCGGTCGAGCCGGTGTAGGTCGTCGTGAGCAGCCGCACGCGCACGCCCCGTTCGACCGCCGCCGCGAGCTCGTCGATGACGAGCCGGACGCCGAACCAGCGGACGAAGGCGACGATGAGGTCGACGCCGTCGGCGGAGTCGAGCTCCTTCTTCAGCTCGCTCGCGAGCTGCGGCTCGCCACGGGCGTTGACGAGGAGGTCGTGCTCGGCGAGGGGGATGTCGGGCGCGACGGGGTGCCCACCGGTCGGCCTCGCGACCGAGGCGAGGACCGCCGGCGGGTCGACCAGGCGCACCATCGCGCGCGTCGCGTCGGCCCGCCCCGGTGCCCCCGCCGACCGCCCGGCGTCGGGGGCGTCGGCCTCGAGCGTGGCGAGCAGCCGGTTGGCGAGCGCGACGCGCTGCCCCGCTGGCACCTCGGCGAGCCGGCGCGCTGCCGCCTCGCCGAGGACCTTGCCGAGGCGGTGGGGCTGGTCGGCGGCGTCGAGGTCGTCGATGTGCGCCGCGACGCCACTGGCCTCGAGCCGACGGCGCAGCGCCTCGTCGACGACGGCGTCGTAGCGACCGGGCTCCGGGGAGGAGATCGACATGCGTGACAAGCTAGGGCATGCGTGATCGCCGGGCCGGCCAGCTCGGGCTGGGCCCCCGCGGGGCCGTGCGCGTCAGCTTGTCAGGCGCCGTCGAGGCCGAGCAGCGCCCGCACGCGCGCGGCGCTCATGCCGCCCGGGGCCTCGAAGCCCGCCATCTCGTCGATGAGCGCGAGGACCCGGTCCCGACGGGTGGGGTCGTCGAGGCCCTCGGCGGTCGAGGCCAGGTGCACGAGCCGGCCGTCGCGCAGGGTGAGGATCCGCGGGGCGCCCCACAGCGCCACGTGCGCGCCCGCCTCGTCGCCCCGCTCGAGGAGCCCGTCGGCGGCGAGCCGCTCGCGCAGCTCGGCCTCGGTCAGCGGGCGCGCGTCGGCGAGGACGCGCGCCACCGTGATCGCGGAGGGGTCCTCGACGTCGTCGATGGGCTCGGACATGGGCTCGACCCAGTGGGCATCGAGGGCCTCGCCCCCGCCCGCCGGGTGTCGTCCCGGTCGCGACCCCTGCGAGCTCCGCTCGGTCTCGCCCATCGCGTGCTCCCCTCGCCTCGTCAATCGGACGCCTCAGCCTCCGAGGCTGGGGCCCGTCAACCGATCGGGGGGCTCAAGGTCTGGTCCGCCCTGCCGATATCACCTCATACGGCGCGCGCGACGTCCACGCAGCGACGTCCGCCCGCGGCGGGGCCGACGATCACGACGATCGGGGGATGGGTGGCACCGGCCGGGATCCGCTGGGCCAACAAGCTGCCCGACTGGCTCTGGCCGCTCGCGCTCGCCGGGCTCCTCGCGCTGGCGTGGGCGGTCGTCTACCTCGCCGGGGGGACGCAGACGGCGTGGCCGCACCTCTTCTACCTGCCGATCGTCCTCGCGACGCTGCCCTACCGCCAGCGGGGCGGGCTCGTCGTCGCGCTCGCCGCGACGCTGCTCTGCGGGCCGCTCATGCCCCTCGACGTCGCTGCCGGCCAGACCCAGGAGGTCATGAACTGGCTGGCCCGGGGCGTCTTCTTCGTCGCGGTCGGACTCCTCGCGGGCGCGACCGCCGACACCCTGCACCGCTCGGTCCGCGACCGCGTCTCCGACCACCTGCGCAGCGAGATCGACCGCGCGAGCGCCCCCGAGACCCCACCGGACGCCGCCGGCGAGGAGCGGCTGCGCCGGGTCCTCGAGCAGCGCCGGTTCCATCCGGTCTTCCAGCCGATCCTCACCCTCGCCGACGGCGCGCTCATCGCCGTCGAGGCGCTCACCCGCTTCGACGCCGAGCCGCAGCGCTCCCCGGACGTCTGGTTCGACGAGGCGGCGATGATGGGCGTCGGCGTCGAGCTCGAGCTCGCCGCGATCACCGTCGCACTCGAGGCCACCGCCGGGCTCCCCGCCGACGTCGCCCTGCACCTCAACGCCTCGCCGGCGACCGTCGGCAGCGACCGGCTCCTCGAGCTGCTCGACGGCCACCCCGGCCGCCGTGTCGTCGTGGAGGTCACCGAGCGCACCGTCGTCGACGACTACCCGGCGCTCAAGCGCGCCCGCGAGCGGCTGCGCGCCCACGGCGTCGGGCTCGCGATCGACGACACCGGCGCGGGCTTCGCGAGCCTGCGCCACGTCGTGCGCCTCGAGCCCGACGTCCTCAAGCTCGACATGAGCCTCGTCCACGAGGTCGCGTCGAACCCTGTGAGCGAGGCGCTCGCCGAGGCCCTGATCCGCTTCGCCCAGGCCACCGACACCATGCTCGTCGCCGAGGGCATCGAGGACGACGCCGACCTCGCCGCCTGGCGCGAGCTCGGCGCGCAGGCGGGGCAGGGCTACCACCTCGGGCGCCCGGGGCCGCTCACGACCTGGCTGCCCCAGGCCCGCCCGGTGCCCGCCCCGCCCGCGCCGGAGGCCCGCGGCGCCTGAGCGACGCCACGCCGCGGCCGTCCGCGGGGCGCGGCGAGGGCCAGGACCCGACGACCCTGGCGTCCCCGGAGCCGGCGGCGTCAGACGCTACGGTGTGGCCTCCGAGCGAGGGAGCGATCGGCCATGGCGGATCCCGCGGTGCGCAGCGGAGCCGAGGGCGACTCCGCTGACGGGCCGCGGTTCTCCTACCGCCAGATCTGGCTCATCGGCTTCGGCTTCCTCGGCGTGCAGCTCGCGTTCACGACGTACAACGCCTTCCTGCCGCTCATGTACCGCGAGTTCTTCGACTCGCGGGCGGCCATCGGGCTGCTCATGGGCACCGACAACCTCATCGGGCTGCTCCTCATCCCCGTCATCGGCGCCTGGTCGGACCGCGTCAACAGCCGGCTCGGGCGCCGGCTGCCGTTCGTCGCCGTCGCCCTGCCCATCGCCGCGCTCACGTTCTTCACGATCCCCTTCGCGACCGTGGCGCTCTGGACGCTCATCCTCACCGAGATCGCCTTCACCGCCTCGATGCACGCCTACCGCGGCCCGGTGATCTCGCTCATGCCCGACCACACCCCGCCGGAGCGCCGCTCGACGGCCAACGGCATCGTCAACCTCATGGGTGGGCTCGGCACGCTGCTGTCCTTCGGCGTGCTCGCGCTGCTGTACGACATCGACCCGCGGCTGACCTTCGGTGTCGGCGCGGTGGTGCTGCTGCTCACGCTCGTCATCGTCTGGCACGCCGCCGACCGCCACCCGCCCTACATCGACCACAGCGAGGTCGCCTCGAAGAACCCCATCCAGGACGCCGTGGAGGGCGTGCGGGTCCTGCTCCAGCGCCCCAACCGCGGGCAGCTGCTCATCCTCGCGGCGATGCTCACGTACTTCATCGGCTATGCCGGCCTCGATGCGATGTTCCCGATCTACGGCGTCGAGACCCTCGGGCTCACCGAGGGGCGGGCGGCGTTCATCCTCACGACGTTCGCGGGCTCCTTCCTCGCCTTCGCGCTGCTCGCCGGCCTCATCGGCACGAAGGCCGGCAAGGTCCCCGCGATGCTCCTCGGCCTCGCGCTGCTGCCGGTCCTCTTCCTCGCGGCGATCCCCGTGCGCAGCCCCGTCGTCATCGGGGTGATCTTCGTCGCCGGCGGCTTCGGCTGGGCGCTCGTCAACGTCCAGGCGATGCCGCTCATCGCCGACCTCGGCGGACGCGACCGCGTCGGTTTCTACGTCGGGCTGTACTACATCTTCACGATGACCGGGCAGATGGTCGGCCCGTTCGTGCTCGGCTCGGCGATGGACCTCCTCGGCAACGAGGGCATGTTCGTCGCCGGCGCGGCGGCGTTCGCCGGAGGCCTCGCGCTCCTGCAGGCGGGCAGCCGCCGCCTCGGCAAGGACCCCGAGGAGCTCGCCCGCGAGGCCCGACTCGCCGAGGTCGACGAGGCGCCACACGATCGGCTCAGGTGACCCGCTCCCCGAACGCGGGGCAGTCGGCGTTGTCGCAGGCGAAGTCGACCGGCAGGCCGAGCGCGGCGCCGGGCAGCGCCGTGACCCCGCACGCTGGGCAGATCGGCGCGGCGGGGTCCCCACCCGGGGGGTCGAGGTCGGAGGTCATACCGTCACGGTAGCGCCCGAATCGGGACGGTGGGACCGCAGGCAGGGGGCGCTCCGCCCTGCCCGAGGACCCGCGAGGGTCGCACACTCCGGCGTGACACGGTGGCCGCGCTCGGTCACCGCTCGTGGCGAGGGGGGCGGGGTGCGCGGGCTGGACGCCTCGGAGGAGCCAAGGGGCCCGTCGGGCTGGCGGGCCCGCCTGCGCCCGAAGCCCGCGCACCCGCGCGTCACCGGGGAGATCGCGCTCGGCAACGCCCGCCGTCTCGCCGTCGTCGCCCCGCTCGCCGGCGTCGTCAACCTCATGGTCATCGCGATCTTCGCCGTTCACACCCCCGACGGCGCGGTCGAGGCCGCCTGGCGCACGGGGGTCATGGGATCCCACGCGGTGATGCTCGTGCTCATGGCCGCGACGCTCGCGCTCGCGCGACGCGCCACGCAGGCAGCGGGGTCGGTCCGCCTCGCGCGCGCCACCCAGTGGCTCGGGCTCGGCAGCATCCTCGCGGGCGGGCTCGTCATCACCGCGTTCGACCAGGCGACGACGACGGCGATCACCCCCTTCATCCTCGCCTGCGTCGTCATCGGGCTCGTCGTGATCCTGCCGGTCCCGCGGACCGTCGCGGTCTTCACGGCGGCGGCCGCGGCCTTCGCCGCGACGATGCTCGCGGCGCAGCCCGACCCGACCCAGGCGTTGTCGAACAGCGTGAACGGCGCCGTCGCCGCGGTCGTTGGCCTCATGCTCGGCCTCCTGCGCTGGCAGGGCGAGGTCGGGCGACTCGAGCAGGCCGAGCAGATCGCCCGGCAGCAGTCCGAGCTCGAGCGCCGCAACATCGAGCTGCGCCGACTCCTCGATCACGACGCCCTCACCGGCCTGCTCTCCCGCCGCGCGCTCGCCGTCGTCTTCGACCTCGAGCTCGCGCGCTGCCGCCGCGACCGGGCGCCGCTGTGCCTGCTCCTGCTCGACCTCGACCACTTCAAGGCCGTCAACGACCGCTACGGCCACCCGGCCGGCGACGCCGTCCTCGTCGAGGCCGCGACCCTGCTGCGCGAGCACGTCCGCGCCTCCGACGGCCTCGCGCGCTGGGGCGGCGAGGAGTTCCTCGTCGTCCTGTCGGGCACCGACCTGCCCACCGGCCTCGATCGCGCCGAGGCGCTGCGCCGCTCGGTCGCCGAGCACCGCTTCGAGATCGACGGCGGGCTCACCATGAGCGTCGGTGTCGCGCTCGTCGACACGGCGAGCCGCGACCCCTTCGCCGAGGCCTACCGCAGGGCGGACCACGCCCTGTACAACGCCAAGCGCGGCGGGCGCAACCGCACCGTGCTCGCGAAGGCCGGCCCGTCCGTGCGGCCCTGGACGGTGACCCCACCGGACGCGCCGCCGGTCGCCTGAGCCTCGCTCGGCAACGAGCGCTCGGCGCGACGGCGATGGGGCGGTCGGGCGCGCACGTCGCCGGAGCCCGGCGCGAGCCCTAGGCTGCGTCCCATGGCAGCGCAGCCCTCCGGAGCGGGCCGAGAGGCGTCCGACGGCGCCAGCCCCGCCCCCGCGCACGGCGATCTCGCCGGCGCGCTCGAGTCGCTCGCCTTCTCGCTCAGTCCCGACGAGGGGGTGGGCCTGCGCGCCGAGCGCGACCGCCTCGCGCGCCTGTGGCGCGGCGTCCGGGCGCGCGCCACCGAGCCCCGCGCCCCGCTGCTCGTCGTCGTCGCCGGCGGCTCCGGCGCGGGCAAGTCGACGACGGTCAACACCCTCGCCGGCATCCGGGTCGCCGAGACCGGGGTCGTGCGGCCGACGACGCGGACGCCGACGCTGGCCTGCCATCCGGAGGACCGCGCCTGGTTCACCGACGACCGTGTCCTGCCCGACCTCGTGAGGGTCGCCGGCGACGCGCCACTGGCGACGAGCGCCCGGGCGCTGCGCGTCGTCGTCTCCGAGGCGCTGCCGCGGGGCGCGGCGCTGCTCGACACCCCCGACGTCGACAGCGTCGAGGTCGCCAACCATGCGCTCGCCGAGGAGGCGCTCGACGCCGCCGACGCCTGGCTCTGGCTCGTGACGGCGCGCAGCTACGCCGACGAGGTCGGCATGGGCTACCTCCGGCGGGCGCGCGAGCGCCAGGCCCTGCTCGCGGTCGCGCTCACGCAGGTGCGCGAGGAGGAGCGCGCCGAGGTCGCCGACGACCTCGACCGACGGCTCGCCGAGGAGGGGCTCGCCCCCGCGCTGCGCGCCGTCGTGCCGCACGCCGTCGTCGAGGAGGGGGCGCTGCCGGCGACGGCCGTCGCCGACCTCTCCGGCTGGCTCGCCGACCTCGCCCCCACCGACCGCCGGGTGCAGACGCGCCAGGCCGCGCTCGCCGGGCTGCGCACGGCGCTGCCCCGCGAGCTCGCCGGGCTGCTCGCCGCCGTCGAGCGCGAGGAGCGCCGGGCCGCGCGCCTCGCGCGCGAGGCCGCCGCGCCGTTCGACGAGGTCGCCACACGGCTGGGCGCCGAGCTCGAGGAGGGCCTGCCGCTGCGCGCCGAGGTCCTCGAGCGCTGGCGTCGGCTCGTCGGCGGCAGCGAGACGCTGCTGAAGGTCCAGACCGCAGCCGGGCGGCTCGGCGAGGCGCTGCGCAGCCGCCTCGGCCAGCCCGCCGCCGACCCCGAGCACGTCCAGGCCGAGGTCGGCGGCGAGGTCGCCCGCCTCGTGCGCGAGCTCCTCGCCGACGCCGGCCGCAGCTCCCGCGCCGCGCTCGAGGCCGACCCGGCCGGGCAGGCGGTGCTCGAGTCCGACCCGTCACTGCGCGGTGCGCCCGCGGGCCGCGAGGCGGCGATCGAGCGGCTCGTCGACGGTTGGCAGGCCCGGATCGCCGCCCTCGTCGAGGAGGTCGGCGGACCCCGCAAGGCCCGTGCCCGGCGGCTGTCGACCGCGCTCAACGCCGTGGCGACCTCGGCGATCCTCGTCCTCTTCAGCGTCTCCGGCGGACTGACCGGCGGGGAGGTCGGCATCGCCGCGGGCGCGGCCGCCGGCAGCCAGTGGCTCCTCGTCAAGCTCTTCGGCGAGCAGGAGGTCCGGCGCCTGCTCACCGCGACGCGCGAGGACCTCCTCGCCCGGGTCGAGGAGCTCACCGCCGCCGAGCGCGCCCGCGTCACCGAGGCGGTCGCCGCCCTCGCGCCGCCGGCCGAGGCCGTCGCGGTCCTGCGGACCCACGTGGAGGGATCGTGAGCGCCGCCGGCGACGGCGTCCGGCACGTCACCGGGGCGCTCGACGACACCCTCGAGCTCGGGCCGGGACGGCTGCCCGACGGCGACCTCGCCGCGCTCGCAGCACTGCGCACCCGCGTCGAGGACCGCCTCGCCCGCGGCGACGGACTCACCGTCGTCGCCGTCGCCGGGGGCACCGGCGTCGGCAAGTCCGCGCTCGTCAACCGCCTCGCCGGCGCGCCGGTCGTCGACGAGGGGGTGCGCCGCCCGACGACCGGGCACCCCGTCGCGGTGGCCGCGGCCTTCGACGACACCACCGACGCGCTGTGCGACTGGCTCGACCTCGCCGACCGCCGCGACGGCGTCGTCCTGCCGGCCGGACTCGTCCTCGTCGACCTGCCCGACCACGACTCGGTGGAGCGCGGGCACGAGCAGACCGCACGGCGCCTCGCCGGGCGCGTCGACGGGCTCGTCATCGTCGTCGACCCCCTGAAGTACGCCCGCGCCGACCTCCACCACGGGCTGCTCGCCGAGCTCGGCCAGCACGCGTCGCTCGTCACCGTCGCGCTCAACCGCAGCGACGAGCTCGCCGCCGAGGACGCCGAGGCCTGCCGTGCCGACCTGCGCGCCCGCCTCGAGGCGAGCGGGCTCGCCGGGGCGGAGCTCCTCACGACGTCCGCGGCCACCGGGGAGGGCGTCGCGGCACTGGGGGAGTCACTCGCCGCACTCGCCGCCTCGCGCGAGGCCGCCGCCGCCCGCCTCGTCGCCGATGCGGCGGGCCTCGCCGAGCGCCTCGCCGGCCGCGTCGCCCGACTGCCCGACGCCGACCTCGACGCCGAGGCGCTGCTCGCCCCGCTGCTCGAGGCCACCGACGCCCACCACGCCGTGGCCGACGCCGAGCGCGCCTACCGGCGTGAGGCGCACGCGGCGCTGCGCTCGCCGCTGGCCCGCCTCGTGCGCGCGCCGGCGACCCTCGCCGCGTACGTCGCGCGTGGCCTCGGCCTCGCGGCGAAGTCACCCCCGCGGGAGCCGCGGGCGACCGGCAGCAGCCGTCGGGTCGAGCGGGCCACCCGGGCCGCCCTCGCCGAGGCCCTGCCCCTCGCGACGAGCGTCGGCGCGGGCCACGCGAGCCTGCGGGCGGCGCTCGACGAGCGCGCCGGGCAGGCCGCGCCGCGCCTGGCCGCCGCCGTCGCCGAGACCCCCCGCCGTCCCACACCACGCCGCTGGTGGTCGGCGCTCGCGCTGCTGCGCGGCCTCGCCGAGGCCAGCGCCCTCGTCGGGCTCGGCTGGCTCGTCGCCCGCAGCGTCGTCGACTGGCTCGCCCTGCCGGCGCTGCCGACCCCGGCGCTCACCGAGAGCCTGACGTGGCCGACCGCTCTGCTGCTCGGCGGGCTCGCCGCACGGCTGGCCCTCGGCCTCGCGAGCCGCCTGCTCGCCCGCGCCGGCGCGGCCCGCCACCGCCGGGCGGTCGAGCGCACCGTGCGGGCACGCCTCACCGCGACCCTCGAGGAGCGGGTGCTCGCTCCCTACGCCGAGGAGGCCGAGGCCCGCGAGCGCCTCGCCGAGCGCCTCGCCGACCTCGCCCGGGTGGGCCCGGGCGTCACACGGTGACGACGACGGTGCCGACGGTCTTGTCGTAGAGCGTCTGGCGCAGCGGGTCCCACAGCAACCAGAGCACGGCGAGCAGCGGCAGGAGGGGCACGATGCCCATCGCCACGAGGATGAGGTAGCGGCCCCAGGCGAGGCCGTAGCCGATCGGCGAGCCGTCGGCGGCGCGCACGACCTTCGTGCCGATGACCCGCTTGCCGACGGTCTGACCCCAGCGGCCGTGGCAGAGCGGCTCGTAGAGGAAGATCGCGACGAAGACGAGGAAGGTGAAGATCGAGGCGATCCCCGCGCCGACGCCCGGCTCCTGCGCGGTCGCGAGCGTCCCCGCGACGGGCAGGAAGGCGAGGAAGCCGACGACGCTGAGGAGCGCGAGGTCGATGAGGTAGCCCAGGAGGCGCTTGGCGGGATCGGCGATCGGCAGCGACGGCGTCGCCGCCGCAGCGCTGACGTGCCCGGTCCAGCGGTAGCCGTCCCAGTAGGCCTGGGCCCCCTGCTGCTGCGGGTGCGGGTACCACCCGGCCGGGGTCTGCGGCGAGGTCGGCGGGGGCTGCGGGAAGGGCTGGTCGGTCATCGGGCACCTCGCCCGCGGCGGCGTCCGGGACCTCCTCGCCGAGCGCAGCCGTGCGCCCCGCTCCCGCACCACGGAACGGCATCGTAGGCCACGGGCGCCGACACGACGAGGAGTGGCGCCGGCCTGCGCGCGCCCGCCGCGCGAGGCCCGACCTGCCGAGGGCCCGTCACAGGCGTCGTGTACGTTGCAGCCCGGTGATCCTGACATCTCCGGCATCGAGGGTGCCGTGCCAGGATCGCCACACGCGGCTCGGAGGCCGGGGAAGGGGATGTCGTGGGCTGGGCAGCGGTGTCGGGTCGCCAGGACCGTCTCGCCGGGGTGCTGCTCGGCCTCGCCGCCGGCGACGCGCTCGGCGCGCCCTACGAGTTCCACACGAGCGTCGACGCCGCGGCCGCCGAGCCGGTCGGTGGGGGCCTGGGGCCGTGGGCGCCCGGAGAGTGGACCGACGACACCCAGATGGCGATCTGCATCGCCGAGGTCACCGCGACGGGCTCGCACGACGTCGAGGCGATCGGTGGGCGCTTCCTCGACTGGTACACCGACGGCCCCCTCGACATCGGCAACCAGACCCGCCTCGTGCTCGGCGGCGCCCCGTCGGCCGGCGCGCTGCGCGAGTGGGCCGTCACCTACCTCCAGCGCCACCCCTCCCACGCCGCCGGCAACGGCAGCCTCATGCGCACCGCGCCGGTGGCGCTGGCCTGCCTCGGCGACGACGCCGCGATCGCCGACCTCGCGCGGGCGGTCTCCGAGCTCACCCACGCCGACCCGCTGGCCGGCGACGCCTGCGTGCTGTGGTGCGTCGCGATCGACCGGGCGGTCCGCGAGGGCCGCCTCGACGGGGTCCGCGACGGCCTCGACCTCCTCGCGCCCGACGCGCGCCAGCGCTGGAGCGACCACCTCGACGAGGCCGAGGCGCGCCCCCCGGAGGCCTTCACGCCCAACGGCTTCGTCGTCACCGCCCTGCAGGCCGCCTACGCCGCGGTGCGCCAGACGCCGGTCCCCGCCGACCGACCGGGCGCCCACCTCGAGGCTGCGCTGCGCCGCGCGGTGGGCATCGGCCACGACACCGACACCGTGGCGGCGATCGCCGGCGCGCTCCTCGGCGCGCGCTGGGGCTGGTCGGCGATCCCCCAGCGCTGGCTGCGCGTCCTCCACGGCTGGCCGGGCCTGCGTGCCCGCGACCTCGTCACCCTCGCCCTGCACACCGTGAGCGGTGGGGAGAACGACACCGCGAGGTGGCCGGGCGCGGACTCCCTCGACCGCCACTACCGCGAGACCGACCCGACGCCGCCCCGCGTCGTCCCCGCCCCGCGCGACGACGGGCTCCTGCTCGGCAACGCCACCGGGCTCGCCGAGGCGGCCTCGGAGGTCGACGCCGTCGTCTCGCTGTGCCGATCAGGCCGCGCCGAGGTCGCCGACGACGTCGAGCACCTCCACGTCCCCCTCGTCGACGAGCCCGGGGCCAACCCGAACCTCGAGCTGCTCCTCGACGACCTCGCCGCCACGGTCAGCGCGCTGCGGGAGGAGGGCAAGCGCGTCTTCCTGCACTGCGCCGGGGGTCGCAGCCGCACCCCCACCGTGGCCGCCTGGTACCTCGCGCGGCGCGACGGCGTGCCGGCCCGGACCGCGCTCGACGAGGTCGCCGACGTCCTCGCCGACACCGCGCCCAACCCGGAGTTCGTCGCGCTGCTCACCGGCGACCCGACGCTCAGCCGGTCGCGACCTCGTCGATGAGGTCGGCGACGGAGTTGACGATGCGCGCCGGACGGTAGGGGAAGGCGCCGACCTCCGAGCGCGAGGTCGAGCCCGAGAGGACGAGCACGGTGTCGAGGCCGGCCTCGATGCCGGCGACGATGTCGGTCTCCATGCGGTCGCCGACCATGACCGTCGTCTCGGAGTGCGCGCCGATGCGGTTGAGCGCGCTGCGGAACATCATCGGGTTGGGCTTGCCGACGAAGTAGGGGTCGATACCGGTCGCGCGCGTGATGAGCGCGGCGACCGCACCGGTGGCCGGCAGGGGCCCCTCGGGGGACGGACCGGTCGTGTCGGGGTTCGTCGCGATGAAGCGCGCGCCCTGGGCGACGAGGCGGATCGCCTGGGTGATCGCCTCGAAGGAGTAGGTCCGCGTCTCCCCGAGGACGACGAAGTCGGGCTCGACGTCGGTGAGCGTGTAGCCGACCTCGTGCAGGGCCGTGGTGAGCCCGGCCTCACCGATCGGGAACGCCGAGCCGCCCGGCTGCTGCGCGGCGAGGAAGTCCGCCGTGGCCAGCGCCGAGGTCCAGATGCGCTCCTCGGGCACGTCGATGCCGGTGCGCCGCAGCCGGGCGGAGAGATCCCGCGGGGTGAAGATCGAGTTGTTCGTGAGCACGAGGAAGGGGCGCTCGTGGCGCACGAGGGCCTCGAGGAACTCCGCGGCCCCGGGCACCGGGGCCTCCTCGGAGACGAGCACCCCGTCCATGTCGGTGAGCCAGCACTCCGCAGGCGGGCGCTGCGGCATCGACATCCCGCCGGCGGCCACCATGGCGCCGCCCACCTCAGGCGGAGGTCGTGTCGGGCCGGCGGCCCCACACGACGTAGGCGATCTGGCCGAACGGGCGCACGAACGAGGCGAGGACCCAGGCCCGCTTCGACCCGCGGATCCCCTCGGCCGGACGGCGCCAGAGGTCCCAGAGCATGAGCGCCTGCAGCAGGCTCGTCACCGCCCCCACGGCGATGACGAGGCGGCGCTGTGCCGCGGAGAGGTCCTCCCAGCGTTTCGGTGTGGTGTCCATGACCCGGGACTCTGCAGCATGCCCCGACGATGTGCCACCGTCCCACGGGACCACGTGCGCTGACCGCCTGACCCGCCGCAGCCCGATCGACCGTCACGGCCGCGCCGGCGAGCGGCGGGCGCGCTCACCCCGGCGCGCGCGCCGACTCGCTACGGTCGGAGCCGAGCACGACGACGGTGGAGCCCCGATGACCGACGACCCCCTGCGCGACGACGCCTTCGCCCACCTGCCGACGGTCGTCGCCGGTGCCCTGCGCCGCCTCGCCGAGGAGGACCCCGACGCGGCCTCCTACGCCGTCGAGGCCTGGTCGGACCTCGCCGCCGACGACGGGCCCGACGCGGTCGGCCAGCGCCATCTCCAGGAGTTCCTCTGGTACCGGCTGCCGCGGGCCTTCCTCGCCGACGACGAGGAGCACGTCGCGATCGCCGAGGCCCTCGGGCGCCTGCTCGAGGAGCTCGACCTCGCCCGGCTCGCGGAGATCTGCCGCAGCGAGGAGACCCGCGACATCCTCGCGGCATGGCATCGCGAGCCGCGCGAGGGCTTCGCGGCCTTCGAGGCCGCCGCCGACCGCTCCGGGGTCGAGCCGCCTGACACCGACGACCTCGCGTGGGGCTCGATGATGACCCTCGAGGAGGCCCAGGCCCGCGACCATGTCGGGCGGCGCCTCGAGGAGGCGATCCGCGAGGAGCGTCTGCGACCTGGGCGCTCGGGCTGGCGGCGCAAGCAGCGCACGCTCACCGAGGCCGCCCTCGACGAGTCGCTGCCGCGCCCCCCCACCGGCGAGACCTGGCGTCAGGCCCTCACGACCGCCAGGGTGCAGGCCTGGATCGACCGCGCCGGCGCGGCGAGCGCCCGCCGCCGCAGGCTCATCGACCCCCTCGAGCCGCGGCTGCTGCACCCCGTCGAGGTCCCCGACGGCGCCGCGGAGGCCACCGAGCCGTTGCGCTGGCTGCTCACCCGGGCACGCGCCGAGGGCCTGCCGCTGACCGAGCGCGGCAACCTCGGCCGCGCCCTCGTCCAGGAGGCGCAGCAGCGCTTCGGCTTCGAGGACTGGTGGTTCAAGGACCGCCTGCCCGCCAGCGAGCTCGACGTCCTGCCGCTCGTGCGCTGGCACGAGCTCCTGCGGGCCCAGCGCTGGGTGCGCCGCCGCGGCCGCACCCTGCACGCGACGAGGGCGGGTGAGGCCCTCGCCGACGACGTCGAGGCCGCCTGGCGCGCGCTCGCCGCCGCGCTCGCCGCCGACGACGGCTTCGTCGGCTTCGTCGAGGAGTCGGTGTTCCTCATCCTCGCCAGCGGGTCCCCACGCGAGACGACGGCGTTCATGGAGGAGGTCGTCGCCCTCGCCGCCGAGGCGGGTTGGCGCGACCGCGACAGCGGCGCGCCGCCCGACGTCGACGCCGTGAGCCGGACGGCGTGGCCGCTGCTCGGGCGCCTCGAGGACTTCGGACTCCTCGAGCCGCACCGCGCGGGGCCGGAGCAGCGGCTGCTGGCCCTCACCCCTCCCGGGCAGGCCACCGCCGTCGAGGCGCTGCGCGCCCGCGCGGTGGCCGCCGCCGACGACCCGCGCTGAGCGGTGCGGCTCCAGCGCGTCGCACCGCTCGGGCACACTAGGCTGCCGTGAGCACGCACGAGACGACCGCCATCGGGCAGGGCGCCCACCCGCGTGCCGGCGCGCACGAGGCCCTGCGTCACGCCGTCGCCGAGAAGGCACCGCTGTACCGCTCGATCCTCGAAGCCTTCGCTGCGGCCAAGCGGCAGTTCGTCGTCCACCTCCGCCCTGAGGACGTCCGGGCGGCCCTGCCGGAGGGCACCGCCGCCGACGTCGAGGAGGTCGGTGAGGCCCTCGCGCAGCTCGCGCGCTGGGGCAACCTGCGGGCCGATCCCGACACGAGCCGGGTCACGACCGTCGAGGACTTCAACCGCGCGCGCTACCTCTACTCCCTCAGCGCCGAGGGCGAAGCCGCCGAGGAGGCCTTCGCCGCCTTCGCCGCGGCGCTCGACCGCCGCGGTGCACTCCAGACCGTCGCGCTCGCCGACATCCGCGACGCGCTCGGTGGCATCGCGCGGCTCGCCGCCGAGCGCGAGCCCGACCCTGCGAAGGCCCACCAGGCCCTGCGCGGGCTCGCTGCGGTCTTCGACGACCTCGCGGCCAACGCCCAGGCCTTCATCGCCGCGCTCCAGCGCACGATCGACCTCCACGACAGCGACGTCACGCGGTTCCTCGCGTACAAGGACCAGCTCGTCGGCTACATCGAGCGCTTCATCGCCGACCTCGTCGCGATCGCCCCCGACATCGCCGTGCGGCTCCGCGAGCTCGGGGAGCCCGCCGCCCTGCTCTGCCTCGCCGCCGAGCGGGAGGCCGCCGACGCCGCACCCGGCGAGGAGGAGCGCGCCCGCGCCGAGGCCCTCGCCGCCTGGCGGCATCGCTGGGCCGGGCTCTCCCAGTGGTTCCTCGGGACCCGCGAGCAACCCGCGCAGGCCGACCTGCTCCGGCGCCGCGCCCGCCAGGCCATCACCGCGCTGCTCACCGTCGTGGCCACCCTCGGGGAGCGGCGGTCGGGACGCAGCGACCGCTCCCAGGACTTCCGCGAGCTCGCGCGCTGGTTTGCCGAGGCCCCGACCGAGGAGGACTGCCACCGGCTCTGGCGCACCGCGTTCGCCCTCGCGCCGGCCCGCCACCTCACCGTCGACGCCGCGACGATCGACGCCCGGCAGGCCGCACCGGTCCCGCCGGCCACGCCGTGGGCCGAGGCGCCGCCGGTGCGGCTGAGCCCGCGCCTGCGCCGGACCGGCAGCCACGAGCGGCGCGGCAAGCCCAGCCGCATCGCCGACCGCGGCCCCGCGCGCGCGCTGCTCGCCGAGCAGCTCGCCACCGAGGCCGCGCAGACCGCCCGGGCGCGCGCCGCGCTCGCCACCGACGGCACCGTCCGGCTCTCCGAGCTCGCCACGCTCGACCGCGACGCCTTCGACCTGCTCCTCGAGCTGCTCGGCGAGGCACTGGCCTGGCCGAACCCCCACGACGAGCCGGTCGAGGTCACGACCGGCGACGGGTCGCTCCGGCTCGTCCTCACCCCCACCGGCGACGGCGCCGAGGCTGCGGTCACGACGCGCGACGGCACGCTGCGCGGTCCCGACCACCACGTGCGGATCACCGACCTCCACGCCGCGCCCGGCCAAGGGGAGACCGACGACGTGAACGGCGACGACGCGACCGCACGCATCGTCGAGGGGGCCCGCCGGTGAGCACCGCCGAGGTCCTCGCCGACACACTCGAGCGCGGCGCGACCGAGGAGCGCCGGGCGGCGGCCCGCGCCCTGCTGCGCCATCCGCTGCTCACGCCCACGAGGCCCGCGCCGGAGGCCTTCCGGGCGGTCCGCAAGCACGCCGGCCCCCTGCGCCGGTGGTTCGCCGAGGAGACCGGCTGGAGCCTCGTCGTCGACCCCGACGCCGCCCGGCTGCGCAAGGCCCCCGTCGACGGCGGCGACGCCACCCGGCCCGCCCGCGCACGCCGCGGCGGCCCGCCGCTCACGCGGCGGCGCTACGTCCTGCTCTGCCTCGCCCTCGCGGCCCTCGAGCGCGCCGACCCGCAGGTCACCCTCGGCCTGCTCGCCGAGCAGGTCCTCGCCGCGGCCGCCGACGAGACCCTCGTCGCCGCGGGCGTGCGCTTCACCCTCGAGCACCGCGACGAGCGCGCCGACCTCGTCGCGGCGATCCGCGTCCTCCTCGAGCTCGGGGTGCTCGCCCGGGTCGCCGGCGACGAGCAGGCCTACGTCGACGAGCGGGGCGACGCGCTCTACGACCTCGACCGGCGCGTGCTCGCCGGGCTGCTCGCGAGCGCCCGGGGGCCCTCGATGGTCTCCGCGTCCTCGACCCCACAGCGGCTCGCCGCCCTCGTCGAGGACCCGGGGCTCGACGCGGGGCTCGGCGGCCCTGCGGCGGTGCGCCGTCGCCTCGCCCGGCGCCTCCTCGACGACCCCGTCGTCTACCTCGACGACCTCGACGACGCCGAACGGGAGTACCTGCGCACGCAGCGCACCCACCTCCTCGCCCGCCTCGCCGACGGCACCGGTCTCGAGCCCGAGGCGCGCGCGGAGGGCCTCGCGCTCCTCGACCCGACCGGCGAGACCACCGACCTGTCGATGCCCGAGGAGGGCACCGACGGCCACGCGACGCTCCTGCTCGCGACCTACCTCGCCGACCCTCACCGCCACCGGCAGTGGGTCTCGCTCGACGAGCTCGAGGCCCACGCCGCGACGCTCGTCGAGGAGCACGGCCCGCACTGGCGCAAGGCCGTCCGCGAGCCCGGTGGCGCGCGTGACCTCGCCGCGACCGCCGTTGGCCGGCTCCTCGCGCTCGACCTCGCGGAGCGCCAGGGCGCGGCGGTGCGCAGCCGGCCGGCGCTCGCGCGCTACGCCGCCGACCCCGCGACCGTCGCCGGCGCCGTGCAGGGGACGCTCGCATGAGCGACCGGGGCCAGGCCCGGGGGCCTGAGGGCAACGGCCTCGCCGACGGCGGTGGCCCGTCGATGCTGCCCGAGCCGACCCGTGAGCGCTGGCAGCCGCTGCGCTGCGGCCTCGTCGACGTCTTCCACTACGACCACGAGGAGCTGTGGTTCCACGACGGCCGGCTGCTGCTGAGGGGCAACAACGGCACCGGCAAGTCGAAGGTGCTCGCCCTCGTCCTGCCGTTCCTCCTCGACGGCGAGGTCAGCCCCCACCGCGTCGAGCCCGACGGCGACCCCGGCAAGCGCATGGAGTGGAACCTCCTGCTCGGCGGCCGCTACGAGGAGCGCATCGGCTACGTCTGGCTCGAGCTCGGCCGGCTCGAGGGCGGGCGGGTCCACACGCGCACCCTCGGCTGCGGGATGAAGGCCGTCGAGGGCCGCGGCGCCCCCGACCGCTGGTTCTTCTCGACCGACCTGCGGATCGGCTGCGACCTCTGGCTGGCGAGCGCGACCCGCACGCCCCTGACCCGTCCCCGCCTCGCCGAGGCGCTCGGCGAGCGCGGGCGGGTCGTCGAGCAGGCCGGGGCGTGGCGACGCCACGTCGACGAGGCGCTCTTCGACCTCGGCGCGGAGCGCTACGAGGCGCTGCTGCGGCTGCTCATCGGCCTGCGCCAGCCCCAGCTCGCGAAGCGCCCGAACGCCGAGGCGCTCTCGGCAGCGCTCAGCGAGGCCCTCGCGCCGGTCGACCAGGCGCTGCTGGCCGACGTCGCCGAGGCCTTCCGCACCCTCGAGGCCGAGCGCGCCGAGCTCGCCGGGCTCGTCGAGGCGCGCGAGGCCGTCGCGGCCTTCACCGAGCGCTACCGCCACGCTGCGGCGGTCGCGACACGACGCCGCGCCACGGAGGTCCGCCGCGCGCAGTCGACCTACGAGGACGTCGCCCGTCGGCGCAGCACGGCACGGGACGACCTCACGAGCGCCGAGCGCGAGCGTACCGAGGCCCTCGGGCGCCTCGACGAGGTCGACGCCGAGCTCGAGCGCGCCCGCGCCCGCCAGCGCGCCCTCGCAGACAGCCCGGCGATGCAGGACGCGAGGGCCCTCGAGCGGGAGGAGGAGGTCGCTCGGCAGGGCCGCGCGGAGGCCGAGGCCGCGCAGCGCCGCGCCGCGGAGGCCGGCGAGCGGGCCGAGGAGGGGCGCGCGGCGCAGGAGCGCGCCGAGGCCGCGCTCGCGGCGGCCCACGCCGACCTCGAGCAGGCCGAGGCGCTGGCCGCCGACGCCGCCCTGGCCTGCGGGCTCGCCGACGAGCACACCGGCGCGGTCGCCGACCTCGGATGGGCGCCGTCCGACGAGGCGCTCGCTGAGGCCCGCCGCACCGTCGAGCGGGCGGCGAGCCGACGGGCCGACGCCCTGCGCCGCCTCGAGGCCCTCGACGACGCCCGGGAGGAGGCCCGCACGGCCGAGCGTGAGGCGAGCTGGCGCCACGACGACGCCGCCGGACGCGCCGCCCGCGCCGGGGAGCGCGAGGAGGCCGCGCTCACGACGCTCGCCGAGGCGAGCGAGGCGCTGCGCGCCGCGGTGCGCCGCTGGGCCAGCGAGCTCGTCGAGCTCGCCGTCGGCGACGTCGACGGCCTCGACGCCGCGCTCGCCGACTGGACGACGACGCTCGGCGACCCCGACCCCCTGTCGACGGCACGGCAGTCGGGCTACCGCGACGGCGCCGCCACGCTCGCCACGGCCACCGCCGCCCTCGAGGCCGAGCGCGCCGGGGTGAGCGAGGCCCGCGACGCGCTCGAGGAGGAGCGGGCGAGCCTCACCGCCGGCGAGGACCCGGGGCCGCCGCCTCCGCCGGCGCGTGAGCGAGACGGCCGGGCCGACCGCCTCGGTGCACCGCTGTGGCGCGTCGTCGACTTCGAGGGTCACCTCGACGCCGCCGCGCGGGCCGGGCTCGAGGCCGCCCTCGAGGGCGCCGGCCTGCTCGACGCGTGGGTCACCCCCGACGGGGCGCTCCTCGACCCCGAGAGCCTCGACGCCGTCGTGACCCCGGGCGCGCCCGTCGCCTCGCCCCTGCGCGGCGCTCTCGCGCCGACGATCGACCGGCCAGACGAGGCGACCACGCCGCTCAGCGACGAGGCCGTCGCTGCGGTGCTCGACGGCATCGGACTGGGCCCCGCGACCGGGCAGACGTGGGTGAGCCCCGACGGCCGCTACCGCGTCGGCGCGCTCGAGGGCAGCTGGCGCAAGCGGACGGCGGAGCACATCGGCCACGCCGCCAGGGAGCGCGCACGGCGCGACCGCGTCGCGACGATCGACGCCGAGCTCACCGCCCTCGCCGGACGCGAGACCGAGCTCGCGAACCGCGCCGCCGCGCTCGCCGAGCGCCGGCAGCGCCTCGAGGCGGAGAGCGCCGCCGCACCGTCGCTGCGAGGGGTCCTCGACGCCCACGGGAGCCTCGCCGCCACCGCCGCCGAGCGTCGCGAGGCCGAGGCGCGCCTCGCCGAGGCCGACGCTGCGCTGGCCACCGCCCGCGCGGCGACCGGGCGCGCCACCGCGGCGCTCGAGGAGGCCGCCCGCGACCTCGCGCTGCCGGCTGCGCGCGACGAGCGCGCGACGCTGGCCGAGGGGCTCGCGGCGTACCGGGAGGCGTGTGGCGGCCTCTGGCCCCGGGCGCGGAGTCACCGCAGCGCGCTCGCGGGGCGCGAGGAGGCGCGGGAACGGCGTGAGCGGGTCGAGGCCGACGCCGCGCAGCGCGACGCCGAGGCGTCGGCAAGCGCGCAGCGGGCCGGGGCCGCCGAGGAGCGTCTCGCGACCCTACGCGAGCGCATCGGCGGCGACGTCGCCGCGCTCCACGAGTCGCTCGACGCCGTCGCGCGCAGCCTCGAGGCGCTCGCAGAGGACCGCAAGCGGGCCGAGGAGCGGCGCATCGCCGCCGAGCGCGACACGGCGAGGTACGCCGAGCAGGTCCGCGACCTCGAGGAGCGCGCCGCCGAGGCCTCGCAGGCCCGGGTGGAGGCCACCGCCACGTTCCAGCGCTTCGCCGCGACCGGGCTCGTGGCCACCGCCCTGCCCGAGGCCGACCTGCCCGACCCCGACGGTGAGCCGTGGGCGCCGGACCCGACGGTGCGCCTCGCCCGCGAGCTCGACCGCCGACTCGACGGCGTCGGCGCCGAGCAGGAGGTCTGGGAGCGTGCGCAACGCGACGTCAGCGAGCGCTTCCGCGCCCTCGCCGACACGCTCTCGCGTCACGGCCACCACGCCGAGCTCGAGGTCCGGGCCGACGCCCCGGTCGTCGCCATCGCCTTCCGACGTCGCAAGGCGCGCCCCGACGAGCTCGTCGGCGAGCTCACCGAGGAGATCCGCGACCGCGAGGAGCTGCTCACCGCGCGCGAGCGCGAGCTCCTCGAGGAGCACCTCGTCGCCGAGGTCGCCGCACACCTCGCCGAGCGGATCCGCGCCGCCGACGCCCAGGTCGACGGGATCAACGACGCGCTGCGGCGCCGGCCGACGAGCACGGGGATGACGCTGCGCCTGCGCTGGCAGCCGCGCCGGGACGCCCCCGCGGGGCTGCCCGAGGCGCGCCGGCGGCTCCTGCGCCAGACCGCCGAGGCGTGGTCGGCGGAGGACCGCCGGGCGGTCGGGGCCTTCCTGCAGGAGCAGATCGCCGAGGTGCGGGCGGCGAGCGAGGGCGGCACGTGGCTCGAGCACCTCTCGACCGCGCTCGACTACCGCGCCTGGCACGAGGTCGTCGTCGAGCGCCGCCGTGACGGCGACTGGCAGCCGGCGACGGGACCTGCCTCCGGCGGCGAGCGCGCGCTCGCGGTGACGATCCCGATGCTCGCCGCCGCCGCGAGCTTCTACGACACCGCCGGCGCGAGCGAGGCGCCGCGACCGATCATGCTCGACGAGGCCTTCGCCGGGATCGACGACGACGCCCGGGCGAAGGGCTTCGGGCTGCTCGCGGAGTTCGACCTCGACCTCATGGCCACCTCGGAGCGCGAGTGGGGCTGCTACCCGACCGTCCCCGGGCTCGCGATCGCCCAGCTCGCCCGGCGCGAGGGCATCGACGCCGTGCACGTCGCGCAGTGGCGCTGGGACGGCCGCGAGCGCGCCCGCCTCGACGTCGACCGCGCACCGCTCACCCCGCCGGGCTCCTGACGTGGTCGAGGGCGTCAGCCGCGCCACGGAGGGGTCGACGGCCGACCCCCACCGCCTCGAGCGCCTGCTCGGTGGCGCCGAGCTCAGCCGGCTGCTCGACCGCCTCGTCGATCGGCTGCGGCGTGGGCGACCGCTGACGGGCACGGTGCGCATCGCCGAGGCCACGCCCTCCGAGCGCGCGGCGCTCGCCGCGCTGCTCGGGCGACCACCGGGGCAGGGCCACACGCTCTCGGTGCCCCTCGCAGACCTCGACGTGGTGCTGCGGCGCGCCGGGGCCGCCCCCGACCTCGCCACCGCCGTCGAGGTCCTCCGGGGCCCCGTCGGCGAGGGCGCCGCCGACCGGGCGCGCGTCGAGCGTGCGTGGGAGGCCCTCTTCGGGGAGGCCTTCCACTGGGCGCAGCCTCCGCTCGACACCTGGCTCGCCCAGCTCCGCGGAGACGGACTCCTGCGCCGCCTCGCTGGTGGCGACCCCGGAGTCGCCGCCGACCTGCTCGAGCAGGCCCGCGCGGTCCTCCTGCGCCTGCCGGCCGACGGTCTGCCGCGCAGCGTGCTCGCCGGGCAGGCCGTCGGCGACAGCCACGCCCTCGACGACGGCCGCCCCCTCGCCACGCTCGTGCTCCGTGCGATCCCGCTGCTCGCCGTGGACGGGACCGAGGACGCGGGGCCGGCGTCCGATGGCGCCCCCGCTGACGGCGACGGGACCACCCACCCCGCGAGCGACGCCGCCACCCGCGGTGCCCGCTGGTCGGCGGTGGGGGTGCGCACGAGCGCGCTGGCCGGCCTCGTCCTCACCCTCGGGCTGCGCGCGGCTGACACGAGCGCGACGAGCCAGGCGTTGGCCGCGCTCGCCGAGCAGGGAGAGCCCGCCGCGCTCACGCTGCGTCAACTGGTCGGCGACGCGCCGCGCTGGCGGCCCGGCGAGGTGTTCGTCTGTGAGAACCTCGCGGTGCTCGAGACCGCGGCCGACCGCCTCGGGGTGGCCTGCGCGCCGCTCGTCTGCGTCGACGGCTGGCCTTCACGCGCTGCGTCGACCCTCCTGCGCGACCTCGCCGCAGCGGGCGCGACGCTGCGCTACCACGGCGACTTCGACTGGCCCGGTCTGCGCATCGCCAACGACCTCCATGAGCGCGTCGACGCCGCGAGCTGGCGCATGCGCGCGCGGGACTACCGGGGCGCGGTCGCGCGCTCGAACCGGCCGCTGCGCGGCCAGCCCGTCGGCGCCGTCTGGGACCCCGAGCTCGGCGAGGCGATGCTCGCCAGCGGGGTGCGAGTCGAGGAGGAGCTCGTCGTCGACGAGCTCCTCGCCGACCTCGCCGGCTGAGCACCGCGACGCCTGACCCTCGGTGTCGCACCCCTGCGGTACACCATCACGGCAGGAGGTGAGGCCATGCGCTTCGTCGTCGTCGGCGACGTCCATCTCGACGCGCCGTTCGCGTGGGCGCCGCCGGAGGCGGCCCGGCGCCGGCGCCTCGCGCTGCGCGCCACCCTCGAGCGCGCCCTCGGCCTCGCCGACGAGGTCGACGCCGACGCCGTGCTCAGCGCCGGGGACCTCTTCGAGCACGAGCGGGCCAGCGCCGACACCGCCGCGTTCCTCGCCGAGGCGTTCGGGGCGACCTCCCGACCCGTGCTCCTCGCCCCCGGCAACCACGACTGGCACGGCCCCGTGAGCCTCTACGCGTGGGCACCCTGGCCCGGCAACGTCACGGTCTTCACCGAGGACCGGCTGCGCCCGCTGCCCCTCGCCGAGGGGCTCACCCTCTGGGGCGCGGCGCATCGCGCGCCGGCGAACACCGGCGGCTTCCTCGACGACGGCTTCACCGTCGACCGCGGTGGGGTCCACCTCGCGCTCTTCCACGGCTCGGAGCGCTCGGGGCTGCGCCTCGAGGCCTCCGGCAAGCTGCCCCACGCCCCCTTCGACGCCGCGCAGATCCCCGCGGCGGGCTTCCACCACGCCTTCGTCGGCCACCACCACCGGCCGGCCGCGGAGCGCTGGCACACCTACCCCGGCAACCCCGACCCGCTGGCCTTCGGCGAGGACGGGCTGCGCGGCGCGGTCGTGGCGACGGTGGACGCCGACGGGACGGTGCGCCGAGCCTGGCACCGGGTCGCGGTGACCGAGGCCCACGACGTCACCGTCGACGTCACCGGCTGCGCGAGCGCGAGCGCGGTGCAGGCCCGGGTCCGCGAGTCGCTCACCGGCCGCGAGGGCGTCGCGCGGGTGACGCTGCACGGCGAGCTCGACCCCGATCTCGACCTGCGTCCGGGCGAGGACCTCACCGCCGGCGCGCTCGGCCTCGCCACGCTCGACGCCGTCGTCGTGCGGCAGGGCGACCTCGCCGTGGCCTACGACGTCGCCGCGCTCTCGGAGGAGGCGACCGTGCGCGGGCGCTTCGTGCGGGAGGTCCTCGCCGCAGGCCTCGACGAGGCCGAGCGACGGCGGGTGCTCGTCACCGGACTGCGCGCCCTCGACGGCCGCGACGACCTCGAGGCGCCCTGATGCGGCTGCTCCACGTCGATGCCCACGCCTTCGGGCCGCTCGCGGGGCAGCGTCTCGCGCTCGCCCCGGGCCTCACCGTCGTCTGGGGTCCCAACGAGGCGGGCAAGTCGAGCTGGCACGCCGCGGCCTTCGCCGCGGTGTGCGGCCGCCGGCGCGGACGCGGCGCGCCCCGCCGTCGCGAGCAGCGATTCGTCGAGGCCCACCACCCGTGGGACGGTGCCTCCTGGCGCGTCGGCGCCCTCGCCGAGCTCGCCGACGGCCGCACGATCGCCTTCGACCAGGACCTCGCCGGGCAGGTCGCCTGCGAGATCCGCGACGCCGTGCTCGGCACCGACCTCTCCGGGGCGCTGCTCCACGACGGCAGCCCCGACGGCGCGCGCCTGCTCGGCCTGACCCGCGAGGCCTTCGCCGCCACGGCGTGGATGCGCCAGGCCGACCTCCTCGGCGTCCTCGACGACCCCGCGCTCGTCCAGGAGCACCTCCAGCGGGCCGCCGCCAGCGGCGGGGCCGACGCGACGGCCACCGCCGCGCTCGAGGCCGTCGCGGCCTTCCGCCGCGAGCGCGTCGGCGCCGACCGTCGCGGGTCCGGCCGGCCGCTGCGCCGCGCCCGCGAGGCCCAGGAACGGGCCGAGGTCGCCCTCGCCGAGGCGCGCCAGGCGCACGAGGCCCGCCTCGAGCTGCTCGAGGAGCGCGCGGCCGCCGAGCGGGCCGTCAGCGACGCCGAGGCGGCGGTCGGTGCCGAGGAGGCCGGCGGCGCCGAGCCGGCGGACCGGTCCGCGGCCACACCGCCGGAGGAGGACGCCCTCGAGCAGACCGTGGCCGACGCGCTCGCGACGTGGCGGGCGCGCCCTCCCGAGCCCGCACCGCTCGAGGGGCCGAGCGCGGGGGCGCTCGACGACGAGCTCGCGCGGCTCGACGCCCGCGACGGACCGGCCGACCCCGGCGCCAGCGCCGCGTCGCGCACCACCGTGCTGCTCACCGCGGCGGTCGTCGGCGGGCTCGCCGCCACCGGCCTGCTCGTGGCCGGCGAGACGCTCGCGGGCCTCGCGGTCCTCGCGCTCTCCGCGGCGGCCGCCGTCGACGGGCAGCGCAGGCGCCGCCGCCAGCGTGAGGCCGCCGAGACCCGGGCCCG
>PWFH01000152.1 GCA_003553795.1 Egibacter sp. | reverse complement strand
TTCGAGTAGCTCGAAACCACTTTAGAGTAGTGGGTTCACGCGGTCATCGCAGGTGCGCGTCCCTCCTCTACCGTAAACGGGAAGGTTGACAGCACCGTGCGGTCACGGACCGTCCTAACCGGGGGATCCCCACGATCCTCGGCGTCGGGTTGGCCTACGGGGTTCGCGGCTGCGGGGACGTTGCGCTGGTCGTGGTGCGATGCCGTCGGGGGACGCACTGACCCGGGTCGCTGCCGCGGCCGCTGGGCGGTGGTGGGCAGGACGACCGCCAGGGACACCGTGCACTGCAGCGCCGACAGCGGCCACAGCCGCCAGCCGGTCCGTGCCTCGAGCGCCCGTCGTGCCCGGCCCCCGCTCGTCGTGATGGTCGCGCGGGCGCAAGGACGGTGCGGTGTCCAGCCCGGTCGGTTGCGGTCCACTGTCGGGGGTCCTGCCGTACGCTGCGACGAGGTCGCCTGCGAACGGAGCCGATGATGTCGCTGCTCGAGGTGCTGGTCGACAACGAGCGCGCCCTGACGCGCGGCGACGGTGAGGTCTACCGGCGGCTGCTGGCGGATGACGCGGTCGTGATCGTGCCGGGCATGGTCCTCGACAAGCCGGAGACCGCCGCCGCGATCGACCGGAGCGACGGCTGGGACGAGGTCGACATCGCCGAGGCAGAGCTGCGACGCCCGGCCGATGACGTCGCGCTGGTGACCTACCGGTTCACCGGCCAGCGGGGCGCGCAGACCTACCGGGCGCTGATGAGCAGCGCCTACGCCCAACGCGACGGGCACTGGCGGCTCGTGCTGCACCAGCAGACGCCGCTGCCGCATGACGCCGGAGCCTGATCGCCGCTGGAGCGGGCGAGGCGGGGTCACAGTCGAGGGTGCGCGGAGTTGGGCGGGCGCCTCGCGCCAGACCCCCCGGCGCTTGCCGCGTGCGTAGGCTCGACCGGACCGCGCCCTCAGGCCTCCGGCTCGGGTTGCTGCGCTGAGGCATCCTGCGGCGGATCGTCGGGCTTCTCCGGCAGGATGAGCCAGGCGATGAGGTAGGCGATGAGCCCCGGAGAGCCGGGAATGAACAGCAGCACGAGCGCGATGATGCGCACGAGTCGCGGGTCGACCCGGAAGTACTCGGCGATGCCTCCGCAGACGCCCGCGATCTCCCGCTCTCCGCGGGAGCGGTAGAGGGTCTTGGGAGCGTCCTCTGCCGGGGGCTGCGCCGCCATCGTGGGCCTCCTTCGGATCGGTTGCGACGGCTCGGGCCACGGGCGCGCGACCTGGAGGTCGACGGGCAAGCCTCGCCGCTGACTCCCGGGCGGGCGCCCGGCGGGGCACGCATCCTAGCCGTGCTGGATCAGCCCGGCCTTCCACAGCAGCCGCGGAACGCCGGTTCGCCGGTCCGAAGCTCTGAGGCCCTCACCGCTGGCTCGGCAACGTCACGGCGCAATCGAGGACACGACCGCGGCGCAACCCGGCGAAGGTTGAACTCGTGGGGCGGCATAGACCGGGTTAGCCCGTGGTCCGGTGGCGGGCAGGCGGCGGTGCAGGTGGTAGACGGTCGGCGCTGTGCACCGGACCTGCTGGTCATTCCCACCGGAACGCGGCTATGGCGGCTGCGCCGAATGCGAGCGCGGACACGGCGAGGATGAGCAGGCTCGAGGTGGGTGCTCCGGTGCCGAACCAGGCGTGCTGGAGCGCGTCGACGGCGGCGCCGGTGGGCGAGAGGTCGCTGATCTGGCGCATCACCGTGGGCATGGCCTCACGTGGGAACCACAGGCCGCCCAGCGCCATCAGGGGGATCCACACCAGGCTGCCGAGGGCCGGCGCGACCGTCGCGCTGGGGGCGACCGCGCCGATGATCAGACCGATCGAGAACAGCGCCCAGGCTGCGAGCGCCAGTGCGAGCGCGCTTACACCCCACGACGCCGGCGCCGCGACGTCGAACACCGCCCCCGCCACGACGATCGTCAGCACCGCCGCGACGGCGGCGAACAGCAGACTCGCTACCAGCTGAGCGGCGAGCAGCGGCACGGGCCCGACCGGGGTCGTGCGCAGACGACGCAGCACCCCCTGGTGGCGGTAGGTCGCAAGCGCGGTGGAGACCGACATCGTCCCGGTCAGCGCGAGGGCGAACACGAGCAAGATCGGCAGGTACACGTCGACCAGGCGTAGCCCACCCAGGTCGGCCTGGGGGTCGCCGAACCCGGGGATGCCCGTGCCGATGCCCAGCAGCACCAGCGGTGGCAGCGCCACCCACAGCACCGTCGCCACGTCGCGCACGAGCAGCTTGATCTCGAACTGGATCGTCTTGGCCAGCACCCTCATCGCTCGACCTCGGCCTCGTCAGCCTCGTCGAGCGACCGCCCGGTGAGCGCGACGAACGCATCGTCGAGGTCGGGCTGCTCGATCCGCAGCTGCTGGGCCACGACCTGCTCGCGGGTCAGCCACGCCATGACCGTCTGGACCACCTGGCCGTCCCCGGCGACGATCACGGCCTCGTGGTGCTGCTCGACGCTGCTGACCCCGGCGAGCTGCGCGAGCCGCTGCCGGTCGACCGGGGCTGAGGGCACGAACCGCAGTCGATGCTCGCCGCCAGCCTCGATCGCGATCGCCGCGGGGGTGTCCAACGCCACGACCCGGCCGCGGTCGATCACCGCGATCCGGTCGCACAGCCGCTCGGCCTCCTCCATCAAGTGGGTGACCAGCAGGATGCTCACCCCGCGATCGCGGACCTGCTCGATCAGCCCCCAGGTGTCGCGGCGTGCTTGGGGATCCAGCCCGGTGGTCAACTCGTCGAGCACCGCCACCCGCGGACCGCCGACCAGCGCCAGTGCGATCGACAGTCGCTGCTGCTGCCCGCCCGAGAGCTTGGCGAAGCGCACACCGCGGTGCTCGAGCAGTCCCAGCAGCTCCAGCAGCTCGGCCGGGTCAGCAGGATCGTCGTAGAAGGCGGCGAACCAGTCCAGCGCCTCCCCGACCTTCAGTCGCTCAGGCAGGCGGCTGGCCTGCAGCTGCGCGCCCAACAGGCGGCGCACCTCCCGCCCGTCGCGCTGCGGGTCGAGCCCGAGCACTCGGATCTCGCCGGCGTCGGGTCGGCGCAGCCCCTCGAGGCACTCCACCGTGGTCGTCTTCCCGGCCCCGTTGGGCCCGACGATCCCGAAGATCTCCCCGTCGGCGACATAGAACGACACCCCGTCGACCACCGCGCGCCCGCCGTAGCGCTTCCCGAGCTCGCGCACCTCGACGACCGCCACGTGCCGCCCCTCTTCATCGCCGACGGCGTCCTCCGAGCCCCGCCGCGGCACCGTTCCCAGGCAAGCCCTTCGCACCCGAGGACTCGTCCCAGTCGGCACCGCAACGATAGCAATCCCGGCTGCGCCCTGGGACACCAGCCCCGGGCCACCGCCGGCCCAGTGCTGGGACCCCGCCAAGTTACGGGCGTCGACGCCGGGAGGCTACGCAGCCCAACCCGGCTTGGGTTGAACTCGTACGTGATGGGCACGGGCGTTGGGCCAGTAGCCCTGAGGTCGATTCGTTGCCGCGTCGAGGTGCGGGATCAGCCGAGGCCGGCCTGCCTCGATCCGAGCCGTGTTCATCCGACGCCTGCGCCGATGACGGTGCCGAGCGTCATGATCGGGATGTTCAACGCACGCTTTCGTTGCGGTCGTAGTAGCGGGCCATCAGTTCCCAGTACGCCATCAGCAGCCCCATCTCCAGTGCTGTCGCTGCTGCGGCCGCTACTGCGCGACGCTGATGGGCGGCGACCATCGCGCCCAGCAGGGCGGCGGTCGCGGCGACGTTGACCGCCATCGCGGTGTCCATGGGCCGCTTGGCGATCCACTGCTCCTCACCAAGCGCCGCCCGGGTCGCCCATGCCCGGTCGTGTGCGGGTTTGCTGAACACCACCGGGTTGACTGCCATCCATAGGCCGACCAGCGCGGCGTCGCGCCAGCTGCGTCGCCACACCGGGACAAGCACTAGCGGTGTGCTCGCCCACCTCGTCCACATGCTCCACGGATTGCTGTGGCGTGCGAACACCTCCCGCTTGACCTTCCGCCAGTCCTCCATCGCCGGCTCCTTCCGACCCTGCGGGTCGCACAACTCTGCATTCTGCTCCCTATGTGCTACCCAGCACCCGCGCAGGGAAGAGGCAAGACCTGTCGATCGGCGTGTCACGCGGCGTGAGCGTCACCTCCTGATTCGTGGCCATCGTTGTCGGGCTGTTCGTGCTCTCGTTCGACAGCTTGCCCCACTCGACCTTCGCACCGGCGCGGACCCATACGACCAGGTGTGGCGCGTTCGAGCTTTGCCAGCGGGTAGGGGGCGCGGAAGCGGGCGATCAGTCGTGCGCGCAGCCGCAGGGAGATGAGCTTGCCCGGGTAGACGAAGTTGTGCGCGACGGCAGCGTCGGGCTGCGGCCCGGGCAGCACCGCGAATATGGCCAGCAGCCCGCCGATGCTCGAGCCCATCAGGGCCACCGGATGGCCCCATTGGGTTCGGGCGTGGTCGATCGCGGCGCCGGTCACCGCGATGGCTGCGGCGACCGTGCAGTCTTCGCGTGGTCCGTCGGAGAGCCCGTGGCTGGGACGGTTGACGCCCAGGAACTGGAAGCCGCGACGGGCCAGCAGCCCGCCGAGGTAGGCGTCCCGCCGAGCGCGAAGTACAGGCGGGCGTGCGCGCTGCTGCCGGGATGGGAGGCGAGCGTGGCCTTGGGCTGCTCGCTCGGGTGGAGATCGAGGTGGACGCGGCGGCCTGGCGCGTCGATCCAGACGTTCTCGATGGCATCGAGCATGCGATGCACCTCGGCGGCTCCGCGCGCCGCCGCGGTCAGGCGCGCGCTGGCCAACGCCATGTCGCCGACCGTGGGCGTCATCGCTTCGTCCAGCGCCGCGGTGATGCTCGCCTCGCGGCTGCCCCCACCTGCACGGCCTGCCTCAGCTGCGACCATCCTCGCCCCCTCCAAGCCGGCAAGCGCCCCGGCAGTATCCCAAAGCCCTTGACGCGCGGCGCGTCGCCCTGCGGTGCGGGGGCCTGCACAGGCTCAGGCTTCGAGAGCGCGGTCCTCACATCGTCCTCTAGGGTCGTCTGCGCACGCCCGTGCCTCCTGGGACGACCAAGTGCAGGAGACCGCACCATGACAGACCCAAGCGCCTCGGCCCACGACCCGGTGCCGGAAGGCTTCACAGCGCACGAGCGCGAGGCCATCAGGCAGCGAGCTGAGGAGCTCCGGGCAGAAGGGCGCAGCGGCAAGAAGAAGGCTGACCTGGAGCGGGCGGCCCTCGATGCGATCGCGGCCATGCCGGATGCAGACCGTGCGCTCGCCGAGCGGATCCACGCGATCGTGACACGGGTCGCGCCGGAGCTCACCGCCAAGACGTGGTACGGCTTCCCGGCCTACGCCCGCGACGAAGGGGTGGTGTGCTTCTTCACCAGCGCCGAGAAGGGCGAGGCTCGCTACGCCGTCCTGGGGTTCAACGACATCGCCCAGCTCGATGACGGGGACATGTGGCCGACCGCCTACGCCATCGTCGACTGGAGCCCGACCGTCGAGCAGCGGGTTGCGCAGCTCATCGGGCGCGCCGTCGGGATAGCCGACTGACAGCGGAGGGTCCCGATAGCCTCCGGCGTGGGAGGCAGGCCCCACGTCGGTCGCGCGTTCATGCGTCCCCTGCCATGCTCGGGCCGTGAGCCGGTTCCGGCCGCGGAGCTCCGTCGACCGCTCGTGCGGTGGCGCGAAGACGGCGTCCTTGCACGATGGCCAGCACCATGACGGGCAGGGTGCACAGGGCGCTGGACGCGGTCGACACGCTCGCTGCGGTGCTGGCGCCCGCGGCGTGGAACGCCAAGGCGGCGAGGGACAGCACGCCCATGGCCACGAGCCACGCTGCGACCCAGCGCAGCAGCCTGCTGTGCCCGAGCATGGTGCTGGCGAGCACGACGGAGGCGAGCGCGAGGACCGCGTAGCCGGTGAGGTCGAGGGCGTAGGGGATGGAGCGCGCGTCGTGGAGGTACCACAGAGCGGCGGTGTCCGGGTCTGTCTCGACCAGCCACGGCAGCAGCGTGTACTGCGTGGTGTAGGCGAGGGTGGCGAACGGCACGTAGGCGGCGAGCAGGATCGTGCCGAGCCAGCGCCTTGCCGAGTCCGCGGGCACTTGCGCGGCGGTCATGAGCAGGACGAGCACGGTGACCAGTGCCGGGGCGAGCAGTGAGGCCCCGACGAAGCCCCACCGGTACAGTGCGAGGCCCTGCTCGAACGCGGCCAGGTTGCCGGCGAGGCGGGGCGGGGGCGCGGAGGCGAACACCAGGCTCATCGTCGCAGCCGCAGCGAGGTAGACACCGGCGGCGGCGAGCAGGCCCGTGCCGAGTCGGCGCCGACGCACGCGGTCGTGGGTGACCGGCGCAGCGGCGGCGTGCTGCTCCTGACCGGACATGGGCGTCATCCGGTGTCGGCGCTGGTGTGCCGCGATGGAGATGGGTGTTCCGCTGCCTGCCGCAGCCAGCGGGAGCGGAGGCTGGGCGGGTCGGTCAACGCCATCGTCGCCTCCCACCGGTAGGTCGTCGGCCAGCGCCGGAAGGTCGGGATCCGGAACAGGAGCGCGAGCAGGGGGCGCCGCTGCCGCGTCCGCCAGGGGCCGAACCGGTCGATGGACAGCTCGACGCGGTCCGCACACCGGGCGACCCGGTAGGACCCCCGCACCTGGGCCGCGCCGTCGGCCTCCAGCACGATTGCGCCCTCGACCGGCGTCCCGACTGGCAAGCGCCGAAGGTCGGGCAGGGGCGGGTGCAGCCGCAGGCCGCAGACGTGCTGACCGCGGCGGACCGAGACACCGCCGATGGCCGGGCGACCGTCCGCCTCGCAGACGTCGATCTCCAGCGGCGCAGTGTCCGACGTGCCGATCCCGTCAGCGGAGACGCGGAAGGCGTGCGTGCTCGAGGTCGGGTTGACCTGGCAGACCATGATGTGGGGGTCGTAGCGGGCCATCAGGCAGCGGCGGCCGCCGACGGGGATGGGCAGGCGGCCGATGGTGCGGTCCTTGCCGTCGATCCGGACGCGCACCTGGGTTCCTCGCACCGGCACGAAAGACAAACTCGGAAGCCACAGGAACGGGAAGAACCCCGGATCGGTGAACGCGCCTCCGACGGGGGCCAAGGCGGCGAAGCCGTCTCGCCCTCCCGTGAGGTGCTCATGCAGGTGCAGCTCGATGCGGCGACCGTTCGGCGCGTCGAATCCGATGTCGACCCGCAGCCCCGACGCGGTGACCTCGAAGCACGCTGGCAGAAAGGCGGTGCGGTGGATGCCGGTCAGCCCCTGGCCGAGCCCGTCGTAGCCAGTCGCGTCGACCTCGACCCCGGCATCGGCGTACAGCTCCACCCGGTCGTCGTGGCGGTAGGCCAGCAGGACCAGCCCGAACCTTCCATCGGGCCGCTGGAGCACCTGCGGTTCCAGCGCTCGATAGGTCGGGTCGTCGGTGATGTCGATGACCAGCAACTGGCGGATGGGGGCCAACTCGATGCTGACAGGCACGAGCAGCTCTTCGGTCTGCCGGTCGCCGTTCGGCCCGCTTGCGGGGGCGGACCGCGCCCCGGTCATGGTGCAACCTCGCGGCACGGCAGACCGTCGTCCGTGCCGCGCACACGCGCGCGGACGTTGCTCGCGGGACGGGTGGCAGCGATGCCGACGGCGTCGTTGCGTCCATGCATGAGCAGCAGTCCGGCGACGACGTCGATCACGGCGAGCACCTCGGGGCGGCGACTGGAGGCAAGGCCATGGTCGGAGACGGATCGTCACAGCGACAGGGCAGAGGGTCCCGCAGTGAGCGGCCGATGGGTCCACGGGCTCGGCCGCAGGCGTGGGGTCAGCCGCTCCTGCCGCATGCGAGGCGCAGGGCTACGGCAGGGTCGGCGACGCGGTACGGCGAAGCTTCGCCGCCCACGTCGAGATCGACGCCGGCTGGGGGGTCTACCGCCACGGGCGCCTCGTGGTCGACCTGTCGGGCGGGTATCGTCGCGGGCTGGCACGCTGAGGGCGTGACGGTCCTCGGCGTTGATGCGTGCAGGGGCGGATGGGTTGCCATCGGCCTCTCTGACGACCGTAGTGCGACGGGGCTGTTCGCGGCCACGCTCGACGAGCTCTTGTCGTTGGTCGGCAACGTCGAGGGGATCGCCATCGACATCCCTCTCGGCATTCCCGAACACGGGCGCCGTGCGGCCGATGTCGAGGCCAAGCGCTTCGTCGGGGCGCGCCGCAACTCGGTGTTCTTCACACCCGTGCGCGCCGCGCTGCAGGCGCCGACGCATGCGCAGGCGACGGTGGAGGCCAAGCGTCTCACCGGGTACGGCGTCAGCCAGCAGGCCTACGCGCTCGCCGGCAAGATCCTCGAGGCCGAGCGATGGCGGCCGCAGGCGGCGTCGCCGGTGTGGGAGGTGCACCCCGAGGTGTCCTTCGCGGTCTTGCTGGGGCGCCCAGCCCGGGCGCCGAAGAGGACGTGGGCGGGTCTGCAGCAACGCCTCGACAGTCTGGAGCGGGCGGGCATCGACCTCGGAGGCGTCGGCGAGGTGGGCCAGCGGGTCGCCGCCGACGACGTGCTCGACGCCGCCGTGGCGGCGTGGAGTGCCAGGCGCCTGGTCGATGGCGAGGGCATCAGCGTGCCTGACCCGCCCGAGGCCCACGCGGGGACCGGTGAGCCGGTCGCCATCTGGGCGTGAGCGCCTCGCCCCGGCGACCGCCGCGGCCTCACCCGCACGGCGGCGCCAGGTCACCCCTCGTGGCACGCGCCAGCGCGGCGAGCATCACAGGCGGGTCACTGGTGCAGGCGCCGCCGGGGGGCGCTCCACCTTCGGGTAGGGTGAGCCGGCGCGCGGCCGTCTCGTGGGACCCGGAGAACGGGGAGGGCTGTGGAGGCGTTCCTACGGGCCTATGCGCATGCCACCGGCATGCCCCCTCCGCGGGAGTCGTTCGCGTTCGGACTCGACGC
>PWFH01000211.1 GCA_003553795.1 Egibacter sp. | reverse complement strand
TCAGCCCTCGGCGGGCTCGCCGGTGGCGAGCACCGCGTCCTCGGCCTCGGTGGCGAAGACGTGCAGGCCGAGGCGGTCGGAGAGCTCGCGGCACACCGAGGTCCCGCGGACGCTGTTGCCGTAGGCGTCGAGCCCGCGCGAGAGCACCCCGACGCCGACCTTGCCAGGCACGACCATGAGGATGCCGCCGCTCACGCCGCTCTTCGCCGGGAGCCCGACGTCGAAGGCCCAGTGGCCGGCGTAGTCGTACATCCCGCAGGTGAGCATGACGCTGAGGACGTCACGCGCGCGACGCCGGGGCAGCACCTGCTCCCCCGTCATGGGGTTGCGCCCGCCGTCGGCGAGCGACGCGCCCATGACCGCGAGGTCCCCGGCGGTGACGTGGACCGAGCACTGGGCGAGGTAGCGCTCGATGGTGGCGTCGACGTCGCCGTGGAGCATGCCGGCGCTGCGCATGAGGTAGGCGGTGCCGCGGTTGCGGTCGGCGGTGGCCATCTCCGCCTCCAGCGTGGCCTCGTCGACGGCGAGGTCCTCGCGCCCGGCGAAGGCCCGCTGCAGCGCGACGGCGCGCTCGAGGGCCCCGGCCTGCCCGTCGCCGGCGATGAGCTCGCTGGTCACGAGTGCGCCGGCGTTGACCATGGGGTTGTAGGGACGCAGGTGGCGCTCGTCGAAGCGCAGGGAGTTGAAGGCGTCGCCGCTCGGCTCGACCCCGACACGGGAGAGCACCGCGTCGCGACCATGATCGGCGAGGGCGAGGCCATAGGCGAAGACCTTCGACAGCGACTGCAGTGCGAAGGCGACGTCGGCGTCACCGGCGTCGTAGCGCTCACCGTCGACGGTGGCGACGCTGATCGCGAACTCCTCGCGCTCGGGTCCGGCCTCCTGCGGGGGGTAGTAGCCGCGCCCCGAGGCGTAGAGGTTGGCGACGCTGCCGGGAGGCTCGGCACGACAGCGCGCGACCAGCTCGTCGAGGCGGCGGGCGATCCGGCGGCGGATCTCAGGGGTCGGCATCGGCGGTCCAGTCGCAGGGTCACACCGCGGGGCCGCCCGGCGCGGGCCCGACGGGCGCTCGCCCGGGCACCTCGGCGCAGGAGCCGGATCGTAGCGGCCGCGGCGGGGCCGGTGGGCCGCCGGCCGAGGCCTACAGCTGCGGCAGCACCATGCCGGCGACCGCGGCGAGATGGCACAGCGCCGCGGCGAGGACGAGGGCGTGGAAGACCTCGTGGTAGCCGAACACCGTCGGGGCGGGATCGGGGCGACGTCGCGCGTAGACGACCGCGCCCAGGCTGTAGAGCACGCCGCCGGCGACGATGAGCGCGAGGCCGGCCCCGCCGAGGGCGCGGGCGAGGTCGGGCAGCACCGCGACGGCGGTCCAGCCGAGGAGGATGTAGACCGCGGCCTGCAGCGCCCGGGGCGCGGTCGGCCAGACGAGCTGGAAGCCGACGCCGGCCAGCGCCCCCACCCAGATGACGACGAGCAGGGCCACACCGCGCCCCGGCGGGAGGACGAGGGCGATCGGCGTGTACGTCCCGGCGATGAGCAGGAAGATCATCGCGTGGTCGAGGCGCCGCATGACCGCGCGCTGCGCCGGCTGCCAGGTCACCCGGTGGTAGAGCGCGCTCACGCCGAGCAGCCCCGAGAGGGTGAGGGCGTAGACGCCGGTCGCGACCCGGCCGGCGCCCGACGGGGCGAGGCCCACGAGCAGCGGTCCCGCCACGAGGCTCATCCAGAAGCCGACCTCGTGGAGCTTGCCGCGCAGCAGCGGCCGGCCGCGCGGTGCGGGCGGCGCGCCGGTCGCCCGCGCCTCGGCCGCTGCGCCGCGCTGGCTGGTCTCGGTGCTGCCGCTCACGCGTCGTCCCGCTCGGAGCGACGCTTGCCGAGGACGGTGCCGAGCTGCTCGGTGCTCGAGCGCAGCGCTCGCTCCATCTCCCGGGTGAAGATGAGCCGCACGGCGTCGAGCGTCGGCTCGGGCAGCGCGGCCAGCGCCTCGGTCACCTGCTCGGGGTCCTGGCCGAAGCCCTGCCCCGCGCGGTCGACGACGTGCTCGACGACGTCCTCGGCGGCCTTGCGCACGTGCTTGCGCATCCGCCCGAGGGCCTCGGCGGAGGTCGTGACGTCGACGCCGGCGGACTCCAGCCGCAGGGCGACGTCGAGCAGGCCCGGCGAGGCCACGAGGTAGGTCGGCGGAAGGGTGTCGTTGGCCTGGAGCAGGCCGTGCTCGACGAGCTCGGCGGTGAGACCCGGACGGTGGCCGGCGAGGCGCTCGCCGAGCTCGTCCTCGTCGAGCAGCTGCGGGCGGTCCTCGGTCCAGGGGCGCTCGAGCTGCTCGCCGATGCCGAGCCACTCCTCGAGGTCGAGCTTGCCCTTGTCGACGCGGCGCAGGACGTCGCGGATGGCCTTGAGGCTGAGGCCCCGGTCCTGCAGCCGCCCGATGAGGCCGAGCCGGTCGAGGTGGGCGTCGCGGTAGCGGGCGGTGCGCCCCTCGCGCTCCGGCGCGGGCAGGAGCTTCTCGGACTGGTAGTGCCGGATCGTGCGGGCCGGCAGCCCCGAGACCCTCGCGAGCTCGTCGAGGGTGTAGCGGGGCTCGTCGGCGGCCTCGGCCTCCCCGGCCTCGGTCCCGGCCTCCCCGGGCGCGGAGGCCTCGGTCCCGGCGGCCTCGGGGATGTCGTCGTCGTGGACGGACATCGGTGGGTGCGTGGAGTCGGTCGTCATGCCTCTACTCTTAACGCTTACACCGTCAACTGTCAATGTTTCAGTTTTGCACGGCGGTACAGGGGGCCATCCCACGGGCAGGCTGTCCTGGGCGCCGAGAAGCCCCCGGGGCACCCCCGGCAGGCGACCGCGCCGACCACCCCGACAGGCCGACCCCACCCCCGAGGAGCGAGCATGGGCAAGAGCACGTGGCTGCGGTGGCTCGTCGCGGTCCTGGCCGTCTGGCAGATCGCCGCGGCGGGACTGAGCCAGTCGGGCCTGCTGCCCGGCGACGACGTCGGCACGATCTCCGACCGCTACGACTCCTGGATCGACCCGGCGGGCTACGCGTTCTCGATCTGGGGCCTCATCTACCTCACGAGCCTCGTGCTCGCGGGCTACCAGGCGCGCGCCTCGCGCGGCGACGACCCCGCGCTCACCGGGCTGCGGGTACCCCTCGCGGTGGCCTTCGCCCTCAACGGCGTGTGGATCATCGCCTTCCAGCAGGAGGCCTTCGTCCTCGCCCAGGCGATCATCGTCGGGCTCACCGCGGCGCTCGCCGTCGGCTACGCCGGCCTGGCCCGCCGAGGACGGCCGGGCTCACGCGCGGAGCGCTGGGTCGTGCTCGCCACGGTGGGCCTCTACCTCGGCTGGGCCACGGTGGCCACCGCCGCGGGGTTCTCGACGACGCTGCTCGCCGAGGGCATCACCGAGCTCGGCCTGCCGACCCAGGCGTGGGCGGTGCTCATCCTCATCGCCGCCGGCGCGATCGCCACGGCGATCACCGCGGCGGGACCGCCCGAGCCCGGCTTCCCGCTCGCGGCCACCTGGGCCCTCGCGGCGATCCGCGTCGAGCAGATCCCCGACCGGCCGGTGGTCGGCGCGATCGCCGCGGTCGCGGCCACCGCCGTGCTCGTCGCGCTCGCCTGGCGTGAGTACCGCTGGAACCGCGGCGGCGGCGCCCTCGAGCCCAGGCCCGAGAGGTCAACGGCCCGCCGGTGACGGGCCACCGCACCTGCGGGCCATGCGCAGGTCTGGCCTCCGCGGCGAGTGGCGGCTCGCAACGCTCAAGACGCACCGATCCGCCACTCGTCGCCACGACCACCCAACCACCCGCCGCCACGACCACCCAACCACCTGCTGCCGGCACCCAGACACCCGCCGCCACGACCGCCGCCACCCAGCGCCCCGCGGCGGGTGGGCGCAACGCCCGGCACTGCCGGGCGAGTCGGCCGTCCGGAGGGGTGGAGGCAGGCGGTCGGCTGCAGTAGGTTGCCAAGGTCGCAGCCGCGCATGCGAGGAAGGACCCTGCGTACCGTGCGCTCCCATCGCCACGCCCCGCCACCGCACGTCACGACCGCCGCGATCGATGACCACGACGGCAGGCCCGCCCGATGAGCACGAAGAGCACGGCCGAGCCACGGCGCATCGCCATCGTCAACCGCGGCGAGCCGGCGATGCGCCTCATCCACGCCGTCCGCGAGCTCGAGCACGAGCAGCCGCTCGGACGCACGACGATCGCGCTGCACACCGAGGACGAGCGCGCGGCGATGTTCGTCCGCGAGGCCGACGAGGCGGTGCGCATCGGCCCGGGACCGGGCGAGCCCGCAGCCGAGGTCAACCCCTACCTCGACCACGTCGAGCTCGAGCGCGCCCTGCGCACCGCCCGCGCCGACGCCGCCTGGGTGGGCTGGGGCTTCGTCGCCGAGGACGCTGAGTTCGCCGACCTCTGCGCGCGCAACGGCATCACCTTCATCGGGCCCTCCGGCGAGGTCATGCGCCGGCTCGGCGACAAGATCGAGGCGAAGCTGCTCGCGGAGAAGGCCGGCGTGCCGGTGGCCCCGTGGAGCGGCGGCCCCGTCGAGGACGTCGAGCAGGCCCGCCGGCACGCCTCCCGCATCGGCCTGCCGCTCGCGATCAAGGCGACCGCCGGCGGCGGCGGGCGCGGGATCCGGGTCGTCCACGACGAGGCGGAGCTCGACGTCGCCTTCGAGCGCGCCCGCGAGGAGGCGCGACGCTCGTTCGGCAACCCCACGGTCTTCATGGAGCGCCTCGTCACCGGCGCCCACCACGTCGAGGTGCAGATCCTCGCCGACGGCGGCGAGGGCGTCTGGGCGGTCGGGGTGCGGGACTGCTCGGTGCAGCGGCGCAACCAGAAGGTCCTCGAGGAGTCCGCCTCGCCGGCCCTGTCCCCGGCCGAGGAGGCCGAGCTCAAGGCCTCCGCCGCCGAGCTCGCCCGCCTCGCCGGCTACCAAGGGGCGGGAACCGTCGAGTTCCTCTACGACCCGGCCGAGCAGGCGTTCGCCTTCCTCGAGGTCAACACGCGCCTGCAGGTCGAGCACCCCGTCACCGAGCTCGTGACCGGGCTCGACATCGTCAAGCTCCAGCTGCGCCTTGCCGGAGGGCAGACGCTCGAGGGGCCTCCACCGCCACCGCGCGGCCACGCCGTCGAGGTGCGGCTCAACGCCGAGGACCCCGAGCGCGGCTTCAGCCCGGCGCCCGGCACGCTCGAGGTCCTCGCCCTGCCCGCCGGTCCCGGCGTCCGTGTCGACACCGGCGTCGCCGAGGGCGACGTCATCCCCGCAGCCTACGACTCGATGATCGCGAAGATCCTCGCGTGGGGCCATGACCGCGGCGAGGCGCTCTCCCGGCTCGGACGGGCGCTCGCCCAGACCACGGTGCTCATCGACGGGGGGACGACCAACCGCGCGTTCCTGCGTGAGCTCGTCGGCCATCCCGACGTCGTCGCCGGCCGCTGCGACACCCGCTGGCTCGACCGCCTCGCCGCCGACGGCGACTACGCCTACGACACCCGGCCGGACCTCGCCCTGCTCGCGGCGGCGATCGACGCCTTCGACGCCGAGGCCGCGCTCGAGCGCAGCCGCTTCTACACCTCCGCGGCCCGGGGTCGGCCCGAGGCCTCCACCGAGGTCGGCCGCAGCGTCGACCTGCGCCACGCCGGAGCCGCCTACCGGTTCGACGTCGCGCGCACCGGCGCGCAGCGCTACCGCGTCGCCGTCGACGGCTGCGAGCTCACCGCCGACGTCGAGCGGCTGCGGCGCTTCGAGCGCAGGCTCAGCGTCGCCGGCGGGCGGCACCGCGTCGTGTCGATCGCCAACGGCACCGAGCGCCTCGTCGAGGTCGACAGCATCCCCCACCGGGTGAGCCAGGACGATGCGGGGATCGTGCGCACCGCCGGGCCCGGCCTCGTCGTCACCGTCACCGTCGACGAGGGCGATCGCGTCGAGGCGGGCGCGACCGTCGCCGTGCTCGAGTCGATGAAGATGGAGACCGTGCTCACCGCGCCGGTGGCCGGCCACGTCGCCGAGGTGCTCGTCGGCCGCAACGTCCAACTCGAGGCCGGCGCACCGGTCGTGCGCCTCGAGCCCGAGGACGAGAGCGCCGAGGGCCAGACCGACGAACGGGTGACCTTCGCCCACCTCGCCGGGGAGGACGCCGGCGGGGACGCCGAGGCACGGGGCCGTGCGGCCCTCGACGCGATGCGCCGGCTCGTCCTCGGCTACGACGTCAGCGCCGACCTCGCGCAGGGCCTCGTCGCAGAGCTCGACGCCGCCGACGCGGCCGGCGGGCGCGACGAGGCGCGCCTCGTCCCCGCCGGCGACGCCGACGGGCGCTTCGAGGCGATGCTCGAGGTGCTGCGGATCTTCGCCGACCTCACCTCGCTCTCGCGCAACCGCCGGATCGGCGACGAGGAGGACCGCGACGACGCGCGCGCCTCACGGGAGTACTTCCACGCCTACCTGCGCTCCCTCGACGTCGAGGCAGAGCGGCTGCCCGACCGCTTCCGGGACAAGCTCAGCCGTGCCCTCGCCCACTACGGGGTCGGCGAGCTCGAGCGCTCGGCCGCCCTCGAGGAGGCGCTCTACCGCATCCACCTCGCCCAGCAGCGCGCACCCGCGCAGCTACCGGTCGTCCTCGCCCTGCTCGAGCGCTTCGCCGCCGCGCCGCTGCCACCCGACGACCCCCGCGGCGAGGCGCTCAAGGACGTCCTCGACCACGTCGTCCGCGCCACGCAGGTCCGCCACCCCACCGTCGGCGACCTCGCGCGGCGGGTGCGCTACCGCTGCTTCGACCAGCCCCGCCTCGGGCGTGAGCGCGCCAAGGTCGAGGCGCAGATCCGCGAGGACCTCGTCGCGCTCGTCGAGGCTCCCGACGGCGAGGAGCGCGAGGAGCGCGTCGCCGCACTCGTCGCCGCCCCCCAGCCGGTGCTCGGCATGCTCGAGGACCCCGAGATCGGCGTCGGCGACCTCCACCCGATGCTCGAGGTCCTCACCCGGCGCTACTACCGCACCCGCGACATCTCGGCGGTGCGGTCGGTGAGCGTCGACGGGCACGACGCCGTCGTCGCCGACGTCGCCGACGGCCGTGGGGATGGCCGCGTCGTCGCGGTCGCGACGAGCCAGGGGGATCTCGACGCCGCGCTCGAGGTCGCCGAGGAGCTCTGCGCCGACCTGCCCGAGGGCGCCGGCGCCGGGGCCGTGGCCGACCTCTACGTCACGTGGACCGACGCCGCGCCGGCCACCGAGGAGCTCGCCAGCCACCTCGCCGGAGAGCTCGCCGGCCTGCCGGGGTCCTGCCGACTGCGTCGGGTGACGTTCTCGGTGACGAGCACCGACCCCGACGACAGCACCCGCGCCGACCACCTCACGTTCCGGCGCAACGGCGAGGGCTTCACCGAGCGGGCGCACCTGCGCGGCATCCACCCGCTCATCGCCGGCCGGCTCAACCTCTGGCGCTTCGAGCGCTTCGACCTCTCGCGGCTGGCCTCCGACGCCGACACCTACCTCTTCCGCTGCGTCGCCAAGGACAACCCCGCCGACGAGCGACTCATGGCCATGGCCGAGGTGCGCGACCTCACCCCGGTGCGCGACGCGGCGGGACGGGTGACGAGCCTGCCGGAGATCGAGCGGCTCTTCGCGACGTGCATCGCCGACCTCCGCCAGGCGCGCGCGGCCTACCCCGCCCAGCGGCGCCCGGAGTGGAACCGGGTGCTGCTCCACGTCTGGCCCACCGTCGACGTCCCGATCGCCGAGGTCGACCCGGTCGTGCGCCAACTCGCGCCGATGACCGAGGGGCTCGGCCTCGAGCAGGTCATGGTCCACGTGCGCCTCGCCACCCCGGACGGCGGCGAGCAGGAGGCCGTCGTGCGGATGTACCGCCCGCCGGGGCAGGGGCTCACCCTGCGGGTGACCGACCCACCGACCGCGCCGCTGGCCCCGCTCGACGAGCTGCACGAGAAGATGCAGCGCGCCCAGCGCCGCGGCACGGTCTACCCCTACGAGCTCGCCCCGCGCCTCGTGCGGGCCCCGGGGCAGCGCGCCGACGGCGCCTTCGTCGAACTCGACCTCGACGAGGACGGCGACCTCGTCGCGGTCGAGCGTCCCTACGGCCAGAACAGCGCCGGCCTCGTCGTCGCCGAGGTCACCGCGCCCACCGAGGCCTACCCCGAGGGCCTGCGCCGCATCGCCCTGATCGGCGACCCGACGAAGGGCCTGGGCTCGCTCGCCGAGGCCGAGTGCCGGAGGATCATCGCCGCCATCGACCGTGCCGAGGACCTCGGCGCGCCCGTCGAGTGGTTCGCGGTCTCCTCCGGTGCGCGCATCGCCATGGACAGCGGCACCGAGAACATGGACTGGATCGGCGCGGTGCTGCGCCGCATCATCGAGTTCACCCAGGCCGGCGGGGAGGTCAACGTCGTCGTCACCGGCATCAACGTCGGCGCGCAGCCGTACTGGAACGCCGAGGCGACGATGCTCATGCACACCAAGGGCATCCTCGTCATGACCCCGGGCAGCACGATGGTGCTCACCGGCAAGCAGGCGCTCGACTACTCCGGCGGGGTCTCCGCGGAGGACAACTTCGGCATCGGCGGCTACGACCGCGTCATGGGGCCCAACGGCCAGGCGCAGTACTGGGCGCCCGACCTCGGCGGCGCCCTCGAGGTGCTCTTCGCCCACTACGCCCACAGCTACGTCGCGCCGGGCGAGCGCTTCCCGCGACCGCTGCCGACCTCCGACCCCGTCGACCGCGACGTCGGGGAGTCCCCCCACGAGCTCGCCGACAGCGACTTCCGCCGCATCGGGGAGATCTTCCGCGAGGACACCAACCCCGGCCGCAAGAAGCCCTTCGACATCCGCCAGCTCCTGCGCGCGGTCGTCGACGCCGACCACGAGCCGCTCGAGCGCTGGGCCGACATGGCCGACGCCGACACCGCGGTGGTCTACGACGCGCGCCTCGGCGGGCACGCCGTCGCCCTGCTCGGCTTCGAGTCGCGGCCCATCCGCCGTCGGGGGCTGCTGCCCGCCGACGGCCCGGACCAGTGGACCGCGGGGACGCTGTTCCCGCAATCGTCGAAGAAGACCGCGCGGGCGATCAACGCCGCGAGCGGCAACCGCCCGCTCGTCGTCGTCGCGAACCTCTCGGGCTTCGACGGCTCGCCGGAGTCGATGCGCGAGGCCCAGCTCGAGTTCGGCGCCGAGATCGGCCGCGCGGTGGTGAACTTCGACGGGCCGATGGTCTTCTGCGTCGTCTCCCGCTACCACGGCGGCGCCTTCGTCGTGTTCTCGGCCACGCTCAACGCCGACCTCGAGGTCGCCGCGCTCGAGGGCTCGCACGCCTCGGTCATCGGCGGGCAGCCCGCCGCGGCGGTCGTCTTCGCCGGCGAGGTCAAGCGCCGCACCGAGCGCGACGAGCGCGTCGCGGCGCTGCGCGCCCGCCGGGAGGCCGCCGGCGAGGGCGAGGCCGCGCGGCTGCAGGCCGAGCTCGACGCGCTGCGCGAGCAGGTCCGCGCCGAGCGCATCGGCGAGGTCGCCGCGGAGTTCGACGCCGTGCACTCCATCGAGCGGGCCAAGGAGGTGGGCTCGGTCCACACGATCATCCCGCCGGGCGCCCTGCGGCCCTACCTCGTCGACGCCGTCGCCCGAGGCATCGCCCGCCACGACCCAGCCCCCGCGTCGTGACCGCAGCGGTCCCCCGAGGACACGCGACGGCACCACCGGGCCGACGGCGGTGACGAGCGGGCGTGCCGTCGCGCTCATCGGCTACGGCGTGGCCGGGGAGGTCTTCCACGCCCCGCTCATCGCCGCCGCGCCGGGGCTGCGCCTCGCCAGTGTCGTCACCCGGGACCCCGCCCGCCGCGCGCGGCTGGCCTCCGCCCACCCCCGGGCGGTCGCCCTCGACGACGTCGACGCGCTCTGGGCCCGCGCCCACGAGCACGACCTCGTCGTCGTCGCGAGCCCCAACGACCACCACGTCGCCCACGCCATGGCGGCGATCGAGCGCGGACTCGCCGTCGTCGTCGACAAGCCCGTGGCCAGTGACGCCGCAGGGGCCCGTCGCCTCGCCGCGGCCGCCGACGACGCCGGCGTCGTCGCCAGCGCGTTCCACAACCGCCGCTACGACGGCGACTTCCTCACCCTGCGCGGCCTCCTCGCCGACGGCGCCCTCGGCGAGGTCTGGCGCTACGAGTCGCGCTTCGAGCGCTGGCGACCCGCCCCCCGGCCGGGCGCCTGGCGCGAGCAGCAGCCGGCGGCCCAGGGCGGCGGGCTCCTCCTCGACCTCGGCAGCCACCTCGTCGACCAGGCGCTCGTGCTCTTCGGTCCACCGAGCACCGTCTACGGCGAGGTCCTCGTCCGCCGCACCGGGGTCCACGGTGACGACGACGCCTTCGTCGCGCTCGGCTGGCCCGCAGGGCTGCGCGCGCACCTGTGGATGAGCGCCGTCGCCGCGCAGCCGGGTCCCCGGCTGCGCGTGCTCGGCTCGGCCGGCGGCTACACGATCCACGGCCTCGACGGCCAGGAGGATGCGCTGCGCGCGGGCGCCTCACCGCTCGACGAGGGGTTCGGACAGACCGCACCCGAGCGCCGGGGGCACCTTGGCGTCGAGGGGGAGACGCGCCCGCTGCCCACGGCGCGTGGTGACTACCTCGGCTTCTACACCGCCCTGGCCGAGGCGCTCGAGGGCGCGGGCCCGGTGCCCGTGCCGCTCGCGGAGGCGGTCGCCGGCCTCGAGGTCCTCGACGCCGCGCGGCGCAGCGCCGAGACGGGACGGGTCCTCAACCTAGAGGCGTGACCTCAGGAGGCGAGACGCAGGCCGAAGCCGGGCCCGACGATGACGCGCAGCACGCGGGCCTCGCTCGTCGCCTCGACGGTGAGGCGGCGTGGCCGCGCCGCCGGCGGGGCGAGGAAGGTGTGGCGCGGCCCGCCGGCAGCCTGCTCGGCGTCGACGCCGACCTCGACGCTGCCGTCGACGACGAAGAGCGCCGCGCCCTCCTCGGCGTCGAGGTCGACGGTCGTGCCTGCCCCGGCCTCGAGGTCGAGGTCGGTGAAGGCCCGGACGTCCCCGCCGAGCCGGGCGCTGCCGCGGGCGATGACCTCCTTGGCCCGCACCCCCGACGCCTCGCGGGTCCTCGGGGCCTCGGCGTCGCGCACGGCATCGAAGGAGGCCGTCGCCTCGAGGGGGTCGTTGGGGTAGACGAGGATCCAGCAGCGGGCCCGCCCGTCGGTGTCGTTGCGCTCGGAGTGGACCATCCCCCGGCGCCCCTCGGTGAGGATGCCGAGGTCGCCCGTGCCCATGTGCCCGGTGATGCCGTTGAGCACGTCATCGTGCTCCACGGCGCCCTCGAGGATGTAGAAGAGCCGCTCCATGCGCTGGTGCGGGTGGTGGCCGATGCCGCTGCGGGGCTCGAAGGTGCTGTCGTGGATCGTCAGCAGGGGGCCGCACGCCTGCACGTCGGTGAAGGGCCCGAGGGACTCGACCGCCTCGAGCCCCGCGGCGCCGAAGTCCTCGGCGCGGATGGTGTGGGAGCGCTGTGGCGGCAGCGCGAGCAGCGTCGCGGTCGTCGTGCTCATCTCGGGGATCTCCTCATCGGACGAGGGGACGCGCGGCGGCAGCGACCCCGCCGTCCCCGACGCGACTCGTTCGTGACCGAACGATCGTCGCGTGTCCTACCCCGACAGCGCGCCGCGCACGCCTGGGGTCGCGATGGCCCAGGCCACGTCGGCTACTCCCCGGACGCGTCGTCGCGACGCCCCCAGTGCGTCGCGAGCATGACGACGCCGAGGAACGCGACCCCGAGCACGACCGGCAGCACGATGTAGGCATCCATGGGCGGCAGTATGCCGCACGCCCCGCCGTCGGCAACGACCCCCGCGACGTGCAGTGCACTCGCGAAAGTTCGCTTAAGCGTGCGTTAGTATTGGTCGGCGTGGGGATACCCCCCCAAGCCAACGCTGTCCACCCGGAGGCAAGGGAGATGCTGACGTGCTGAACCTTGAGAACGTCCTGACCTTCACCCCAGTGCAGTTCGACATCATCTCGCACGTGCTCACGATCGGCTACGCCGCGCACTTCGCCGGCCTCGCCTACTTCGTGCTCTCGCGCAAGAACGTCGCGCCGCGCTACCGGTCGATGACGACGATGTCGGTCGTCGTCATGCTCTCGGCCGCGCTGCTCCTGCTCCGCCTCGACATCAGCTTCCAGCAGGCCTTCGAGTTCGACGGCACGAACTACGTCCTCGCCGACTCGACCTTCTCGCACGGCTACCGCTACCTCAACTGGCTCATCGACGTCCCGCTCCTGCTCACCCAGAGCCTCTTCGTCATGAACATCGCACGGGAGAAGCTCTTCGGGCTGCGGGTCAAGCTCGCCACCGGCGGGGTGGCGATGGTCGTCACCGGCTACATCGGCCAGTTCTACGAGGTCAGCGACCCGACCGGCCAGCTCCTCATCTGGGGGGCGATCTCAACCCTGCCCTTCATCTACTTCTCGCTGATCTTCTGGAAGCTCTGCGGCGACGCCATTGGCTACCTGCCTGGTGAGGCCGCGATCACGATGCGCAACATCCGCTACCTCTTCGCCTTCGCCTGGGGGCTCTACCCGATCGCCTACCTCGTTCCCGTCTTCGCGCAGACCGGCAACGGTGCGGTGACCCGCACGATCCTCTTCACCGTCGCCGACGTCCTCTCGAAGATCATCTACGGGATCATGCTCGGCAAGATCGCCACGGCCCGCTCGGTCGAGGAGGGCTACGAGGTCGACGGCTACGAGTGGCTCAAGAGCTCGTCGAAGAGCGACGCGGAGTCCTAGCCGACCACGCGGCACGTCCTCCGATCCCCCGGTGCCCGCGCCGATCGGCGCGGGCACCGGCCTGTCACCGCCCACGCGGGTGCCCCCAGGCTCGAGCGGGTAGGTCTGCACCGATCCTCGACCAGTCCCCCACGCTGGAGCTGCCATGCGCATCGCGGTGTTCTCGACGAAGTCCTACGACCACACCTACCTCGAGGCCGCCAACACCGTCCACGAGCACGACCTGACGTTCTTCGAGACACGGCTGACCCTCGCCACGGCCCCGCTGGCCGCCGGTCACGAGGCCGTCTGCGCCTTCGTCAACGACGTGCTCTCCAAGGAGGTCCTCGAAGCGCTCGCCGAGGGCGGCACCGAGCTCATCCTCCTGCGCTCGGCGGGCTTCAACCACGTCGACGTGCCCGCCGCCGAGGAGCTCGGGCTCACCGTCACCCGCGTGCCCGCCTACTCCCCCTACGCCGTCGCCGAGCACGCCGTCGGGCTCGTCCTCGCGCTCAACCGCAAGATCCACCGCGCCCACGCCCGCGTCCGCGAGGGCAACTTCTCCATCGAGGGGTTCATGGGCCGCGACGTCAACGGGCGCACCGTCGGCGTCGTCGGCACCGGCAAGATCGGCCAGGTCTTCCTGCGGATCATGAAGGGCTTCGGCTGCCAGCTCCTCGCCAGCGATCCCTACCCCAACCACGCCGTCGAGGAGCTCGGGGCGCGCTACGTCAGCGTCGACGAGCTCTTCGAGCGCAGCGACATCATCAGCCTGCACTGCCCACTGACCCCGGAGACCTTCCACCTCGTCGACGAGGAGCGCCTCCAGCGCACCCGCCCCGGCGCGATGCTCATCAACACCAGCCGTGGGGCGCTCGTCGACGCCGCCGCGACGATCGACGCCCTCAAGGACGGCCGGCTCGGCAGCCTCGGCCTCGACGTCTACGAGGAGGAGGCCGACCTCTTCTTCGAGGACCTCTCCGAGCGGGTGATCACCGACGACGTCTTCATGCGGCTCGTGACCTTCCCCAACGTCCTCATCACCGGCCACCAGGCCTTCTTCACCGAGGAGGCCCTCGAGACGATCTCGGCGACGACGATGGCCAACGCCACCGCCTACGCCACCGGCAGCGGCGACCTCCACGTCGTGACGAAGGGGATGGTCTCGTAGTCGCGACCTCGTCGCGGCCCGCGACCCCGTGCGCCGCGCAGGCTGGGGCCGTCCGCGGGCGGGACAAATCCGCGCGGATCTGCGACGATGCCGATTCGTCCCTTCGAGGTGGAGGCCACGATGATGACCGAGGCGAGCCCTGTTGCCCTCTCCTCCGCGCGCGAGCAGCGAGCGGACCTGTGGAGGCACATGACCGCGCTCGAGCACGCGCTGTCGCACCCCCTGCCGGGGCGGGTCAACACGTGGGGCGCCGAGGTCCACGACGCGCTCGTCGACCTCTCCTCGGGCTTCGAGCACCACTGCGCGGCGGTCGAGGCGCCCGACGGCCTCTTCGCCTCGGTCCTCGAGGCGGCGCCCCGGCTCGACCACGCGATCCGGCGGCTCGCCGAGGAGCACATCGAGATCTCCGCGCTCATCAGCGAGCTCCTGCGGGAGGTCCGCACGCTCACCCGCGAGGGCACCGAGGACGAGGCCCGCGAGACGCGCGAGCGCATCACCGGGCTACTCGGACGGCTCTCCCAGCACCGCCAGCGCGCCGCCGACCTCGTCTACGAGGCCTACGCCGTCGACATCGGCGTCGGGGACTGACCCGGCCGCCCTCCGAGGCCCTCAGCGGGCGACGAGGCGGGCGATCCACGGCCGGATCGCCCGGAAGGCCTCACCGCGGTGACTGATCGCGTCCTTCTCCTCGGGCGCGAGCTCGGCGCAGGTCCGCTCCTCGCCGTGGGGCACGAGGATCGGGTCGTAGCCGAAGCCGCCACGGCCGCGCGGCTCGGAGGCGAGGACGCCCTCGAGGGTGCCCTCCTCGACGTGCTCGACCCCCGGTCCGGCGAGGGCGGCGGCGCAGACGAAGCGCGCCGCGCGGTCGGGCACGCCGGCCATCCGCTCGACGAGGAGCGCGAGGTTGGCGTCGTCGTCGCCGTGGGCCCCGGCGTAGCGGGCCGAGCGCACCCCCGGCGCGCCGCCGAGGGCGTCGACGACGATCCCGGAGTCGTCGGCGAGGCAGGCCAGCCCGGTCGCGGCGAACCCCGCGCGGGCCTTGAGCATGGCGTTCTCGGCGAAGGTCTCGCCGGTCTCCTCGACGTCGGGCAGGTCGAGGTCGAGGCCGCTGACGACGTCGACGGCGACGCCGTCGAGGATGCGGACGAGCTCGGCGACCTTGTGGCGGTTGCGGGTGGCGAGGACGAGCAGCGGCGTCATCGCGCGTCGGTCCCGGCCAGCGCGGCCTCCTGGTGCTCGACGAGCACCGCGCAGCCCATCGCGGCGAGGTCGAGCAGCGCGTCGTGCTCGGCGCGGCTGAACGCCGACTCCTCGGCGGTGCCCTGGACCTCCACGAAGCGGCCGTCACCGGTCATGACGACGTTCATGTCGACGGTGGCCGCAGCGTCCTCGACGTAGTCGAGGTCGAGGCGGGGCTCACCCTCGACGATACCGACGCTGACCGCCGACAGCGGCGCGATGCGCGGCAGCCGCGGCAGCGCGCCGGCGCCCACGAGGGCGTCGAGCGCGAGCCGCAGCGCCACCCAGCCGCCGGTGATCGCCGCGGTGCGCGTGCCCCCGTCGGCCTGGATGACGTCGCAGTCGACGGTGATCGTGCGCTCGCCGAGGTCGGCGAGGTCGATGCAGGAGCGCAGGCTCCGGCCGATGAGCCGCTGGATCTCGTGGGTGCGCCCGCCGAGGCGCCCACGCACCGCCTCCCGCGGGGTACGCTCGGAGGTCGCGCTCGGCAGCATCGCGTACTCGGCGGTGACCCACCCCAGCCCCGAGCCGCGGCGCCAGCGCGGCACCTCCTCGGCGACGCTCGCCGCGCAGAGCACCCGCGTGAGCCCAGCGGAGATGAGCACCGAGCCGGCGGGGAAGGCCTGCGCGCCCGTCTCGATGGTGACGGGACGCAGGGCGTCGACAGGACGGTGGTCAGCACGGCTCACAGCGCGATCTCCATACGGTCGTGGGCGACGAGGATCTGCCCGTCGTAGGCCGCCGCGGCGTCGGCGGCGACCTCGGCGGGGTCGTAGGCGGGCTGGACGTGGGTGACGAGCAGGCGCCGGGCGCCGGCGCGCGCGGCGACGCGCCCGAGGTCCCCGCCGGTGCAGTGCAGGTCGGCGGGCACCGGCCGCGCGGACTCCGGCCAGGTCGCGTCGCCGACGAGCAGCCCGGTGCCCTCGCCGCAGGCCACGAGCGCCTCGCAGGGACCGGAGTCGCCGGTGTAGGACAGCAGCGGCCGCCCGTGGAGCTCGAGGCGGCTCGCGAGCGTCTCGAGCGGGTGGGCGGCGGGGAAGAGCGTCACCGACAGCGGCCCCAGCGCCAGGCGCTGCCCCGCGGCGGCCTCATGGAAGCGCAGGTGCTCGAGGAAGCCCTCGCGGCCCTCGGCGTCGAGCAGCCCGCCGAGGCGCTCGCCGGCTCCCGCGGGTGCGTGGACGTCGACCCGTGCGGGCGCCGAGGGGCCGTGGCGCAGCGCGATGTGCAGGCCGTAGACGTCAGCGCAGTGGTCGGGGTGCAGGTGGCTCAGCAGCACGGCGTCGAGGTCGGCGGGATCGCACGGCAGGTTCGTCAGCGCGCCGTTGCCGCAGTCGAGGAGCAGGCGGTAGCCCTCGACGGTGACGAGGTAGGACGAGCAGGCCCGCCCCGGTCCGGGGTAGCTGCCCGAGGAGCCGAGCACGGTGAGGGTCGCGCTCATGCGCTGGCCTTTCGCGACGGGAGGAGCTCGACGGTGGGCTCGACGCGTGCCGCGCCGTCGCCGACGTCGGCGAGGCGGGGCCCGAGGAAGCGCTGCGCGAGCGCGCGGAACGCCGTGCCGTCGCCGGTCACGGCGAAGCGGTGCGTCGGGCCGCCGGGCTCGGCGCCGCGGGCGTCGAGGCCGTCGTCGACGAGCCGGCGGAACACCGTCCGCGCGGTCTCCTCGGCGCTCGAGACGAGCAGCACCCCCTCGCCCATGACGTGGGAGAGCACGCCGGTGAGCAGCGGGTAGTGGGTGCAGCCGAGGATGAGCGTGTCGACCCCGGCGGCGCGCAGCGGCGCGAGGTAGCCCTCGGCGATCTCGCGGACCTCCGGGTCGGTCGTGCGCCCGCGCTCGGCGAGGGCGACGAAGGCGGGGCAGGCCTGGCTCACGAGCTCGACGTCGGGCGCGAGACGGGCGAGCGCACGATCGTACGAGCCCGACGCGATCGTGCCGACGGTGCCGATGACGCCGATGCGCCCGGTGCGCGTGGCCCGTGCGGCGGTGGCCACCGCCGGCTCGATGACCCCGAGCAGGGGCACCGACGAGGGCACGGGGTCGGCTTCGATCGCCGCGGCGGTCGCGGTGTTGCAGGCGGCCACGGCGAGCTTGACGTCCTGGGCGCTGAGCCAGTCGACGATCTCGCGCGTGAAGCCGCGGACCTGCCCGAGCGGGCGGGGACCGTAGGGTCCGCGCGCGGTGTCGCCGAGGTAGACGAGGCGCTCGTCGGGCAGGAGGTCCATGAGGGCGCGGGCGACGGTCAGTCCCCCCACCCCGGAGTCGAACACCCCGATGGGCCGGGGATCGCCGGTGTCGGCACGCATGGACAGGGAGTCTAGCCCGCGCTCACGCCCACAGCGTCTCGGAGAGGTCGTCGGCCATCGCCTCGACGTCACCGGGGGCGTAGACCCCGGTCGAGAGGTACTTCCAACCACCGTCGGGGCTGATGACGACGACCTTGCTGCCCTCGGGCAGCCGCCGCGGCGTGCACACCTTGAGGGCGACGTGCACCGCCGCACCGGTCGACAGCCCCGCGAAGACCCCGACGTCGGCGACGAGGCGCTTGGTCGCGCGCAGCGCCTTGATGGAGTCGACCTTGATGCGACCGTCGAGGATCTCGGGGTCGAAGATCGGCGGGATGAAGCCGTCGTCGAGGTTGCGTAGGCCGTAGACGAGGTCGCCGTACTCCGGCTCGGCGGCGAAGACCTTCGCCGCGGGGTTGTGCTGCTTGAGCCGGCGGCCCACCCCGGTGAGGGTGCCCCCGGTGCCGAGCCCGGCGACGAGCGCGTCGACGTCGGGGAGGTCACGCAGGATCTCGGGCCCGGTCGTCTCGTAGTGCGCCGTCGGGTTCGCGGGATTGCCGTACTGGAAGGGCATGAAGAGGTCGCTGTCGCCCTCGGCCATCTCCTGGGCGAGGAGGACCGCGCCGTTGGAGCCCTGGTCGGCGGGGCTGTAGACGATGTCGACCCCATAGGCGCGCAGCAGGGTCGTGCGCTCCTCGGAGGGGTTCTCCGGCATCACGCAGGTGAGCTTGTAGCCGCGCGGCGCGCAGATCGCCGCGAGCGCGATGCCGGTGTTGCCCGAGGTCGGCTCGAGGACCCGGCTGCCGGGCTGGAGCAGCCCCCGGCGCTCGGCGTCGTCGATGAGGTACTTCGCGACGCGGTCCTTCACCGATCCGGTGGGGTTCTGCCCCTCGAGCTTGAGGTAGAGCTCGTAGCCGTCGGGAGCGATCCCCGGCAGACCCACGAGGGGGGTGTTGCCGACGGCGAGGCTGATGTCGGGCGCGAGCATGCCGCCAGCCTACCCAGCGATCGCCCGCGCCTCCCCCGCCCGGCCGCCCGAGTCGCTCAGCGCGGACCGGTCGGGGCGGGACGGCCCTCGACACGCACCTCGCGCTCGGTGATCCTGCCGTCACGGATGTCGAAGCCGCGGATGACCGGCCCGTCGGGATCCTGCAGCGAGACGATGAGGTAGACGACGTCGGGGTAGAAGGCCAGCTCGACGTCGGTCGGCGAGGGGAACGCCTCGGTGTGGGTGTGGGAGTGGTAGATCGCGAGGAGGTCGAGCCCCCGGTCGTCGATGTCGCGCATCGCGTGGAGCATCGCCTTGGGCTCCATCGAGTAGTACGTCATCGACCGCGCGGCGTTGGGGATCTCGTAGTGCTCGGCCACGCCCTCGCCGTCGCCGGCGAGCAGACCGCAGACCTCGAAGGGCGCGTCGCTGCGCGCGTGTGCGACGAGCGCGTCGTAGGTGGCCTCGTCGAGATCGATCGTGCCGGTGATCTCTGCGCGCGTCACCACGTCCTCCTCGGGCTCGCGGGGCTGGTCGGACGCCGACGAGCGCCGGCGACGGCGGCCAATCTAGCGGCCCTCCCGACGTCGCGACCCTGCCGACGAGGCGATCGGTCAGGCCTCGTCGGGGCCCTCCGCCGGCCAGACCGCAGCGGCCGCCTCGGCGAGGAAGCGCGCGATGACGTCGCGCTCGTCGGGGTCGAAGCCGGCGACGGCCTCCTGGAGTCGCGCTGCGGAGGCACGGTAGAAGTCGACGGCGGCGGCCTCGCCCTCAGGCGTGAGGCGCAGGTAGGTGCGGCGCCGGTCCTCACCGTCGCGCTGGCGCTCGACGAGCCCGCGCCGCTCGAGGCGGTCGACGGTGCCGGTGATCGCCCCGCTCGAGAGCCCGAGCAGCGCGCCGAGCTCCCCCATCCGCAAGGGCTGGTGCCAGTGCTGACCAATGAGCTCGGCGGCGCGGAGGTCGCTCGGGTGCAACTCGAGCTCCTTGGCGAAGGCGTCGCTCAGCCGGCGCGTGCCATCGGTCAGCGCGCGCAGCAGCACGAGGAGCGCACGCGCGTCGTCGTCGCCGAAGAGCTCACCGTCGAAGCGGTAGTGCCGCGGTGTCCCGCCGCGCTCCGGCGTTTCCTCCATGCCCTCCATGCCCCGCTCCCGCCCGCTCCCGACATCTCCGTCCAACGTCCACGATATCGACGAACACCCGCGAACTCCCAGCCTAGCCGACGGCACGCGCTTGGCAGGCGACGCAGCGTGGGCGCACCACGCCCGGTGAGGTGTGGGAGGGTCGGGTCGCGGGGTAGGGAGCCCACGACGGCTCGCGCCGGCCCGATGAGCCCGCGCCGGCCCGACGAGGAGGAGGTCTGCGGTGTCGGCGGTTCGACTGCTTCCATGGGCGCTGCACCAGGCGCTGGCCTATGCCGCCGGCGTCTTCTGCATCGTCGCCCCGTTCGCGCTCGGCTTCGCCGAGGGCAGCCCGCTCGCGGTCTTCGTCGGCTCCGGGGTGGCGCTCCTGCTCGTCGGCGTGCTCGGCAAGGGGGGGCCCGGCGTCGCCCAGGTCCTGCCGGCCACAGTGCACGTCGGGCTGACCTACATCCTCGGGTTCGTGCTCCTGCTCGCCCCGTTCGTCTTCGGCTTCGCCGACGAGCAGACGCCGCTGGCCACGGCGATCTTCGTCGGGCTCGCGATCGTCGTCATCACGCTCATCGCCGCGGTGCCGGGCACCGGACGGCCCGAGGCCGCCCCCGCGGAGGCCGCGGCAGAGTCGGCGTCGTCACCGGGACCCGACGAGCAGGGCACCGAGGTCGTCGACGGTGCCGAGCAGGCCCACGAGGACGACGCCGGCGGCGATCAGCCGCCGAGCTCGACGTAGACGGGCTCGCCCCCACCCTCGGGATAGGCCACGCCCCGTGAGCCGGCTCCGGCGCTGCGGACGGCGACGCCGTCGACGAGGCACTCCTCGAAGGTGACCGCCCCACCGGCGGCGGTGACCTCGTCCATGACCGCCTCCCACACCTGCTGGGGCAGGGCGATGCGGGCCACGCCGCCGAAGCTGGCGCGGCCCTCGTTGATGACCTGGGTGGCGATCGTCGTGGCGTTCATCGCGCCGAGCAGCGTAGCCGCGCGCCCGCGCACCCGCAGGTCCCGACCAGGCGCATCCGAGCCCGCGAGCGGGTACACCTGAGGGCAGGCGCATCGCGCGCCGTCCACGCCGCCGTCGCCAAGGAGGTGCCCAGCCGGTGCAGGAGAGCTTCCGCATCGCCGAGGTGCGCGGCATCCCGATAGGGATGCACTGGAGCCTGCTCGTCGTCTTCGCGCTCGTGCTCCTCGCGCTGTCCGGCGGGCTGCTGCCGGTGACCGTGCCCGACCAGGAGCCCCTGGCCTACGGGCTCACCGGCCTCGTCACGACGCTCGCGTTCTTCGGCTCGATCCTCGCCCACGAGCTCGGGCACGCGCTGCTCGCCCAGCGCCGCGGGGTGGAGGTCACCGGGATCACCCTGTGGCTCTTCGGGGGCGTGGCCCGCTTCCGGACCCAGCCCAAGGACCCCACCGACGACCTCCACATCGCCGCGATCGGCCCGGCGATCAGCGTCGCGCTCGCGGTGGTCTTCGGCGCGCTCGGCGCGGCGGTCGCAGTCACCGGCGCCGCCCCCCTCGTGAGCGCCGGCCTCGGCTGGCTCGGGCTCATCAACGCCGCCCTCGCGGTCTTCAACATGGTCCCCGCGGCACCGCTCGACGGAGGAAGGGTGCTGCGCGCCTGGCTGTGGCGCCGCAAGGGCGACCACGGGGAGGCCACCCGTCTCGCCGCCCGCGGTGGACGCGTCTTCGGCCTCGCCCTCATCCTCATCGGGCTCTTCGAGGTCGCGTTCGGGCGCCTGGGCGGGCTCTGGCTCGTGCTCATCGGGTGGTTCCTCATCACCGCCGCGCGCGGCGAGGAGACGACCTCGTGGCTGTCGGGACTGCGTGTCGGGGAGGTCATGAGCCCCGATCCGGTCGTCGCGCCGGACTGGCTGACGGTCCAGGACTTCCTCGACGACTACGTCTTCACGCACCGCTTCTCGACCTTCCCCCTGCGCGACTTCCAGGGCGAGCTCTCCGGTCTCGTCACCCTCGGCGCGGTCAAGCGCGTGCCGAGCGACCGCCGCGGCGCCGTGCGCGTTCGCGAGGTCGCCGTGCCCCTCGCCGAGGTCCCGCGGCTGAGCCCGGACACGCCCCTCGAGGAGGCCTCGGGCCAGCTCTCCCCGCTGTCGGGGGGCCGCGCGCTCGTCTTCGTCGACGACGACCTCGTCGGGATCCTCTCGCCCAGCGACCTCTCGCGGGCGATCGAGCGCGGCCCGCTGCGCCGGCGCGACGAGGAACCGGACGCGGCCTCGGAGCCGACCGAGCCGACCGAGCCCACCGAGCCCTCGCAGCGCGCGTGAGCGAGCCCGACTGCGACCTCCTCGTCGTCGGTGCCGGCCCCGCCGGCCTCGGCCTCGCCGCGGCCTGCGCCGACCTCGACCTGCGGGTACTCGTCGTCGCCCCCCACCCCGAGTCGCGCTGGCAGCCCACCTACGGGCTCTGGCTCGACGAGGCGCGCGAGGCGGGGCTCGAGGGCGCCCTCGCCCACGCATGGCCGCGCACCGTCGTGCGTGCCGGAGCCTCGGGCCGGCGCACCCTCGCCCGCGGGTACGGCCTGCTCGACAACGCCGCGGCCAAGGAGGCCCTCAGTGCCCGGGTGCGCGCGGCCGGTGGCGACCTCGTCGACGGCGCGGTCGCCCACGCGACCGCAGGCCGGGTGACGCTGCGCGACGGCAGGACGATCACGGCGGCGGTCGTCGCCGACGCCTCCGGGCACGCCCCCGTCCTCGCCCCGCGACCCCGGGCCGCGGGGTTCCAGTCGGCCTTCGGTGTCGAGCTGACCCTCGGGGAGCCACCCGCCGCCGAGGGCGCCATGACCCTCATGGACTTCCGCGACGGCGGCACGCCGGGCGCGCCGACGTTCCTCTACGCGATGGACCTCGGCGACGGGCGCTGGTTCGTCGAGGAGACCTCACTCGTCGCCCGCCAGCCGCTCGGCTTCGGTGAGCTCGAGGCCCGGCTGCGCCGTCGCCTCGGTCTGCGCGATCGGTGGCCCTCCACCCCGCGCGCGGTCGAGCGCTGCGTCTTCCCCATGGGGGCCCCGATCGCGCCACGTCCGCGGGACGCCTTCGCCTTCGGCGCCGCAGCGAGCATGGTCCATCCTGCCAGTGGTTACCAGGTCGGCCCAAGCCTCGTGCGGGCGCGCGTCGTGGCGTCGGCGGTCGCCGAGGCCAGGGCACGCGGCCTCGCACCGGACGACGCCGCCGCCCTCGCCTGGTCGCGGCTGTGGACCCGCGACCGGCGGCGACAGCACGCGCTGCACCGCCTCGGGCTGGCCGTCCTGCTCGACTTCGAGCTCGACGACCTCCAGGAGTTCTTCGGCGCGTTCTTCGCGATGCCCGAGGGCCGCTGGCGCGCGTACCTCGGCGACGCACGCGCCATCAGCGACGTCGAGCGGGCGATGCTCGACGTCTACTCGAGGGTGAGCCCGAGGTTGCGCTGGCGCCTCACCCAGGCCGCCGTCGGCCCGGCGCGTCACGCGTTCGCGGTGGGCCTCGGACTCCTGGAAGATCCTGCCAGGTAGTCGCTCGCCAGGTCAGCCGCGGGCGTGCCGTTCGGCGACCCCGGCGAACTGGAAGACAACCCCAGTGCGGTCCTCGGAGACCTCCCAGAGCCGCTGGGCGACCTCGGGGTCCCGGGCCGCCGTGCTCGGCGCGACGGACGTGGGCGCGCCGCGCATCTCCCCTGGTCCCGCAGGGCCGATGTAGTCGCCCCCGCGGGCCTGTGGGGCGGTCGCGGCGTAGAGGGTCGGCAGGGCGCCGGCGGCCGCGGACTGCCCGAGCAGCCGGGTCACCGATTCGGTGAGGCCGGCCTGCACCGTCTGCCCGGCCATGCGCGGCCCCGCCCCCTGCAGCTTCGTGCTCGCGAAGCCGGGGTGGCAGGCCAGCGCCTCGAGCGAGGAGCCCGCAGCCTCGGCGCGCCGCTGCAGTTCGAAGGTGAAGAGGAGGTTCGCGAGCTTGGACTGCCCGTACGCCGCCCACTTGCGGTAGCGCCGTTGGGCGTCGAGATCGTCGAAGTCGATCCGCCCCATCCGGTGCGCCCCGCTCGAGACGGTCACGACCCGCGGCGTCTCGGCGGCCTCGAGTGCCGGCAACAGCCGGCCGCTGAGCGCGAAGTGCCCGAAGTGGTTCGTGCCGAGCTGCAGCTCGAAGCCGTCGGCGGTGCGCCGCAGCGGGGTGGCCATGACCCCGGCGTTGTTGACGAGGACGTCGAGGCGCCCGTGCTCAGCGAGGATGTGCCCGGCGGCCCGCTCGACGCTCGCGAGGTCGGCGACGTCGAGGTCGACGACGTCGACCCGGGCGGTCGGCGCCGCGCCGATGACCTGCGCTCGCGCAGCCTCCCCCCGTCCCCGGTCCCGCGCCCCGAGCAGGACGTGCGCCCCCTGTGCGGCCAGCGCCTTGCTGGACTCGAGGCCGATGCCGCTCGTCGCGCCGGTGACGAGGACCCGGCGACCGTCCTGCGCGGGGATGTCGGCGGTGGACCAGCTCATGGGGGCTCCTCTACGTGTACGTGCGTGCGCAACGCCACCGTTCGACGCTGCGGGGGTCACGGCGCGGCGGACGCCGCGCCCCGCCGAGGGTGCCCCCGAGGACCCCGCTCCACGCCTCGCGTGGTCAGAAGCGCAGGAGCGCCGCGACGTGGTCTCCCTCGGGCAGCGCCGAGGCGGCAACGCCGAGGGCCTCACCGCCGCGACTCAGCGCCAGGCGCGCCGCGGCGTCGACGAGGTCGACGTCGCCTGGCTGAGGCCCGCCGGCGCGCAGGGTGACCTGGCCGACGTCGTCGACCGCGCCGAACGCCCGGGCGCCATCGGCGACGAGCAGGGTCGCGATGCGCGACGCCAGCCCGGCCCGCAGGATCTCCTCCAGGTCGGCGGTCGCGAGGCCGGTGCCGACCTGGGCCTGATAGGCCTCGAGGGCCGCGTCGACCGGCGAGCGCAGCACATCGACGACGTGGGGCCAGGCTGCGTCACGCAGCTCGGCGTCACGACGCCGCCCGGGATCGCCGCCGACCGCCCCGTCGACGATCCTCGACAGGCCGCTCGTCGCACGGTAGCGCGCGACGTTCTCCTCCACCCCCGCGAGGACGACCGGGGCGGTCGCCGGCAGGAGCTTGGGCAGCGCGACGTCGACGGCGCGGAAGAGGCGCTCGGTGCGCAGGCGGTCGAAGTCCGGCCGCTCGTGACCGTGGAAGACCGCCGGATCCCCACCACGGCCCGCCGCGCGGTGCTGGAGCTCAGGGGGCTCGTCGTCGCCGGGAAGGTCCGCGACGGACGTCGGCACCCCGTGTGCGGCGAGGTCGATCGCCTCGACGGTGGTCTGGGTCGCGTCGAGCAGCCGCACGTGATCCTGGCTGATCGCGAGCACCGCGAAGCGGCCGGCGACGGTGAGCCCGGGAAGCAGCGGGCTGATGAGGGGCGCATCGCCGGCGACGACACGCTCGTCGACGGGGTGCGGGGTGCGGTGCAGGCGCACGCTGTTGGCCGCCACGTGCAGGACGAGCCCGTCGAGCTGGTGCAGCCAGAACTCAGCGTCGGTGAGCAGCTCCTTGAGCGGCTCGAGGTGGGCTTCGGCGCCCTCGCCGGTGAGTCCCGCCCGCTCCAGCTCCACGACGGCCTCCCGTCGGGCGCTCTTGAGCTTCGTCGCGTTCTCCTCGGGGCGCACCGCGGCGCGAGTCGTCGGGAAGGTGATCGTCACCACCGGCGGCGCGAGGTCGTCCAGCAGCGAGCGCAGCGACGCGACGTCGACGACCTCGGGCGTGGCGAGCTCGGCCATCACACGTCCTCCTTCTCGGGTCGGCATGCGATCCTGCCCAGGAGCACGGCCAGGCATGCCGCGCCCGGCGCCGCGCTCACCGCCGACCGCCAGCTGCCGCCAGGGTCGGGGCGCGCTCCGGTCCGGCCCTGCGCCCCGCCCCCGCGCCCCCGCCCGGGTGGGGCTGCACGGCCGTCTGCCGAAGGGGCGAAGGGCCGTCGACGAGAGGTCCACCGGGGGGCACCGTGATGAGGACGAGTGGACGCTCGCAGCCGTCGGGGGGTGGGGCGAGGCAGAGGCGGAGGGAGAGGCGATGCACGCAGACATCGAGGGGTTCGCTAGCCGTTCCGGTGGGAGGGCGCGCTCGTGGCTCGCACTGCTCGCCGCCCTGCTGCTCATCGTGGGGCTCGCTGCCTGCGGGGAGGAGGTCGCCGAGGAACCAGCGCCCGAGCCCGAGGAGGAGCCCGAGCCCGAGGAGGAGCCCGAGCCGGAGGAGGACCCCGAGACGGAGGAGGAGCCCGCCGCGGAGGGCTGGGTCGAGTCCCTCGTCGGGGACTTCTGGTACGAGGGCGCGCACGTCGAGCTGCTCGAGGCCGAGCTCGTCGTCGACGACACCTACTCGGAGCCCGAGGGGATGCTCTCGGTGCGCGGGGAGTTCACCAACCTCACCGACGACACCTACCGCGGCTCGCTCTTCCCCTTCGACGACATGATCCTCGTCGTCGACGGGGCGCAGATCATCGCGACGGGCTACGCCAGCGAGCTGCCCGACCTGCCCGAGGGCGGCCGCAACGTCGGGGAGATCGCCTTCGCTGTCGAGCCCGACCTCGAGCTGGCCGGCGTCGAGCTCCACGCCGGCCCGCCGGCCAAGCAGCACACCATCATCGCCCTCGACGGCAGCGCCGAGCCGGAGGGCTTCGAGCCGATCGAGGTCGACCTGAGCGGCGACATGGCGGCGGGCGATCTGCTCGTCGAGGTGAGCGCCGGCGACCTCTGGCCGTTCAGCCACGACCGCTTCGAGCAGCTCGACGACGGTGCGCTCTCGCTCGGGCTCACCGTCGACCTCGCCTACGAGGGTGACCGCTACTCCCGGCACATGGACCGCGAGTTCGTCCTCGAGCTGCCCGACGGGCGCACGGTCATGCCGGAGCTCGCACCCGCAGACACCCTCCAGCCGAATGAGCTCGTCACCGACGAGCCCCTCGCCTTCCTCGTCGAGGACCCACCCGAGGGCGCCTACGAGCTCACCGTCACGACCGCCGACGACGACACCGCGGCCTTCGACTTCGAGCTCTAGACGGGCCACGCAGGCCGCCGTCCGCACGCACGCGGCCGGCGGCCGCGCCCCCGACGGACCGCTACCCTCCCGCCTCGGACAGGGCGCGCCAGGCGCGCGGCACGCGGCGCGCCACAGCGAGGAGGAGCCGGATGCGGGTCGTGACCTGGAACGTCAACTCGGTGCGGGCGCGCCTGCCACGGCTGCTCGAGCTGCTCGGGGCCCACGAGCCCGACCTCGTCTGCCTGCAGGAGCTCAAGTGCGCCGAGGAGGCCTTCCCCGCCGAGGCCCTCGCCGAGGCCGGCTACACCGCCCCGCGCCTGTGCGGAGGCCGCTGGGCGGGCGTGGCCGTGCTCGCCCGTCGCGACGCCGAGGTCGACGACGTGCGCAGCGGCCTGCCCGGCGAGGCCCGCCCCGAGGAGGCGCGCTGGGTCGAGGCCGTCGTCGACGGCTGGCGCGTGGCGTCGGTCTACGTGCCCAACGGCCGTGAGCCCGCGTCGCCGACCTTCGCCGACAAGCTCGTCTTCCTCGAGGCGATGCGCGAGCGCCTCGCCGCCGACGACGCCCCCGACCTCGTTGCCGGCGACCTCAACGTCGCCCGCGACGACGCCGACGTCTGGGACGCTGAGGCCTTCGTCGGGGCCACCCACGTCACCGGCGAGGAGCGCGAGCGCCTCGCCGCGCTGCTCGACACCGGCTACCTCGACGCCTACCGCAGGCTGCATCCCGACGAGCCGCAGTTCACCTGGTGGGACTACCGTGCCGGGGCCTTCCCCCGCAACCACGGGATGCGCATCGACTACCACCTCCTCGCCGAGCGGCACGGCCGGCGGCTCACCGCCTGCGGCATCGACCGAGACTTCCGCAAGGGCCCCAAGCCGAGCGACCACGCACCGCTGCTCGCCGAGCTCGACGCCTCCTAGGGGACTCGACTGCCCCGCACCTGGGGAGGCTGGCGAGCGGGCGGTTCGCCGCCAGCACGGTCAGCGAGGCCAGCCCTGGGAGGGCGACCGCATGGCCAAGCCGCACAAGCGCGACCTCACCGAGGCGGAGCGGGCCCGGGAGGAGGCCGAGCGCCAGCGCCGGAGGGCGCGCCGGGCGGCGATCTACAACCGGGCGCGCTTCCGTGGCCTGCAGGTCGACCCGGAGATCAACTTCTACCCCGAGGTCGCCGACCGCGAGCCCGGCGACACGAACATCGTCCGTGGAGGCTTCGACCTCCACCCGTGGGTGACCTTCATCTCCGGCGGCCTGCTCCTCGTCTTCGTCGGTGTCACGCTCGCCTTCCCCGAGCGCGCCGGGGCGGCCTTCGAGGCGACCCTCGACGGCATCAACGACACGTTCGGCTGGTTCTACATCCTCAGTGCCAACCTCTTCGTGCTCACCGTCGCCTTCTTCGCCTTCAGCCGCTACGGCAAGATCCGCCTCGGCGGACCCAACGCCAAGCCGGAGTTCAGCCGGCCGGCGTGGTACGCGATGCTCATCAGCGCCGGCATGGGCATCGGCCTGATGTTCTGGTCGGTCGCTGAGCCGATCTTCCACCTCGAGGCCCCCGCGCCGATGTTCGGCGTCGAGCCGGGCGGCGCCGAGGCCAGCAGCGCCGCGCTCGCGACGACCTTCTACCACTGGGGGCTGCACCCCTGGTCGATCTACGCCCTCGTCGGCCTCGCGCTGTCGTTCTTCGCCTTCAACCGCGGGCTGCCGCTGACGTTCCGCTCGGTCTTCTACCCGCTGCTCGGCCCGCGGATCTACGGCGGCTGGGGCAACGCCATCGACATCCTCACCGTGCTCGCGACCCTCGCCGGCCTCGCGACCTCCCTCGGCCTCGGCGTCGGTCAGGCCGCCGCCGGTCTCAACGCGCTCTTCGGCTGGCCGCAGGACACGAGCTTCCAGGTCCTGCTCATCGCCGTCATCACCGGCGTGGCCGTCCTCTCGGTCGTCGCTGGCCTCGACGGCGGCGTCAAGCGGCTGAGCCAGCTCAACATCGTGCTCGCCGGCGGCTTCATGGTCTTCCTGCTCACCGTCGGACCGGCGGTCTTCGTCTTCCAGGCGTTCGTGCAGAGCGTCGGCTTCTACGCGAGCTCGCTGCCGCAGCTCGCCTTCTGGAGCGAGGCCTTCGTCGACACCGACTGGCAGGGCGGCTGGACGGTCTTCTACTGGGGCTGGTGGATCTCGTGGTCGCCGTTCGTCGGCATGTTCATCGCCCGGGTCTCGAAGGGCCGCACCGTCCGCGAGTTCGTCCTCGGCGTCGTCGGCTTCCCCTCGATCCTCTCGTTCTTCTGGATGTCGGTGTTCGGCGGCACCGCCCTGAACCTCCAGCGCTCCGGCGTGCGCGACGTCAGCGCCGCGGTCAGCGAGAACGTCGCCACCGCGCTCTTCGACATGCTCCGCGCCTTCCCCCTCACCACGGTCGCCTCGCTCGCCGCCGTCGTGCTCATCATCTCGTTCTTCGTGACCTCCTCGGACTCGGGCTCGCTCGTCGTCGACCACCTCACCTCGGGCGGCAAGATCGACTCGCCGGTGACCCAGCGGGTGTTCTGGGCGGTGATGGAGGGGGCGCTGGCGGCGGTGCTGCTCATCGGCGGCGGGCTCACCGCGCTGCAGACCGCCGCCGTGGCCACCGGGCTGCCGTTCGCCGTCGTCCTGCTCGTGCTCACGTGGAGCCTGCGGCGGGCCTTCCATGAGGAGCTCGACCTCCTCGAGGCCCACTACGACGCCCAGATCTTCCGCTCACGCCACGGCGCGCTGCTCGACCACCTCAAGCGCGAAGGGGGCGAGAGCACCGCCCCGCCCGCCGAGGACGACGCCGAGGACGACGCCGTAGAGGGCGGGCGCGCCGCCGGGCCCGCCGAGCGCCCCGCCGGGGGCGACGCCACCGAGGCCGGGCGCCCCGCCCGGCCCGCCGACGAGGACGAGGAGGGATCGCCGTGAGCGCACGACCGCGTCCCGCCGCGGCGCGCCGGCGCGCCGGCGGGCTCGCCGCCCTCGCCCTCGCGGGCCTGCTCGCCGCCGCCTGCGCGCCGCTCGAGGAGGAGCCCGCACCGGCAGGGGCCCCGCCCGAGGTCGAGCCGGCCGAGGCCGAGGAGGTGCGCATGGCGAGGGCGGACTGGGAGGCGGGCTTCCTGCAGGCCGCGATCGTCGCGCACCTGCTCGAGGAGCTCGGCTACGACGTCACCGACCCCGCCGAGGCGACGCTGAGCCCCGAGACCTTCTACCCGCTGCTCGCCCGTGGCGACTACGACCTCTGGGCCAACGGCTGGTTCCCGCTGCACGCGCGCTTCCTCGAGCGCGAGCTCGTGACCGGCCAGCGCGTCGCCACCCCCATCGAGCCGGTCGGCACCCTCGTCGAGGCCGGCGCGGTCCAGGGCTACCTCGTCGACGCGGCCACCGCCGCCGACCTCGACGTCACCTCGACCGAGGACCTGCGGCGCCCCGAGGTCGCCGCCGCCTTCGACACCGACGGCGACGGGACCGCCGACGTCCTCGGCTGCGAGGAGGGCTGGGGCTGCCGACGGGCCATCGACCGCCAGCTCGACGAGCTCCCCTGGGGCGAGGCGGTCACCCAGGTCGTCGGCGACTACGACGACCACGTCGCCGAGGCGCGCGAGCGCGTCGCCGCCGGCGAGCCGGTCCTGCTCTACGCCTGGACGCCGAGCGCCACCGTCGACGTCCTGCGCCCCGGCGAGGACGTCCTCTGGCTCGAGTCGCAGGCCCTGCCCGGTGCCGAGGAGCCGACGACGGTGCGCGGCCTCGAGGGCTGCGCCGGGGATGACCCGTGCGAGCTGGGCTGGACGGTCAACGACCTCCGCGCGGTGGCGCACGCCGACCTCGTCGAGGAGCACCCGCCGATCCGCCGCCTCCTCGAGGTCGTCGAGATCCCCCTCGCCGACCTCACCGCGCACAGCGCGGAGATGGCCGCCGCCGAGGAGTACAGCGACGACGACCTCGCCATGGCCGCCGCGGAATGGGTCGCCGAGCACCGCAGCGTCGTCGACGGCTGGCTCGCCCACGCCCGGGGCGACTGACGCGCCGCGCCGGCCCTGCAGCCGCGGCGGACGAACCCCACGACCCGGCGCCCCGGGCAGGCCCCGAAGCCCCCATGGGGCCGCCACCGGCCGTCCGCGAACGGCTCAGCGCAGCGCGGCGAGCGCCTCGAGGACCCGGTCGACGTCGGTCTCGTCGTGGTAGTGCGCGAAGCCGACGCGGGTGATCCCGCCACTGTCGAGCAGCCCGAGGGCGCGCAGCGGCTCGAGCGCGTAGCAGTGGCCGCGGAAGGTGAGGATGCCCTGCTCGGCGAGGGCCGCCGAGACCGCGGCGGGTGAGCGACCCTCGACGGTGAGCGAGAAGGTTGGCGTGCGTCCGGCTGCCTCCGGGGGGCCGTGCAGCGTGACGTGGCCGAGGCCGGTGAGGCCCGCGAGGAAGCGCTGCGAGAGCGCTGCCTCGTGGCGCGCGATGGTCTCGAGGCCGAGCCCGCGGACGTAGCCAAGGGCCGCGCCGGCGCCGGCGATCGCCTCGAAGCTCTGCGTGCCCGACTGCCACCGCCCGGGGCCGTGGTCGGGCTGGGCCTCGAGGCGGTCGGGGGTGAGCTCGGCGAGCAGCGACGGGCGGGCGACGAGCGCCCCGAGGTGGGGGCCGTAGACCTTGTAGAGCGAGCAGGCGAGGACATCGATGCCGTCGCGGTCCTGCGCGAGCGCGACGTGCGGTGCGGCGTGCACGGCGTCAGCGACGGTGAGCGCCCCGACGCTGCGGGCGGCGTCGACGAACGGTGCGGGGTCGACGACGGTGCCGAGGACGTTGGAGGCGAGCGGGAAGGCGACGAGGCGCGTGCGCGAGGTCACCGCAGCCTCGAGGTCGGCGGGGTCGAGGCGGCCCTGCTCGTCGATGCCGACCCACCGGACCGTCGCGCCGACGCGCTCGGCGAGCCGCCGCCACGGGGTGACGTTGGCGTCGTGGTCGAGCCGGGTGCACACGACCTCGTCGCCCGACCCGAGGCGGCGCTCGAGCGCCCGGGCGAGGTGCCAGACGAGCGTCGTCATGTTCGCCCCGAAGACCACCCCGCTGGGCTGGCCGCCGACGAGGGCGGCGACCTCGCGACGGCTCGCGGCGACCATGCGGTCGGTCTCGCTCGAGGTCACGAAGTCCTGCCCGGCGTTGGCGAAGGAGGTCTCGAGGTAGGCGCGCATCGCGTCGATCGCATCCTCGACGATCTGGGTGCCCCCGGGTGCGTCGGCGTGGACGAGCGGGTAGCCACGCTCGTCCATGCGCGCGAGGCCCGGGAAGCGGGAGCGGACGGCGGGCACGTCGATGGTG
>PWFH01000078.1:2500-9007 GCA_003553795.1 Egibacter sp. | reverse complement strand
TGGAGCTCGGTGGAGTTCGGCTGGGCCCGCGTCGGCGACGCCTTCTCCACCGGCAGCTCGATCATGCCCCAGAAGCGCAACCCCGACGTCGCCGAGCTCGTCCGCGGCAAGGCCGGCCGGCTCGTCGGCGACCTCGTCGCCCTGCTCGTCACCCTCAAGGGGCTGCCGCTGACCTACAACCGCGACCTGCAGGAGGACAAGCCGCCGCTCTTCGACGCCGTCGACACCCTCGCCCTCGCCCTGCCGGCGATGGCGGGCACCGTGGCCTCGCTGTCGTTCGACCGCGAGCGCCTCGCGTCGACCGCCGGCGGCGGCTTCGCGCTCGCCACCGACGTCGCCGAGGAGCTCGTGCGCCGGGGCGTGGCCTTCCGCACCGCCCACGAGCGCGTCGGCGAGGCCGTCGCGGCCTGTGAGGCCGACGGCCTCGACCTCACCGACCTCGATGGCGCGCGGCTCGTCGCGCTCCTGCCCGAGCTCGGCGACGCCGACGTCGACGCGCTCACCGACGCCGCCGCGGCGGTCGCCCGGCGCGCGGCGACCCTCGGGCCCGCGCCCGCGGCGGTCCGCGCCCAGCTCGCCGCGCTGCGGGAGCGCCTCGCCGGGTAGCCTGCGGTCGGCATGGAGCCCCGAGCCGACCTCGTCGACGCGACGCTCGCCACGGTGCGCGAGCGCGGCATCGTCGGCACGTCGGAGACGGCGATCGCCGAGCGCGCCGCGGTCGACCCCGGCGAGGTCGAGGGCGCCGGCGGGGGCCTCGGTGCGCTGCTCGCCGAGGCCGCGCGGGTGATCTCGCGCGAACGGGTCGCCGTCTACGCCGACCGCCTCGGCGAGGCCGCGACGTTCGCCGCGCTCGCCGAGGTCGCGCGCGAGCTGCACGCCGAGGAGCACGACAACGGCAACCTCGCGGTGCTAACCCAGCTGCTCGCCGGCGCGCGCGCCTACCCCGACCTCGGCCCGGCCCTGCGCGAGAGCGTCGACATCTTCGCCGAGGAGGTCGCCGCCTCCCTCGAGCGCCTCCTCGCCGGCAGCGCCCTCGAGGACCTCCTGCCGACCGGCGAGCTCGCCCGCAGCCTCTCGGCGGGCTTCCTCGGCCTCGAGCTCGTCGACGCCGTCACCGACGAGCACGACCCGGGGCTCTTCGGGGCCCTCGACACCCTCGTCGCGCTCGCCGACCTCGTCGCCGACGCGGGACCGATGCAGCGCTCGCTGCTGCGCGCCCGCCTGCGTCCCCAGCTCGAGGAGGGCTAGGCCATGGCCTGGGCCAACACCGAGATCGCCCGCCAGCTCGAGGAGATCGCCGAGCTCTTGCGCCTCGCCGGCGAGGACGCCTTCCGCGTGCGCGCCTACGAGCGCGCCGCCGCGGCCGCCGGCGCCGCCGAGGTCGACCTCGGTGAGCTCGACGAGGCCGAGCTCACCGAGGTCAAGGGCATCGGCGCCTCGACCGCGGCGAAGATCGTCGAGTTCCGCGCCACCGGCGAGATCGGCCTGCTCAGCGAGCTCCGCGAGCAGGTGCCGCCCGGCGTCGTCGAGCTCACGCGCGTGCCCGGCCTCGGGCCCAAGACCGCTCGGCGGCTGCACGCCGAGCTCGGCATCGGCGGCCTCGACGACCTCGCCGCCGCGCTCGAGGACGGGCGGGTCGCCGCGCTCGACGGGCTCGGCGAGCGCAGCGCCGCGAGGATCGCCGGCGGACTCGAGCGCATCGGCGCGAAGGACACCGACCGCACCCCGGTCGCCGACGTCGTCGACCTCGCCGTCGAGCTCTGCCGCCGCCTCGAGGCCCTCGACGCCGTCGAGCGGGCCGCGCCCGCGGGCTCGCTGCGGCGCATGCGCGAGACCGTCGGTGACCTCGACGTGCTCGTCGCTACCTCCTCGCCCGCCGAGGTCGCCGAGACCGTCCGGGGCGACACCGACCTCGTCGCCGAGGTGCTCGCCGACGGCGACACGAAGCTCTCGGTGCGCACCCGCGGGCCCGGCGTCCAGCTCGACGTCCGCCTCGTCGAACCCGAGGCCTGGGGCGCGGCCCTCGTCTACTTCACCGGCTCGAAGGCCCACAACGTGCGGCTGCGGGAGCGCGCCGTGCGCGACGGCCTCACCGTCAACGAGTACGCCGTGGCCGACCGCGAGACGGGGCAGCGCCGCGCCGGGGTCACCGAGGAGGAGGTCTACGCCGCGCTGGGCCTGGCCTGGGTGCCACCGCCGATGCGCGAGGACACCGGCGAGATCGAGGCCGCCGCGGAGGGGTCCCTGCCGCAGGTCGTCACCGAGGAGGCCGTCGTCGGCGACCTCCACGGCCACAGCGACGTCTCCGGCGACGGCCGCGCGAGCCTCGAGGCGATGGTGGCCGCCGCCGCCGAGCGGGGCCTGGCGTGGTGGGCGGTGACCGACCACGCCGAGGACCTCACGATGAACGGCGCCTCCCGCGCCGACCTCCTCGCCCGGCGCGAGGCGCTGCCCGCCCTCGCCGAGCGCTACGGCCTCGCGCTGCTCGACGGCCTCGAGCTCAACATCGACGGCGAGGGCGGGGTCGACTACGACGCCGAGTTCCTCGCGACCTTCGACTGGTGCGTCGCGAGCATCCACACGATGCTCGAGCGCGACGGGGCTGCGCAGACCGGGCGGCTGTGCACCGCCATGGCCAACCCCCACGTCCACGCGATCGGCCATCCCAGCGGGCGGCTGCTGGGCCAGCGGCCCGGCTACGACCTCGACTGGGAGCGGGTCATCGCCACCGCGGTGGAGACCGGCACCGCGCTCGAGGTCAACGGCGCGCTGCGCCGCCTCGACATGCCCGCCGAGGTCGTCCGTCGGGCGGTGCAGGCCGGCGCCACGCTGTCGCTGGCCTCCGACGCCCACACCACCGGCGGCCTCGCGAACCTCACGTGGGCGGTGCGCACCGCCCAGCGCGGTTGGGCCCCGGCCTCGGCGGTGCTCAACACCCGCGGTCTCGAGGAGCTCCGCGCCTTCGTCGCGGCGAAGCGGGAGCGTGCCCGGTGAGCGGTCCGCGCGACGGTGCCGCCCCGCCGCCCGAGCCCGCGGTGCTCGGCGCGGGCTTCTTCGCCCGCCCCGCCCCGGCGGTCGCCGAGGCGCTGTGCGGCATCCTCCTCGCCCGGGCCGACGAGGGACTGCTCGCCCGCATCGTCGAGGCCGAGGCCTACACCGAGGACGACCCGGCCTGCCACGCCCACCGCCGCAGGACGCCGGCCAACGAGCCGCTCTTCGGCGCGCCCGGCACCGCCTACGTCTACCGCTCCTACGGGGTGCACTGGCTCTTCAACATCGCCACCGGTGCCGAGGACGTCGGTCAGGGCGTGCTCGTCCGCGCCGCCGAGCCGCTGGCCGGGCTCGAGCGCATGCGTGCGCGCCGCGGGGACCGGCCCGACCGCGAGCTGCTGCGCGGGCCGGGGCGCCTCGCCCAGGCCTTCGGCCTCGACGGCTCCTGGAACGGCCTCGCCCTGTCGGCCTCGGCCCTCGATCTCTACGACGACGGCGCCCGCCCGCCGGTGACCGGGGGCCCGCGCGTCGGCATCTCCGAGGCGGCCGACTGGCCGTGGCGCTTCGCGGTGGCCGGCTCCCGGTGGGTGTCGCGCTACGTGCGCAGCCCCCGCGCGCCCGCCCCGTCGGCCTAGCGGCCGTCGGAGGCCGCGTGCGCCCCGCCCGATGGCGCGGGCACCGCCCCCTCGGGCTCGAGGCAGAGCTCGGTCGGCTCGAGGCCCGCGGGGAACGTGCGCTCGACACGCAGGGCCGACGGCGTGTGCGGCGCGGCGAGGCAGTCGGCGGTGGCGTGGACCTCGACGCTGCGCAGGTCGACGTCGGGAGGCTCGAAGCCCTCGGCGGGCACCCGCTCGAGGGCGCTCATCGCGAAGCGGGCGAAGAGCTCGGCCGGCCACGTCCCCCCGTCGACGCGACGGCGCGTCGTCGGTGGCTCCATCGGCACCCGCCCCTCGGGGAAGCCGATCCACACCGCGGCGGCGAGGTCGGGGGTGTAGCCGGCGAACCAGGCGTCGACGTTGTCCTGGGAGGTCCCGGTCTTGGCGGCCAGCGGCCGGGCGATCCCCGCGCGCTCGCCGGTGCCGGCGGTCACGACCCCCTCGAGCGCGCGGGTGAGCTGCCAGGCCACGGCGGGCTCGAGCACCCGGCGGCCCTCGTCGGGCGCGCGCTCGTAGAGCACCTCGCCGTCGGCGTCGAGCACCCTGCTGACCGCCGAGGGGCGGCGGTGCACGCCCCCGGCGGCGAGGGTCGCCTGCACACTCGCGACGTCGAGGACGGTGACCTCCTGGACGCCGAGCGCGAGGGTGCGGCGCGCCTCGAGGGGGGTGGCCACCCCGAGGTCCGCGGCGAGGGCCGCCACGGCCTCGGGGCCGACCTCCTCGATGAGCGCCGCGAACGGGGTGTTCATCGACAGGGTCACCGCCTCGCGCAGGGTCGCGAGGCCGTAGTCGCGCTCGCGGTGGTTGCCGACCTCCCAGGCGTCAGGCTCCTCGGGCGGGTCGGCGGCGAGCTCGAGGCTCGCGGGGGCGGGGAGGTGGTCGCCGAGGCTCCAGCCCTGCTCGAGCGCGGCGGCGAGGACGACGGGCTTGAGCACCGAGGCCGGCTGGCGCGCCGCGGTCGTCGCGAGGTTGAAGCGCGCCGCGGGGTCGGCGGCGTCGTCCCAGTCGCGACCACCCACGAGCGCGCGGATCTCGCCGGTCGAGGGGTCGATGGCCACCATCGCGGCGGCGGGGTCGCCGGGCTCGCCGACGGTCGCGGCCACCGCCGCCTCCGCGGCCTGCTGCCAGGCGGGATCGAGCGTCGTCTCGATGACGAGCCCCGAGCGGAAGAGTCGGTCGGCGCGCTCGGCGGGGGAGGCGCCGAGGGCGTCGAAGGCCGGGTCGTGCTGGAGGCGGTCGAGGACGAGGTCGACGAGGTACGGCGCCTCGCGCCGCCCGACAACGGGCGCGGGGCCGACGCCGAGGGGCTGTGCGGCGACCTCCTCGGCGCGCGCAACGTCGATCACCCCCTGGCGCACCATCGCCTCGAGGGCACGATCGCGCGCGGCCTCGGCACGCTCGGGCTCGGCGTAGGGATCGTTGCGGCTCGGTGCCGAGAGCAGCCCCGCGAGCAGGGCCGCCGCGCCGAGGTCGAGGTCGCCGACCTCCGCGCCGAAGTAGCGCCGGGCAGCCGCCCCCACGCCGTAGGCGCCGTTGCCGAGGTACACGGTGTTGAGGTAGCGCTCGAGGATGCCGTCCTTGCCGAGCTCGGCCTCGAGCTGCAGCGCGACGCTCGCCTCCTCGAGCTTGCGTCCCACGGTGCGCGCGTCGCCGGTCGCGGCGTTCTTCGCGAGCTGCTGGGTGATCGTCGAGCCGCCCTCGGCGACCCTGCCCTCCCGGGTGTTGGTGAGCAGGGCGCGGGCCAGCGCCCGTCCGTCGAGACCGCCGTGGTCGTAGAACCGCGGATCCTCGACGGCGAGGACCGCCTCGACGAGGACCTCGGGGACCTCCTCGAGGGCCACGAGCTCGCGGTCCTGCTCGGCGTGCAGCTCGGCGAGCACCGCGCCCTCGGCGTCGAGCACGACGCTGGTCTGCTGCGGCTCGTCGAGGTCGGCCGGCGCGGTCGGGACGACCTCGACGATCGGCCCGCAGGCCGTGGCGAGCGCTGCGAGCACGAGGATGGCGAGGAGCGTTCGCCGGCGCATCGCTCACCTCCCAGCGGGCTCGCCGCGGCGCGGGAGCCGGCCGCGTGGGCCAGCCCCTGCAGTAGCCTTCCGGCCATGGAGCGTACCGCCGAACACCAGCTGAAGATCCTGCTCGACGGGGCCGAGGACGTCATCCCCGGCGGGGAGCTCGAGCGCAAGCTCGAGGCCTGCGCCCGGGGCGAGCGCCCGCCCCTGCGGGTGAAGTTCGGGATGGACCCGACGAGCCCCGACGTCCACCTCGGCCACACCGTGGTGCTGCGCAAGCTCCGGGAGTTCCAGTCCTTCGGCCATACCGCGGTGCTCATCATCGGGGGCTTCACCGCGCAGGTGGGCGACCCGTCGGGTCGCTCGATGGCCCGCCCGCGGCTCACCGCCGAGGAGGTTCGCGCCAACGCCGCGACGTACCTCGAGCAGGTCGGGCGCGTGCTGCACCCCGAGCCGCTCGAGGTCGTCGACAACACCGACTGGCTCGCCGGCATGGGCATGGCCGACGTGCTGGGCCTGGCCGCGCAGGCCACCGTCGCGCAGATGCTCGAGCGCGCCGACTTCGCCGCGCGCTACGAGGCGGGACGGCCCATCGCCGTCAGCGAGCTGCTCTACCCGCTGCTGCAGGGGCAGGACTCCGTCGAGGTCCGGGCCGACGTCGAGCTCGGCGGCACCGATCAGACCTTCAACCTGCTCGTGGGCCGGCAGCTGCAGGGCGCCGCCGGCCAGGACCCCCAGGTCGTGCTCACGATGCCGCTCATCGAGGGCCTCGACGGCGCGGCGAAGATGTCGAAGACCTCGGGCAACACCATCGGGGTGACCGAGGAGCCCGCCGAGATGTTCGGCAAGGC
>PWFH01000018.1 GCA_003553795.1 Egibacter sp. | reverse complement strand
GGGCGAGGGCGAGCCCCACGATGACGAGCCGGAGGACGGCTCCGACGAGGCGGGCCACGGCGAGGCGGGCCCCACGGACGCTGGCGAGGCCGAGCCGGACGACGCCGACGCCGACGCCGACGCCGAGCATGTCAGGGAGCGCGCGACCCGGGTGCCGATCCGCATCCACGTCGAGGACGCGGCCTTCGCGACCGACGAGGACGACGAGGACGATGAGCCCGCCGAGCCCCCGAGTCGGCGACGGCTCGTCACCGGCGCGCTGCTCGCCGCGGCCACCCTCGCCGTCGTGCTCGCCGTCGCGCTCACGGCCGGCGACGCCGGCGCGGCGGAGCTTGCCTCGACTCCCCGGGCCTAGACTCCACGGCAGACCACCGTCGAGAGGAGCCCCCGTGCCCGCCATGGCCGTCACCGCGATCGGCGCGGACCGTCCGGGAATCATCGCGCGGGTGACCGGCGTGCTCTACGAGCACGGCGGCAACCTCACCGACTCGTCGATGACGATCCTCGGCGGGCACTTCGCGATCATGCTCCTCGTCGAGGCCGAGGAGGACCCCGCCGAGCTCGAGCGCGCGCTCGCCGAGGCCACCGCCGACCTCGGCCTCTTCGTGCGCGTGAGCGAGGTTGGCGAGGGACGCCTCGGCGGCACGCCCGCCGACCACGTCGTGAGCGTCTACGGCACCGACCGCCCCGGCATCGTCCACAAGGCCGCGAGCACCCTCGCCGACGCCGGCGTCAACGTCACCGACCTCACCACGCAGGTCCTCGGCGGCGAGGAGCCCGTCTACGCCTGCGTCATGGAGGTCGACCTCTCCGGAGCGGACCCGACGGCGATCGCCGAGGCGATCAAGCAGCGCGTGGGAGGCGTCGAGGTCAGCATCCACCCGCTCGACATCGAGACGCTGTAGATGCCCGAGCGCGACGTCGTCACCGTCCCCCACCCGGTGCTCAAGGCCCGAGCAGTGCCCAGCGGCGGACCCGATCCGGCCCTCGCCGCCGACCTCGTCGACACGATGGTCGTCTCGCCGGGCTGCGTCGGCCTCGCCGCCCCCCAGCTCGGCGTCTCGCGCCGGGCGTTCTGCCTCGACGTGTCGAGCCACCCCAAGGCCAAGGACGCCAACCACGGGCTCATCGTCCTCTTCGACCCCGAGCTCCTGCTCTCCGAGGGCGGCGAGGTCGCCCGTGAGGGCTGCATGAGCGTGCCGGACTTCACCGCCGACGTGCGCCGGGCCCTGAGCGTCGTCGTGCGCGGCACCGACCCCGACGGCGCCGAGCGCGTCATCGAGGCCGAGGGCTTCGAGGCCCGCGCGCTGCAGCACGAGCTCGACCACCTCGAGGGGCTGCTCATCCTCGACCGGGTCGCCTCGGCCCGCACCGACGTCTTCCGGCGCAAGGTCTACCAGCCCAAGCCGCGCTCCTGAGCACGCCGGGGCCCGCCGCCAGCCGCCGGCACCGCCCGACGCCGCGCTCAAAGCCCGTGCGGGCTGGACCACCCGCCACCCCGGAAGTTACCCTCCAGTAACAACGCAGGCGGCAAGGGACGGCGCATGGCCACGCTCGACATCGTCCGGCTCACCGCAGGCCTCGCCATCCTCGGCGGGGGCCTCTTCCTCGCGCTGCGGCGCGTGGTCTTCCTCGCCCGGCTGCTCTTCGTCGCCCAGCGCATGCCCGAGCGCATGGGCCAGTGGGGGCAGAAGGTCCGCTACCTCCTGCGCCACGTCCTCGGGCAGGAGAAGATCCTGCGCTGGTCGGGCTCGGGCTTCCTCCACGCCCTCATCTTCTGGGGCTTCATCGTCCTGCAGACCCACACGCTCGAGGCGGTCGGCGAGATCTTCGACCCCGAGTTCCACATCCCCGGGTTCCCGCCCGGCGCGCTGCGCACCGAGGCGCTCGGCTTCGCCCAGGACCTCTTCACCGTCATCGTCCTCGCCACCGTCGTCGGCTTCGCCGCCATCCGCCTCGCCCAGGCGCCCTCACGACAGGGCCGGTCCTCGCGCTTCGCCGGCTCGAACCTCGACGAGGGCTGGTACGTCCTGCTCGCGGAGTTCGTGCTGCTCTACACCGCGCTCGTCCTGCGCGGCGCGCGGGCGGCGAAGGGGACGCTGCCCTACCCCGACGGCGCGTTCGCCTCCTCCTGGCTCGGCGGGTTCATGGGCGGCATCGACGAGACCGGGCTCGAGCTCGTCGCCACGGCGTTCCTGCTCGCCCACGTCGCGGTGTTCGTCGGCTTCTTCCTCTTCACCGTCCACTCCAAGCACCTCCACGTCGTGTCGATCCCCTTCAGCGTCGCCTTCAGCCGCTTCCCCAAGGGTCTCGGCAAGCTCGAGGCCGACCGCATCGACGTCGAGGAGATGGACGAGGACGACGTCCTCGGCGTCGGCGAGATCGAGCACTTCGGCTTCAAGCGCCTCCTCGACATGTACTCCTGCACCGAGTGCGGCCGCTGCCAGAGCCAGTGCCCGGCGTGGAACACCGGCAAGCCGCTCTCGCCGAAGCTGCTCATCATGGACCTGCGCGACCACCTCTACGCCAAGGGCCCCTACCTCCTCGACGACGCCAAGCGGGAGACGAACGGCGACGCCGCGGTCCTCAACACCCCCCTCGTCGGCGACGCCCCCGGCGCGGACGGCGTCGTCATCGACTACGACGTCCTGTGGTCGTGCACGACCTGCGGCGCCTGCGTCGAGGAGTGCCCCGTCGACATCGAGCACGTCGACCACATCGTCGACCTCCGCCGCTACAAGGCGATGATGGAGTCGAGCTTCCCACCCGAGGCCGGCGCGATGCTGCGCAACCTCGAGAACTCCGGCGACCCGTGGGGCGCGGGCTCGTCGAAGCGCCTCGACTGGGCCGGCGACCGCGACATCCGCGTCGTCGACGGCCCGATCGACGAGGACGTCGAGTACCTCTTCTGGGTCGGCTGCGCCGGGGCCTTCGAGGACCGCGCGAAGAAGACGACCCAGACCGTCGCCGACCTCCTCGACGCCGCCGGGGTGAGCTGGGCGGTGCTCGGCCCCGCGGAGTCCTGCACCGGCGACCCCGCCCGCCGCCTCGGCATGGAGTACCTCTTCCAGATGATGGCCGAGGCCAACGTCGAGACCCTCAACGAGGTCGGCGCCAGGCGCATCGTCGCGACCTGCCCGCACTGCCTCAACACCCTCGCCAACGAGTACCCCGACTTCGGCGGGCACTTCGAGGTCATCCACCACTCCGAGCTGCTCGCCCACCTCGTCGCCGAGGGGCGACTGACCCCGCGGGCCGAGGTCGCCAAGCGGGTCACCTACCACGACCCCTGCTATCTCGGACGCCACAACGAGGTCTACGACGAGCCGCGCAGCGTCGTCGATGGCGTCGCCGGGCTCGAGAAGGTCGAGATGGGACGATGCCGCAGCCAGAGCTTCTGCTGCGGCGCCGGCGGCGCGCGCTTCTTCATGGAGGAGGACCTCGGCAAGCGCGTCAACCACGAGCGCATCGACGAGGCGCTCGACCTCGAGCCCGACCTCGTCTCGACCGCCTGCCCGTTCTGCATGGTCATGCTCGACGACGCCGTCGCCGACAAGGCCGGCAGGGGCGAGCTCGCCGAGGGGCAGGTCCGCGTCGTCGACGTCGCCCACCTCCTCGCCGAGTCGCTCCTGCCGCTCGCCGAGGTCGACGGCGACGAGGCCCACCCCTCGGTCACCGCTGCGCGGCAGGAGGCCCCCGAGGCGGGCTGAGCGCCGCAGCGCCGCGACGCTCACGCGACGGCCGCCGCCGGCGCCCCGGTTGACACCAGCCGGCTTTGCTGCCAACCTCACCGTACGTGACTTTTCGGGCGTCCTTACAGGACGTAAAGTCACAGGAAAGGCGGGAGCATGAACAGGCACCCCGCACCACTGCGAGTCCTCGTCGTCGACGACCACGTCGGCATCCGCTCGGTGCTGCGCCGCGCGATGGAGGAGCACCCCGGATTCGCCTTCGCTGGTGAGGCGGGCGACGGCGTCGAGGCCATCGCCGTCGCCGAGGCCGTCGCGCCCGCCGGCGTCGTCCTCGACCTCGCGATGCCCCGCCGCGACGGCCGGGCGACGCTGCCACTACTGCGCGAGCGCCTGCCCGACGCCCGCATCGTCGTCTTCTCCTCCGAGCCCCCCGCGGTGGCCGCCGACGTCGTCGACCTCGGCGCCGATGCCTTCGTGCCCAAGCACGCGGGCCTCGACGCGCTGCTCGACGTCCTACGCGACGTCGCCCCGCCCCCGGCGCTCGAGCTTGCCTGAGCCTGAGGCGGCGGCTACTCCGAGGCCGCGCCGCGGAAGTTCTCGTAGTACCGGCTCGCCGTCGGCCCCTGCTGGCCCTGGTACTTGCTGCCGAGCGCCGAGGCCCCGTAGGGCTGCTCGGCGGGGGAGGACAGGCGGAAGAGCGCGAGCTGACCGATCTTCATCCCCGGGTAGATCGCGATCGGCAGCGTCGCGACGTTGGAGAGCTCGAGCGTCAGCCAGCCGTCCCAGCCGGCGTCGACGAAGCCGGCCGTGGAGTGGATGAGCAGCCCGAGTCGGCCGAGGCTCGACTTGCCCTCGAGCCGGGCGACGAGGTCGTCGGGCAGCGCGACGCGCTCGAGGGTCGCGCCGAGGACGAACTCGCCGGGGTGCAGCACGAACGGCTCGCCCTCGGCGACGTCGACGAGCTCGGTGAGGTCGGGCTGCGGCTCGCGGGTGTCGATGTAGGGGTAGCGGTGGTTGGCGAAGACGCGGAAGCGGCGGTCCACCCGCAGGTCGACCGAGGAGGGCTGCAGGGCGTCGTCGGCGAGCGGGTCGATGGCGACGCGGCCGGCGTCGAGCTGGGCGCGGATGTCGCGGTCGGAGAGGATCATGGGCCTGGCCTCGATTGCGCGGGGCACGACGACGGCCGTATCATGCCTGCTCAGCCCGCGGGTGTAGTTCAATGGTAGAACACGAGCTTCCCAAGCTCGCAACGGGGGTTCGATTCCCCTCACCCGCTCCACCGAGGTGTGAACAGAAGTCAGGCCCGACCGTGGACACAAGTCGGGGTGGGAGTTCTGTTCACGGTGGCGTCGCGGCTCGGTCGTCTGACATGCGGACATCCTCTCAGTCGAGGTGTCCGCCTACAGGGGTCAAGTCCACCTCCGCGGTGACCGACTCGGCGGTCCAGTGGTTGGTCGTGGACCTCGAAGCCGTCGGCGACATCGATCCGAGTGCGGCGCAGGCGCTCACCGAGGCGATCCGCCTCGCGGCCGACGAGGACGTGACCTTCGCCTTCAGCCGCGTCCGCGGGCCCATCGCCGTCCTGCTCGAGCGGTACGGCCTCACCGAGATCCTCGGGCAGGACAGGATCTTCGCGACCAACCGGGCGGCTGCCGCGGCCTTCGAGCGCGAGCCCTGAACCGCCTGGCCTCAGCCGTGCACGTCCTGGGGCGCGGTCTCCGGTCGCGTCTTGGCCAGGCGCGCTGCCGCTGGGAGGGTGAGCACGAGCCCGACGAGCAGGATGCCGGTCAAGGCCGCGAGGATCGCCGGGTCGTTGTCGAACGCGATCGCGACGGCCGCGAAGGCGGGGCCGGCGTTGCGCAGCGGCGCGATGCCGGCCATGGTCGTGCGTCGGACCCGGGGTCCGGTGGACAGCACCCCGCCAGCGATCGCGGCCAGCGCTGTGAACGCCGCTGCGCTGAGCAGCGTCAGGCTGCCGATAAGGGAGACGATCTGCTCCCAGGAGCTCCCGACGCCGAGCGCGAAGACCGCCGCGAGCGACAGCGACGAGACCTTCTCGGCCATCGGCCCCCAGCTCGTGGCGACCGCTGCCGTCCACCGGAGCAGCGACAGCCCGACGGCGAATGGCACGAGCTGCAGGACCGCGACGCTCAGCACCAGGTCGGCAACGGGCAGGCTCAGATCGCTGCCGAGCCCGGCCCGATCGACGAGCACATTGGCCGTGAGCGGGAAGGTCACCGAGCCCACCGCGGCGAGCAGGACCTGCACCGTCGTGCCGGTCAGCACGTCGCCGTGCTGGAGCATCGCCACCTTCGCGCCGAAGGGCGCTCCGGGCGAGGAGGCGACGAGGAGCAGGGCGACGGCCGCCGAGGTGCCCAGGCCGAACGCGGCGGCGACGCCCCAGCCGAGCAGCGGGACCACGATGAGGTTGGCGACGAGCACGAGCAGCAGCAGCCACCCCTCACGGAGCACCTCGGTCAACTGCTCCAGGGTGGTGCCAAGGCCCGCGGCCAGCATCGTCGACACGATGAAGACGACGAGGGCCACGTTGAAGGCGGCAGCGGTGAACTCCATGGGGGGCCCTCGCGAGCTCGACGTCGAGGAGCCTCCACTCCAGTCGCCACCCCGCCCGACCACATCACCCAGAAGGGAGGAGATGGCCAGGCGATGGCGGCCGCCACGGCCACCGCTGCCCCCTTGCGGCGGCCGCGACGGGCTGCCCCTCAGGCGGGGGCGACCTCGGCCTCGGGGGCCGCCGCCGGCGCGGCCTCGCCATTGAGCGCCTCGCTCAGGCCGTGGAGGATCGCGCCCCGGCCCACGAGCCCGAGCAGGCGGTCGTCCTCGACCACCGCGATGGGGTACGGCGCGGTCGCCGCGACCGGGATGAGCAGCTGCAGGCTCTCATCGGGCGGGGCGGTCGGCACCGTCTCGAGCGGGAGGTCGCGCACCTCGGCGACGCCCGACCGGGCCGCCGCCGCGAGCGCCTCGGCGGTGATCGCGCCTTCGAGCCGGTTGTTCGCGCCGATGACGAGGATCCGCGACCGGCCCGCGCGCTCCATCGTCCGCAGCGCGACCGCGGGGCTGTGCCCGCCGCGCACGAGGTCGGTCGGGGCCACCATGACGTCGCGGGCGGTGAGCATCGACGTGCGGTCGTGCCCCTCGACGAAGGACCGGACGTAGTCGTCGGCCGGCTGCATGACGATCTCCTCGGGCGTGCCGAGCTGCACGATGCGACCGTCCTTCATGATCGCGATCCGGTCGCCGAGCTTGAGGGCCTCGTCGAGGTCGTGGGTGATGAACACGATCGTCTTCTGCAACCGGGCCTGCAGGTCGATCATCTCGTCCTGCATCTGCCGGCGCATGAGCGGGTCGAGCGCGCTGAACGGCTCGTCCATGAGCAGGACGTCCGGGTCGCTCGCGAGCGCGCGGGCGAGCCCGACGCGCTGCTGCATCCCGCCCGACAGCTCGTCGGGCCGGCTGTCGCCCCAGCCCCCGAGCCCCACGACGTCGATGACCTCCGCGGCGCGCCGGCGGCGCTCGGCCCGGTCGACGCCCTGGATCTCGAGGCCGAGCGCGACGTTGTCGAGGACGCTGCGGTGCGGCAGCAGCGCGAAGCGCTGGAAGACCATCCCGAAGCGCTCGCGGCGCAGGCGCGTCAGCTCGTCGCGCTTCATCGTCGTCACGTCGACGCCCTCGACCTCGACGGTGCCGCGCGTCGGCTCGATGAGGCGGTTGAGCAGCCGCACGAGGGTCGACTTGCCGCTGCCGGACAGCCCCATGATCACGAAGGTCTCGGCGCGCCGGACCTCGAGGCTGACGTCCTGCACCGCGATCGTCGAGCGGGTGCGGCGGAGGATCTCCTGCTTGCTCTCGCCCTCGTCGAGCAGCGCGAAGGCCGCGTCGGGGCGTGGCCCGAAGACCTTCGAGAGGCCGTCGAGGACGATCGTCGGCTCCCCGACGCCCTCGTCCTGCCCGGCGGTGACCCGCTCGAGCTGCTCGGCGCGCTGCTCGGTCGTGCCGGGGGCCTCGACCTGCTCGTCGGCGGCCCCGCTCGGCTCGCCGCGCTTGCGGTCGCGCCGGTTGGCGAGTCCCTCGGCCATGCGGTCGACGATGATCGCGAGCACGACGATGGCGAGCCCTGCGGCGAAGGCCTGCCCCACGTCGAGGCGGCCGAGCGAGCGTGCCACCTCCGCGCCGAGCCCCGGGGCGCCGATGAACCCGGCGAGCACGACCATCGCGAGGGACATCATGATCGTCTGGTTGACCCCCATCATGATGCTGGGGAAGCCGAGCGGGAGCTGGATCTTGTAGAGCAGCTGGCGCTTCGTCGCGCCGAAGGCCCGCCCGGCCTCGATCGTCTCGCTGGGCACCCCGCGGATGCCGAGGTTGGTGAGCCGCACCATCGGCGCCATCGCGTAGATGAGCGTCGCGACGAGCGCGGGCACCCGGCCGAGGCTGAAGACCGCGACGGCGGGGACGAGGAGCACGAGGCTCGGGATCGTCTGCATGAAGTCGAGCGCGGGCCGGGCGAGTTGGTTGACCGTGTCGTGACGGGCCATCGCGATGCCGGTCGGCAGGCCGATGAGCACGCACAACAACGTCGCCACGAGCACGAGCGAGAGGGTCTCCATCGAGCTGACCCACAGCCCCATGCTGCCGATGAAGACGAGGCCGACGACGACGGCCACGGCGAGACGCCACCCCGCCACGGCGAGCGCGGCGAGGACGAGGACCGCGACGAGCACGCTCCAGGGCACCCAGACGAGGAAGCGCTCGGTGTTGACGGTGAGGATCCGCAGGACGTCCTGCAGCGCCGCGAAGCCGACCGCGAAGGTCTCGATGATCCAGTCGGCGGCGTCGTCGATCCAGCGGGCTATCGGCAGCTCGAGGGCTTCGGGGAACTCACGCAGGGGACCCATCGCCATCACGTCCTCTCGGCGTTGTCACAGCTGACGCGGGCGTGGTCCCCCCGCATGCGCGGAGGGACCACACCGTCGGGACGGTCGGGATCAGATCTCGACGCCCATCTCCTCGAGCGCTGCGTCGATGCGCGCGAGGCCGTCCTCGTCGGGGATCCAGTCACGCCACTGGTCGTACTCGCCGAAGAACCACAGCGCGGTCTCGTCCGGCTCGGCCTCCTCGAGCTCCATGTAGGCGGTGAGCTCGTTCATGAGGTCGGTGCCGAAGTTGCCGTCGATGTTGCGCAGGAACGTCATCATCTCCGGCGCGGTGTCCTCGAGCCCGGCGTAGGCGCCGAGGCGGATCTCACCCGAGGGCTGCGCGCAGCCGACCTCGGGGCCCACGTCGGAGGGGTCGAGCTCGGCCTCGAGGGCC
>PWFH01000155.1 GCA_003553795.1 Egibacter sp. | reverse complement strand
TGGCCCGGTAGCACGCATCATCGGTGACCTGATCCAGCCCGGGCACCGCGGCCTGGCGGCCCACCCAGCGGGTCGCTGCGGCGTGCTTGCTCATCGGGTCGAGCGCCCGGTTGGCGACCAGCGCGAACAGCACCCGCTCGACGTGTGCCTCATCGACCCGCCGGTCCTTGAGCAGCGTGCGCAGGGTGGTGTCGAGGCCGAGCTGGCGCCACAGCCCATCAAGCGTCCACGCCCCGCCGTAGCGGGCCGAGGACCGCCACGACAGCGCCTCAGCCGAGGCGGTCTCGGCGAGCTGGCGCTCAGGCGAGAGCAGCCGGCGCAGCGAGGCGATGAGCCGCTCGACCGCGGCGGGGTCGAGCTGGTCCTCCCGGCCGAGGTTGTGCAGCACCCGGGTCACCGACCGGCCCCGCTCGCTGTCCCACTGGTTGTGGCACATCTGGAGGTAGCAGACCTCCGAGCCGTCAGCCCGCCGCCGCTTCGACCGTCTGATGTACATGACTAGCAGCCTAAACGACAGCCACTGCCAACACAAGCATCCGGCCCGGATGCGTGTCACTAGGCTGATCTGGAGCTGGGTGGCACCCTCACCCCGCTGACCAGCACCTTCTCCCAGCCGTACCCCCAGAACCCGCCATCAGCCGCGGAACGCCGGGCAGCGCGTCGCCGGCGGCGAGCGCGCTACCGCCCAGCGCGGTGCCGGCCCACACCGCGAGCCCGACGGCGAGCGCGAGCACGACCAGGCCAGCTGCGGTGGCAACGGTGCGGGTTGCGAGCCATCGCGCCCGGCCCTGGGGGCGGGCGAGGAGGTGCTCGATACGCCAGCTGGCCTCCTCCTGGCGGATCGCCGCAGCCTGCGCGGCGGCGAACAGCGCCACACCGAGGAGGAAGAACCACCCGAGCACGAGAGCGACGAACCCCTCGATCGTGCCCAGCGCGGTGTAGCCGAGCTGCTCGAGCGCCGCGACGGAGTCGGGCATGTCGGCGACCACGGCCACGAAGTCGTCGGCGAGGAACGCGAAGACCAACGCGGCGGCAGCGAGGACCCCGGCCCACGCGGCCGCGGCAGCGCCGGTCAGCCGCACGGTGAGCCCGAGTTGGCCCCCGACCGGGCGCCCCTGCGCGGCGGTGGTCCCGGCGCCACCGACGAGCCCATGGTGCAGGTCCCGGCGCGCGAGCGCGAACCCTGCCGCGAGCACCGCCACCACGAACGCGGTGAGCGCGGCGAACACCGCCGGCCGGGCGGCGTCGACCTCATGGAGGAACCCGACCCAGCCGAACGGGGTGGCCCACCACACCCAGTCGGGGGTGGCCGTGGCCGCGGCGAGCACCCGCACGACGAGCGCAGCGGCCAGCACCGCGCCGGCGAGGATGCTCGCCCGTCGGCGGGTGGTCGCCACTTCGCTGCTCAGCGTCCCGACGGCAGCGAAGCCCGCCGCGAGCAGACCCATCGCGGCCCCCAAGGCCCACGAGGTCGCGGCGTCCATGCCCGCCGCGCTGTGCCCCGCGCCGACCGCGACGGCAAAGACCGCGAAGCACGTGAGCATCGCCGCCACCGCCGAGGCGAGGAGACCACGGGGCGTGAGCACCCCGGCGCGCAGCGGCTCGACCTGGCCGGCCTCCTCGGCGCCGCGCACCAGCCTCGTGGCCGCGAGCAGCCCCCACACCGCGACGAAGATCGCGAACATCCCCCAACGGGACAGCACGAAGCCCTCGAGGCCACCGGGCTGGACGTAGCGGCCGAAGAGCGCCTCGAACGCCGGGACGCCCTCGAGCGCATCGGCGGCCTCCCGCGCCGCGGCGGTCGGCAGACGGTCCTCGAAGGTGGCCACGACCCCCGCCCCGACCCCAGCGAGGACGACGGTCCAGGCGGCCGCGGTGGCACGCAGCAGCCGCAGGTGGTGGCGGTAGGCCCGCCACCACGCCCGCAGGCCGGGGCCCGCAGCGGCCGAGACGGGCCCGGGCCCCGGCGTGGCGGCAGACCGGCCGGGGCTGGCCACAGCCATCGCCGTCAGGCCTCCTTGAGATCACGCCGACAGAAGGCGAGGACCCCGATGACGGCGCCGGCAAGGCCCACGGCGAGCATGGCGAGCGCGGCGCCGAGGTCGACGTCCGCGGCGGGCACGGCCGCAAGCTGCCGGAACGGGCTCAGGTCGATGATCGCCTCGGGTAGGTCGACGAAGCCACCAACGAAGTCGAGCAGGAAGGCGGCGACCACGATGCCGTAGGTCAGCGGGGCGGTGAGCCGCGGGGCGAGGCCGAGCACCGCGACGCCCAGGCCGAGGAACAGCCACGCCAGCGGCACGGCGTTGAGCCCCGCGCGGAGCCCGTCGGTGAACGAGATCGGCGTGCCGACGATCACCGTTCCGAGCCACGCCACGACCCCGGTCATCGCTGCCAACAGCGCGAGGGCGACCGCGGCCAGCCCGACGCGGCTCGTGAGCCACCGCAGCCTGCCGACGGGTCGGACGAGCAGGTGCTCGATGCGCCACGTCGCCTCCTCCTCGCGCATCCCGACGACGAGTGCGGCGGCGAGGGCCGCGAGCAGCAAGGTCACGAGCACGAACACGAACGCGACGACCCCCTCGGGGGTGTCGATCCCGATCCAGCCGATCTCGGCGGCGAACTGCACCATCGTCGGCATGTCGGCGACCGCCTCGCTGAAGTCGCGGGCCAGGAGCCCGAAGGCCAACCCCACGACGGCGAGCACGATCCCCCACGTCGCCGCCGATGCCGCCGTGAGACGCGCCGCGAGACCGCCCTGGCTGCGCACCGACCGGGGGCGGGTGGCGATCTCCGCACCGTCACCGACGAGACCCGCGTGGAGTTCACGGCGCGCGAGCATGAGCGCGGCCACCACGAGCGCGATCACGAGCACCGCGAACGAGCCGAACACCGCACCACGCGCCTCGTCGACCTCGTGCAGGTAGCCGATCCAGCCGAACGGGGTCGCCCACCAGAGCCACTCCGCGGTTCCGGTCGCGGCAGCCATCAGCCGAACCCCCAAGGTGAGGCCGAGGAAGGCGCCCACGATGCCGACTGCCTGGCGCCGAGCCCCAGCGACCTGTGACGCGAGGGCACCGGCGGCGGCGAACGTCGCGGCGAGCAGCGCGACCGCCCCACCCAGCGCCCACGAGGTCGCAGCATCCATGCCGAGCGCGCTGTGGGTGGCGCCGATCGCGACCGCGAAGAGCACGTAGACGGTTCCGAGAGCCGCGAGCACGGAGGCGAGCAGCCCCCAGGGGGTCAGAAGCCCGGCGCGGAGGGCCTCCACATGGCCAACCTCCTCCGCTCCGCGCAGGAGCTTCACGGCGGAGAGCATGGCCCAGACCGCGACGAGGATGCCGAACATCCCCCAGCGCGACAGGGTCAACCCCTCGACCGTGGCGACCTGGACGTAGCGGCCGACCAGCGCCTCGAAGGCAGGGATGCCCTCCATCGCCGTGAGGGCCTGGCGCTCGGCCTCGGTGGCGTAGCGGTCATCGAAGGTCGCCACGACACCGGCACTGATCGCGGTCAGGGCGGTGATCCAGGCGATGGCGGCGTTGCGGACGAGCCGCAGGTGGTGGCGGTAGGCGCGCCACCAGACCCGCGCGGGTGAGCGCGGCTCGGCGGCAGCCGCGGCGGGCCGTCGCCGGGTCCGTGGGCTCGACGGGGTCGTGGCGGTCATCGCGGACGCCCCCTTGCTCAGGCCGCGTCGGCGCTGTCGTCGTAGAAGGCGTGGAAGAGCTCCTCGAGCGAGGGCTCGCGCATCTGGATCCCGGTGATGCTCGCCTGCGCAAGGGCCTTGAGCAGCGCATCCGGCGAGCCCGACACGTGCAGGCGGATGACCCCGTCGGCGACGTAGGCATCCTCGACCCCGGGGACCCCGTCGAGGTCGGGCGGGTCGCCGGTGTAGGTCGCCTCGACGGTGTTGGCGTGCAGGTGCCGCAACTCGGCGAGCGTGCCCTGCTCGACGCACACCCCTTCGCGCAGCACCGCCACCCGGTCGCAGACCGCCTCCACCTCCGAGAGGATGTGGCTGGAGAGGAAGATCGTCTGCCCCTCGGCCCGGGCCTCTCGCAGGCACTCCTGGAACTCCGCGGTCATGAGCGGGTCGAGCCCGCTTGAGGGCTCGTCCATCACGAGCAACGGTGCGCGGGTCATGAGCGCGGCGATCACCGCGATCTTCTGCCGGTTGCCCTTGGAGTAGGACCGACCGCGCTTGGACGGGTCGAAGTTGAAGCGCTCGACGAGCTCGTCCCGGTAGCCCTTGTCGTAGCCACCGGCGACGGTGCCGAGCAGGTCGAGGATCTGCCCACCCGACAGCTGCGGCCACACCGCGAACTCCCCCGGGATGAAGGCCAGGTGGCGGTGCGCCTCCACCGGCTGCTGCCATGCGTCGAGCCCGAAGATCTCCGCGCTGCCGCCGGAGGGCTTGAGCAGCCCCAGCAGGGTGCGCAGCGTCGTGGTCTTGCCCGCCCCGTTGGGGCCGAGCAGGCCTACGATCTCGCCTTCGTGGATGTCGAGGGTGAAGCGGTCGAGGGCGGTGAGGCGGCCGTAGCGCTTCGTGAGCTCCACCAAGCGGACGACGGGGGCGCCAGGGGATGTCATGCGGATCAACTCCCCTCCGGGCTTGGGCGCGAGGCACCGAGGAGCGGGGGACCACCTTCACGATTCCCAGGCCGGCGACCGGCCCGATGGACCATGGGGCCCACAAGCGCGGGACGATCGACTCGGTCCACCACCACGCACCCGTCGCCGCCGCCACGCGGGCCTACGGGGCCTTGGACTCCCCCGGCCCCTGCCGCCCGACCCTTCCCGGTCGCACGGCAGCCCCGGATGGTCGCGATCGACGGGGGTTTTTGGGGCGTGAGCAGGGGCAGTGGCGATGGACGCACCATCGGGCAAGCCAACAACGGAAACGGGCGGGCAGCGGTCGGGACGCGAGCCGGTCACCGTCCGCAAGGCCACCCGCGCGGACGCTGACGCGCTCGTCGACGTCCTCGTGCGCTCCTTCGACGCCGACCCGGTCGCGAACTGGTTCGTGCGCCAGGACGACCGTCGCGCGGAGGGCTTCGAGGCCTTCTTCGGCATGGCGGTGCGCCAGTTGACCCTGCCGCACGGGGAGGTCTACACGACGTCGGACCGCGCCGGGGCCGCGTTGTGGGTCCCGCCGGGCAAGTGGAGGATGGGCTGGGCCCGGCAGCTCCTGCTGCTGCCCCGCGGTCTGCGCGCCGCCGGACCGCGAGGGCTGCCCCGGAGCCTGCGCTCACTGACCGCCCTCGACCGCCTGCACCCGCGCTGGCCTCACCTGTACGGGATGTTCATCGGCGTCGACCCTGCAGAGCAGGGCAGGGGCATCGGCAGCGCGCTCATGCGCACCGTCGTCGAACAGTGCGACCGCCGCGGCCTGCCGGCCTACCTCGAGGGCACCGCCGAGGACAACGTCCGGCTCTACGAGCGCTTCGGCTTCCGCACCGTTCAGCGGCTCGCGCTGCCCGGCGGCGGGCCGACGTCGTGGCTCATGTGGCGGATGCCGGCCAGCGAGTGACCGCAGGCTCGCCGCCGCGCGGCGGCGAGCAGGCGCTCAGCCCACCTTGAAGGAGGCCACGCCGCCGGCGAGCTCGATCTCGCTGCGGTGCGCGGCCTCCTCGAAGTCCGCCGAGCGGTAGCGGTCTCCGTGGCGCGGGAAACGCCGTTCGTCGACGTCGACGCTCGCGAGCGCCCCGCGCGTGCGGATCGACGCCGCGGTCCCCTGCGGCACCCGCACGTCGACGTCGGCCGCCCCGGCCTCGACCTCGACGCGGCTGTGCCCACGGGCCGGCACCTCGAGGTCGAGGTCGCTCGCGCCGGCACCGACACGAACCGAGCGCACCGCGGTGCGGGCGAGCTCGAGGCGTACCTCGCTCGCACCGGTGCGGACCTCGAGGTCGATCGGTAGTCCCTCGGGCAGCGCGAGGCGCCACTCGAGCGGGCGGCGCAGCCGCGCGACCTCCTCGAGGTCGCCGGGGGGTCGCAGTGTCACCTCGAGCCGCTCCCCCACCCGCGTGGTGACCGCCCGTGCCCCGCCTGCCGCGGTGCCCTCGCAGACGAGGCCCTCACCCGCGCCGCCGGTGAGGTGCAGCGACCCGGCCCCGTGGGCGAGCAAGAGCCGCGCGGAGGTCGCGCCATCGGCGTCGACCGCCACGGCCTCCGCCGCCCGACCGAGGCGCGGTCCGAGCGTCGCGCTCACGACGAGCGCGACGCCGGCGGCGACGAGCAGCACCGGCGCGAGTGGGATCCCCGCAGGCAGGCCGCCGAGCTCACCGACGGCGAAGACCGCGCCGACGACGGTGAGCACGATCGGCCAGCCCGCCGAGCCCTCCTGTCGGGCCTGCGGGTGGGCGAGGAGCACGACGCCGGCGGCCAGCGCCGCCCACGGCCACGCCGAGGCGTCGTCGGCGACGACCCCCACCGCCCGCAGCAGCAACACGAGGCCGAGCACCGACAGCCCGACCCCCCAGCCGAGTGCCGAGCGCACCCCGCTCACCGGCGCATCCCGCTCACCGCCGCGCCTCGCGATCCGCACGGCCCCGCGTCACCGCGGTGGCGAGGACGATGACCCCGGCGAGGATGAGCAGCGTCGGCACGAGGACCGCGCCGCGCACATCCCACACGCCGAGGGCCTCGAGGAGGTAGGTCCCCCCGAGGACGACGAAGACCGTCCCCCACACGAGGGCGGACAGGTCCGCCGGCCGGCGCTCCGACTCCCTCATCGCCGCACCTCCACGCGTCCGATTCCGGCGGAGGCCTCGAGGACGAGCACCGGCTCACCCTCGACGGTCTCGGTGGCCGACACTCCCAGCCCTCCCTGGCTGCGCCCCAGCACGACGGTCTCACCGATGCCCACGCTCGCCTCGACCTCGGCGCCGACGTCGTCGGGCAGGACGACGACGACCTCGCCGATGCCAACGCTCACCGGGACGGTGAGCCCGTCCTCGAGGTCGTCGGCCTCGCGGAGGTCGACCTCGAGGGAGCCGACGCCGAGCTCGTAGCCCTCCTCGGCGGCTGCCGCGTCAGCCGGCTGCTCGGCACGTTCCCCGACCCCGGCGACGACCGCGGCCATCGGGTCGGCGGTGGCGAGCACGAGGACGCCGAGCACGATGCCCGCGGCGATGAGCCCGCCGTGAGCCTCCCGCCGGGCAGTCGCGAGCAGCGCCACGCCGACGAGGGCGAGCAGCGCGGGCAGCACGGCCTGCCAACGCACTTCGACGAGCTCTGCGGCGTCGGCGAGCCACAGCCCACCGACGAGGACGAGGGCGAGGCCGGTGAGCAGGCGGTCGAGCGGCAGGCGCTCGCCGCCGGACCCCCCGGGCGGAGTGCCCGCCGAGCCCTGCGGCGCCGGGCCTGCTTCGTCGGTGACCTCCTCACCCGGTGCGTTCGATCCCGGGACCTGCTCACCCATGGCGACTCCTCGGATGGCGCGGCACCACGCTGTCCCACACCGGCACTGAGCATGCCCCCGCCAGCGGCCTGGCCCAGCGGCGAAGGACGCGGTCCTGCGGGACCTTCGCCCTTGTCCGAGGCGAGGCCGCACGCGAGACAGGGCGACTCCACCACGCCTCTGGAGGGCTTTGGCATGCCGGCACACGACGACCGTCACGGACCCGACAGGGGCGACGGTGCCGACACGGAGGCCGCCGCCGGCGACGCCACGCCACAGCGCCGGCGCCGCGGCCTTCCGCGGCGCCTCGCCCGTCTCGCCGGCTTCGGCGCTGCCGGGCTGGCTGGCCTCGTCGTGCTCGCGCTCGCGGTGACCGCGACGCTCGATGCGGTCGACCGTCGGCGCGTCCCCGCCCCCGGCGAGCTCGTCGAGCTCGCCGACGGTCGCGAGCTGCACCTCGAGGTGAGCGGCGACGATGGCACTGCTGGGTCCGATGGGGACCGGCCGACGGTGGTCCTCGAGGCCGGCGCGGGCGGGACCGCGGCGACCTACGCCTGGCTGCGCGAGGCTCTCGCGGAGCACACCACCGTCGTGGCCTACGACCGGGCCGGCTACGGCTTCAGCGACCCGGCCGCGGACCAGCCCGAGGCCGCTTCGACCGTCGCCGACCTCCGCGAGGGCCTCGACGCCGCAGGGCTCGAGGGGCCGTTCGTCCTCGTGGGCCACAGCCTCGGGGCCGGCTACGCGCGGGTCTTCGCCGCCACCCACCCCGAGGACGTCGCCGGGCTCGTGCTCCTCGACCCCGTCCATGAGGAGCAGTTCGAGCGCCTGCCGCCCGAGGAGCGCGACGCGCTCGAGCAGGCGCAGGAACAGCTCGCCGTCGCGCCACTGCTGGCCCGTCTCGGGGTGTTCCGCCTCGCCGACCCGCAGGCCGACGTCGTCGCCGCACTGCCCGACGAGGCCGGCGCGCAGCACCGCGCACGCTCGGTCACCGCCGCAGGGATGGACGCCTACGGCGCGGAGATGGGCGCCCTGCTCGAACTGCTCGACGAGGTTGGCAGCACCGCGACCGAGCCGGCCTTCGGCGGGGTGCCGGCGCGAGTGGTCAGCGCTGGCGAGCCGGGTGAGGGCGAGTCGCCGGAGGGACGGGAGAGCATGGACGGCCTCCACGTCGAGCTCGCCGACCGCTCACCGGCGGCGCGCCACGTCACCGTCGAGGGCGCCGACCACCTCGGCCTCGTCGTCGACGCCACGCACACCGACGCGGTGGCCGAGGTCGTCATCGGGCTGCTCGAGGAGGTGCCGGCGCCGGCGCCGGACGAGGACTGAGCGGGGTCAGGCTCCCCCTCGCGTCTGCCACCGGCCGAGGAGGGCGTCGAGCGGCCACAGCGAGAGCCACACGAGGATCGTCCATGCGCCGATGAGCAGCGCGAGCCCGGCGCTGGCGAAGAACACCACGGGCGGCAGCACCGCGCGCGCGGCCTCGAAGCGGGCGACGCGGCCGCTCAACGGGTGACGCAGCAGCCCCCGCCGGTGGGCATGCCAGAGCATCACCCCTTCGACGGTCCACCCGAAGCCCAGGACCATCGCGTAGAGCGTGAGGGCGAGCGGCTCACCGTCACCGGCCCCG
>PWFH01000115.1 GCA_003553795.1 Egibacter sp. | reverse complement strand
GCTCGGCGGTCGACGTCGTCATCACCGAGGTCGGCGGCACCGTCGGCGACATCGAGAGCCTGCCGTTCCTCGAGGCGATGCGTCAGCTGCGCTACGACGTCGGCCGGGAGAACATCTGCTACGTCCACTGCGCGCTCGTGCCGTTCATCGGCCCGACCGGCGAGCTCAAGACCAAGCCCGCGCAGCACTCGGTGCGCGAGCTGCGCTCGATCGGGATCCAGCCCGACGCGGTGGTCTGCCGCTCCGACCGGCCGTTGCCCGACGAGCTCAAGACGAAGATCGCGATGCTCTCCGACGTCGACGTCGACGGGGTCGTCTCCGCCCACGACGCCGAGAGCCTCTACGCGGTGCCGCTGCTGCTGCGCGAGGAGGGCCTCGACGCCTTCGTCGTGCGCCGCCTCGGCCTCGACCCGGCCGTCGAGCCCGACCTGTCGGAGTGGACGGCGATGGTCGAGCGCGCGCTCGCCCCCTCCGAGACGGTGCGCATCGCCCTCGTCGGCAAGTACACCTCGCTGCCCGACGCCTACCTCTCGGTCATCGAGGCGCTCGGCCACGCCGGCATCGCCCACGACGTCGAGGTCAACATCGACTGGGTCGCCGCCGACGACCTCAACGAGCCCGGCGCGGCGCGGCGCGCCCTCGAGGGAGCCCACGGCGTGCTCGTGCCCGGCGGCTTCGGCGTGCGCGGCATCGACGGCAAGATCGCCGCGGCCCGCCACGCCCGCGAGCGCCACGTGCCCTACCTCGGCATCTGCCTCGGCCTGCAGGTCGCGGTCATCGACTTCGCGCGTCACGTCCTCGGGCTGTCGGAGGCCAACTCGAGCGAGTTCGCCCCCGAGACCCCCGACGCCGTCGTCGACCTCATGCCCGACCAGCGCGAGGTCGCCGACCTCGGCGGGACGATGCGCCTCGGGACCTACCCCTGCAAGCTGCGCGAGGGGACGAAGGCGCACGCAGCCTACGGCGAGGCCGTCGTCTACGAGCGCCACCGCCACCGCTGGGAGGTCGCCAACCGCTACCGCCAGCAGCTCGACGCCGCCGGGATGCTCATCGCCGGGGTCTCGCCCGACGACCGCCTCGTCGAGGTCGTCGAGCTCGCCGACCATCCGTGGTTCGTCGCCTCGCAGTTCCACCCGGAGTTCCGCTCGCGGCCGAACCGGCCCCAGCCGCTCTTCGACGGGTTCGTCGCCGCGGCCAAGGCGCGGATGCTCGCCCAGGCGGGCCGCCTGCCAGCCCTCGACGCCGACCCCGCCGCGGTCTGAGCCCGCCGCCCCGGCGGCGGCATGGACACCGCCGCGGCCGGGGTAGGGATGACCCCGACGGCGCCGCGCCCCGACCCGCGCACCCCGCGGGGGCGACGGCGTGAGGCGGCGCCGCGACCAGCCGGCCCCGCAAGCCGCGACGCAAGGAGCACGACGTGGCCGAGAGCTCGACGATGGTGACCCTCGGGTCGCCCCCCGCGCCCTTCCGCCTGCCCGACACCGAGGGCGGCGAGGTCGCCCTCGCCGACCTCCTCGACGCCCCGGCGATCCTCGTGATGTTCATCTGCAACCACTGCCCGTTCGTCAAGCACGTCCGGAGCGAGCTGGCGGGCCTGACCGAGGCGTACCAGCGTCGCGGCGTGGCCGTCGTCGGCATCAACGCCAACGACGCCGAGCGCTACCCCGAGGACGGCCCCGAGGCGATGGCCGAGGAGGCGCGCCTCGTCGGCTACACCTTCCCCTACCTCCACGACGCCTCCCAGGAGGTCGCCAAGGCCTACGGCGCGGCGTGCACCCCCGACTTCTTCGTCTACGGCCCCGCCGCGTCGCTGCCGGAGGGCGCGGAGGCCACCGCCGAGGGGCACGTGCTCGTCTACCGCGGGCAGATGGACGGCTCCCGTCCGGGCAACGGCGCCCCCGTCGACGGCGTCGACCTGCGCGCCGCCCTCGACGCGGTGCTCACCGGGCAGCGCGTCGCCGCCGAGCAGATGCCGTCGGTGGGCTGCTCGATCAAGTGGCGTCCCGGCAACGAGCCGGCGTAGCGGTGGCCGCCTTCGAGGTCGCCACGAGCCGTCGCGTCTACGACGGGGTGCTCTCCCGGGTCCGCGTCGACGCCCTGCGCGGCGCCGACGGCGCGACGTTCGAGCGCGAGATCGTCGAGCACGTCGACGCCGTCGCGGTCGTGGCCGTCGACGGCGACGAGGTCGTCCTCGTGCGCCAGTACCGCCACCCCGTCGGCGCCGAGCTGCTCGAGATCCCCGCCGGCATCTGCGACGTCGCCGGGGAGCCGCTCGAGGCCACCGCCGCGCGCGAGCTCGCCGAGGAGGTCGGCCTCGCCGCGGCGCGCCTGACCCCCCTCACGAGCATCCACAACTCCGCCGGCTGGACCGACGAGCACACGACGCTCTACCTCGGCGAGGACCTGCGGGCCGTCGACGCGCCCGAGGGCTACGCCCCCGAGGGCGAGGAGGCCGACCTCGCCGTCGTGCGCATGCCGCTGGTCGAGGCCGTCCGCGCCGCGGCGACCGGGGGGCTCACCGACGCGAAGACCGTCGTCGGCCTGCTCGCCGCCGGCCACCGCCTGGGGGTGCGCTGAGCGCACCGCCGTCGGCCGCAGGAGGCGATCATTATGTCAACCGTGGTGGTAGGCTCGGCATCACCGACCCGAGGAGGGATGCCGTGGGCGCACTGCCGCGCTTCGCCGATCGCTACCTCGACCACCTCGCCGTCGAGCGCGGCCTGAGCGCGAACAGCCTCGCCGCCTACCGCCGCGACCTGCGCCTCTACGGCGCCTATCTCGACGAGCGGGCGATCGCCGACCCGCGCGAGGCCACCCGCGGGGACCTCGCGGACTTCGTCGCCTGGCTGCGGGTGCGCCCGACCCCGCGGGGCGGGCTCTACGCGGCCTCGAGCATCGCCCGGGCGCTCGTCGCCGTGCGGGGGCTGCACCGCTTCCTCCTCGACGAGGGGCTCGCCGCCGAGGACCCCTCCGGCGAGCTCGCCGGGCCCCGCCCGGGCCAGCGCCTGCCCAAGGCCCTGTCCGCCGTCGAGGTCGAGGCCCTGCTCGCGGTTCCCACCGGCGAGGACCCCGTCGCGCTGCGCGACCGTGTCCTGCTCGAGCTGCTCTACGCCACGGGCCTGCGGATCTCCGAGCTCGTCGCCCTCGACGTCGACGACGTCGACCTCGAGGGGCGGACCGCCCGGGCGCTCGGCAAGGGCGGGCGTGAGCGCGTCGTGCCGGTGGGGCGGGTGGCCGCCGAGGCCCTCGACGCCTGGCTCGTGCGCGGGCGGCCGGCCCTCGCCCCGCGCGGCCCGGCGCTCCTGCTCAACCAGCGCGGAGGCCGGCTCACGCGCCAGGGCGGCTGGAAGATCGTCAAGGCCCACGCCGACGCCGCCGGGCTCGGCGAGCGGGTGAGCCCGCACACGCTGCGGCACTCGTTCGCCACCCATCTCCTCGACGGAGGGGCCGACGTACGTGTCGTCCAGGACCTCCTCGGGCATGCCAGTGTCAACACCACACAGGTGTACACGCTCGTCACCGAGGAGCGGCTGCGCGCCGTCTACGACGCCGCGCACCCGCGCGCGTCGCTCGAGCCGAGCGGCGAGACCGATGAAGGAGCGCCGACGTCATGACCGACGACGACCTCATCACCCGAGTCCGCAAGGAGCTCGAGTCCGAGCGCGACGCGGCGATCGCCGAGATCCGCGACTACGGCGCCGACCCCTACTCCGAGCGGGTCGACAAGCTCGAGGGCGTCGACGAGAACTTCGCCGATCTCGCCCAGTCGACCGCCGAGCGCAGCGAGATCTACGCCCTCATCGACCAGGCGCGCGTGCGGCTCGGCCAGGTCGAGGCCGCCCTCGGCAAGATCGACGAGGGGACCTACGGCGTCTGCGAGGACTGCGGCGGGCCCATCGGCGAGGCCCGCCTCGAGGCGCGCCCCCTCTCGGTGCGCTGCGTCGACTGCGCGAGCCAGCGGTGAGGCCGCGCCCCGCCGCGCTCATCGCCCGCAAGCGCGACGGCGGCGCCCTCACCGACGACGAGCTCGGCCTGCTCGTCGGCGGCTACCTCGACGGCAGCGTCTCCGAGGGGCAGATGGCCGCGCTGCTCATGGCCGGCGTCCTCAACGGCTTCACCCGTGCCGAGGCGCTCGCGCTCACGCGGATCCTCACCGCCTCCGGGCAGGTGCTCGACCTCTCGGGGCTGGCCGGTCCGACGATCGACAAGCACTCGACCGGCGGGGTCGGCGACGGCACGACGCTGCTCGTCGCGCCGTTGCTCGCCGCCTGCGGGGCGCAGGTCGTCAAGCTCTCGGGGCGCGGGCTCGGCCACTCCGGCGGCACGCTCGACAAGCTCGAGGCGATCCCGGGGCTGCGCGTCGGCCTCGCCGAGGAGGAGATCCTCGACATCGCCGCCGACGTCGGCTGCGTCGTCGCCGCGCAGACCGACCGGCTCGTGCCCGCCGACCGGGCGCTCTACGCGCTGCGCGACGTCACCGCGACCGTCGAGTCCGTCGCGCTCATCGCCTCGAGCGTGATGTCGAAGAAGCTCGCGGCCGGCGCGTCGACGATCGTCCTCGACGTCAAGGCCGGCGACGGCGCGTTCATGCCCGACGACGCCGCGGCGACCGAGCTCGCCGAGCTCTGCGTCGCCATCGGCGAGGGCGCCGGCCGGCGCACGAGCGCGCTCGTCACCGGCATGGACGAGCCTCTGGGTCGGGGGATCGGCAACGCCCTCGAGGTCGTCGAGGCCGTCGAGCTGCTGTCCGCTCCGCCGCGGGGCCGGCTCGCCGAGGTCGCCCTCGCGCTCGCCGCCGAGGGGCTCGCGGGTGCCCGCGGGCTCGCGCCCGCCGAGGTCGAGGCGGAGCTGCGCGAGGCGTGGGGGCGCGGCGCCGCGCTCGAGCGCCTCGCGGCGATGATCGCCGCGCAGGGCGGCGACCCCGCGGTGTGCGACGACCCGCGCGGCGTCCTGCCCGCCGCGCCGGTGCGCGCCACGGTGCCCGCCGCCGAGGGCGGCGTCGTGCGCCGTGTGCCCGCGCGGGCGGTGGGGGAGCTGACCGTCGCGCTCGGCGCTGGCCGGGCGCGCAAGGACGACGCCGTCGACCCCGCCGTCGGGGTCTGGCTCGGTGTCGAGGTCGGCGACGAGATCGCCGCCGGCGACCCGCTCGGCGAGGTCCTCGCCCGCACCGGGGCGCAGGCCGAGGAGGCCGCTGCGCGCCTCGCCGCGCTCGTCGAGGTCGGCGGGCCGGTCAGCCCCGCGCCGACGCTGCGGGCACGCCTCGGCGGGGCATGAGGACGACCGTCCCTCGCGCGCCCGCCGGACGTCGGGGATGAGCCGCGAGGAGGCCGGGTACCTTCACGACGATCGAGGCCATCGCCGAGGCGGGGTCCTCGAGCGGAGACAGCCTCCTCGGCGCTGTCGCAGAGATCGCGGCAGGAGGGAGACGACGGTGCGACGCGACGACGCCTACCTCAACGATGCAGCCCAGCGCAGCCGTCAACGGCGCGAGGCGATGCTCGAGGAGGTGCTGCGCGCCGCGACGACGTTCATGGTCGTGGTCTTCGGCGGCGGCATCCTCACGGGTCTGCCCTTCGTGCCGCCGTGGCTGTTCGCCGCGGCGCTCGCCGCGGTGGCGCTGTCGCTGCCCCTCGGCATCAGCGTGCGCCTCGGCGCGTACGCGGCGACGCCGCTCGACTACCCCACGCGCTGGTGGCAGGCCTTCGTCGGCGGGGCGACGTTGGCCACGCTCGTCGCGCTCGTCGCCGCGCTCACGCCCGCCGTCGAGCTCGGCGCCGCGCTCACCTCCCTCGCGGCGGTGCTCGCGATCCTCGGTCTCATCGTCTGGGTCCGCGCCAGCAAGCTGCCCGACCCCGATGGGCACCGCCGGGACGACGGCGACGACGAGCGGCGCTGAGCGGCCCTGCAGCAGGGCCGTCGGGCGACCCGCGGCAGCGCCCCGGCCATGGCATCGGCGGGGCGGTGGCTCAGCGCGCGGCGTCGGCGCGCTCGCGGCGCTGCCACCACACGAGGCCGGCGAGCCCGACGAGGGTGAGCGCGAGGAACGCCCAGTTGTTGCGTGAGAGGCCGAGCAGCCGGAACTCGGTGTCGATGCGCAGGAGCTCGACGCCGAAGCGGATCGCGCCGTAGCCGGCGAGGTAGGCGAAGAGCAGCCCACCGCGGGCGACCCTGCCGGTGCGGTCGACGGCGAGGAGCACGCCGACGAGCACGAGGTTGGCGAGGGACTCGTAGAGGAAGGTCGGGTGGTGCAGGGTGACCGAGCCGTCGGGCGCGCGGACCTCGAGGGCCCACGGCAGATCGGTGAGCCGCCCGTAGAGCTCCTGGTTGGCGTAGTTGCCCCAGCGGCCGATGGCCTGCGCGAGGGGGATCGCCGGCGCCACGGCGTCGGCGAAGGCCGCGATGTCGAGGCCGCGGCGCCGCGCGAGCAGCCAGCCCACGGCGATGCCGGCCAGCAGCCCGCCGAAGAGCACGAGACCGCCCTCCCACACCGCGAAGACGCTGAGCGGCCGGTCGGCGAAGTCCTCGAGCCGCCAGACCACGAAGCCGAGCCGGGCGCCGAGGAAGCCGGCGACGATCGCGCCGATGGCGACGAGGTCGACGTCGTCGGGGTTGCCGCCACGGGCGGCGTAGCGGCGACGGGTCAGCAGCACCGCGGCGAGCACGCCGACGGCGATGGCGAGCCCGTAGTAGCGCAGGGTCAGTGGCCCGAGCTCGAGGGCGTTGCTGGGCGGGGGCGGGATCTGGGCGAGCATCCGGCGACCCTACCTCGGCGGGACGGCGGCGGCTCCGCCGCCGGCGGGGACGCCCACCGCGCCCTCAGTTGAGCTCGGCACCGCCCGGGCCGGGAGGGTTGAGCGAGGCCATCGTGCCGAGGTGGCGCACGATCCCCGACTCGCGGCGCAGCAGCCGCGTCGTCGCGGCGAGCCGCTCGTCGAGGGCGTCGAGCTCGAGGAGGCGCTGCTGCTCGGCGACGTCGACCTGCAGGGCGGCGGCGGCGAGCCATGACAGCTCGGAGGGGTCGCTGGGCAGGTGCTCGAGCATCTCCTGCGGTGCCCCGAGGTCGGCGAGGTAGGGCCCGAGCAGCCGCCGCAGCGTCGCGGTGGGCTCGCGCAGCGCGCCGTTGCCCACCGCCGGCTCGGGCATGCGGTCCCCGCAGGGCTCGACGCGGGCGCGGAGGTAGGGGCGGTCGTCGAGCAGCTCGACGATGCGGAAGCGCTCGACGCCGCGCGTGGCGATGTCGGCCTGGCCGTCGTCGTGGTGCTCGACCTCCTCGACCTCGGCCACGGTGCCGATCGCGTGGACCTCCGAGGCGGCGCCGACCTCCGCGCCCTGGCGGATCGCGACGACGCCGAAGCGCCGGTCGGCGGCGAGGACGTCGGCGAGGAGGTCCTGGTAGCGCGGCTCGAAGATGTGCAGCGGCAGGGGGCGGCCGGGGAAGAGGACGACGCGCAGGGGGAAGAGCGGCAGCACGGACGTCACGGCGGTCCCCGGATCGCGGTTGGGTCTACGACGGCCAGGCTACGTCCCCTCCCGGCGTGTCGCTCCGCCCGTCCCCGCGTCGCGCGGCCCCTGCCCGGTGGCTACGCTGCAGCCCATGCTCGAGCTCATCGACCTCCGAGGCGACCACCGCGACCCCTCCGACCGCCTGCCGCGGGCGCGCGAGGAGGACGTCGCCGCCGTCCGCGACGCCGTCGCCGGCGTGCTCGCCGACGTCCGCGTTCACGGCGACGAGGCGGTCGCCCGCTGCAGCGCCCGCTTCGACGGCTACGAGGGTCCGCTGGCGATCGACCCCGGGGAGGTCGAGGCCGCGCTCGCGGCGATCGACCCGACGCTGCGCGCTGCGCTCGAGCGCGCCGCCGACCAGGTCCGCTGGTTCCACGAGCGCTGCCGTCCCCCCGACTGGGCCGACGAGCGCGACGGCGCGCGCATGGGCGTGCGCCACGAGCCCCTCGACCGCGTCGGCGTCTACATCCCCGGCGGGCTCAGCCCGCTCGTCTCCACGGCGATCATGACGATCGTGCCCGCGCGCGTGGCCGGCGTCGGCGAGGTCGTCCTCGCGACCCCGCCGGGCCCCGACGGGCGCGTCGACCCTGGCATCCTCGCCGCCGCGGCGATCGCCGGCGGCGCCGACCGCCTCTACCGGGTCGGCGGAGCGCAGGCCATCGGCGCGCTCGCCTACGGCACCGCGACGATCCCCGCCTGCGACAAGATCGTCGGGCCGGGCAACGCCTACGTCGCCGAGGCCAAGCAGCAGGTCGCGATGGCCGGCGTCTGCGGCATCGACCTGCTCGCCGGCACGACCGAGGTCGCGGTCATCGCCGACGACACCGCCGACCCGCGCCACGTCGCCGCCGACCTCGTCGCCCAGGCCGAGCACGACCCGCTCGCGACGTCGATGCTCGTCACCCCCTCCCCGGGGCTCGTCGAGGCCGTCGAGGCCGCGCTCGCCGAGGAGGTCGCCGCGACCCGCCACGTCGACCGGGTCGTGGCCTCCCTCGAGGGGCAGGGCACGGCGGTGCTCGTCGACGACCTCGACCACGCCGTCGAGGTCTGCAACCGCTGGGCCGCCGAGCACCTCGAGGTCCAGACCGCCGCCGACGACGCGGTCGCCGCGAAGGTCCGCCGCGCCGGCACGCTCTTCATCGGCGCGATGACCCCCGTGAGCCTCGGCGACTACGCGGCGGGGCCGAACCACACCCTGCCGACCGGCGGCACCGCGCGCTTCAGCGGGGGCCTGCGCACCGACGACTTCCTCGTGCCGGTCAACTGGGTCGCCTACGACGAGGGCGCGCTCGCCGACCTCGCCGGCGTCGTCGACGCCCTCGGGGCCGCCGAGGACCTCCCGGCCCACGCGCGCGCCGCGCAGGTGCGCCTGGAACGGCCGTGAGCGGGCCCGCTCCCGCCGGCGGGCGGGTGCCCGTCCGCGCCGACCTCGCCGGCGTCGTGCCCTACGGTGCGCCGCAGCTCGACGTCGCGGTGCGCCTCAACACCAACGAGACGCCGTACCCGCCGCCGCCGGCCTTCGCCGAGCGCCTCGCCGCGCGGCTGGCCGACCTCGACCTGCACCGCTACCCCGACCGCGAGCTGCGCCGGCTGCGTGAGGCGCTCGCCGCCCACGTCGGCGTCGACGCCGAGCGGGTCTGGGCCGCCAACGGCTCGAACGAGGTCCTCGCCCAGCTCCACCTCGCCTACGGCGGGCCGGGCCGGCGGGTGCTCGCCGCACGCCCCGGCTTCCCCGCCCTGCCGACCATCGCGCGGTCGACCGGCACCGCCGTGGCCTTCGTCGACCTCGACGCGCCCGGCTACGACCTCGACGTCGACGCCGCCGCCGAGGCGGTGCGCCGGGAGCAGCCCCACCTCGTCTGCCTCGCCCGGCCGAACAACCCGACGGGCACGTCGGTCTCCCTCGAGGCGGTCCGCGCGCTGCACGACGCCGGCGGCGCGCTCGTCATCCTCGACGAGGCCTACGTCGAGTTCGCCGACGATGACGGGCTCGCGCTGCTCGACGAGCTGCCGCGGCTCGTGCTCAGCCGGACGTTCTCGAAGGCCTTCCGCCTCGCGGGGCTGCGGCTGGGCTACCTCCTCGCCGACCCGTGGGTGCTCGACGACGTGCGCACCGTGCGCCTGCCCTACCACCTCGACGCGATCACCCAGGCCGCGGGCGTCGTCGCCTGCGAGCTCGCCGGGGAGATGACCGCGCACATCCCCGCGATCGTCGCCGAGCGCGAGCGCGTCGCCGCCGCGCTCGCCGCGCGCGGCGACCTCACCGTCACCCCGTCGCAGGCGAACTTCCTGCTCGTCGCCGCCGAGGTCGACGGGCTCTTCGACCGCCTCCTCGAGCGCGGCGTGCTCGTCCGCGACTTCGCCGACGCCCCCGGCACGCCCCGCTGCGTGCGGGTGACGATCGGCACCCCAGAGGAGAACGACCGCCTGCTCTCCGCCCTCGAGGAGGTCCTGCCGTGACCGCTGCCCGGACCGCGACGATCGCCCGTGCCACCGCCGAGACCGACGTCCGCGTCACCGTCGACCTCGACGGGTCGGGGACGACCGACTGCCACACCGGCGTGCCGTTCTTCGACCACATGCTCGACCAGCTCGGCCGCCACGGCCGCATGGACCTCACCGTGCGCACCGACGGCGACCTCGAGGTCGACGCCCACCACACCGTCGAGGACACCGGCATCGCCCTCGGCCAGGCGCTCGCCGAGGCGCTCGGCGACAAGGCCGGCATCGAGCGCTTCGGGGACGCCACCGTGCCGATCGACGAGGCGCTCGCGCGCGTCGCGATCGACCTCTCGGGGCGGCCCTACCTCGTCTACGACGCACCGACGCCGGTCGCGGTGACCGGCACGTACGAGACGACGCTCACGAAGCACTTCTTCGAGGCGCTCGTCGCCAACAGCCGCATCACCCTGCACGTCGCGCTCCTCGCCGGCGACAACACCCACCACATCCAGGAGGCGGTCTTCAAGGGCGTGGCCGTGGCGCTGCGCCGCGCCGTCGCGGTGACCGGTGGCGGGGTGCCCTCGACGAAGGGCGTCCTCGGCTAGGGCCCCGCGCGTCGACCCTTCCCGGCCCCCGCTACGCTTGGCGCCATGATCCGCCCGCGCATCGCCGTGCTCGACTACGACGCCGGCAACCTCCGTAGTGCGGCCAAGGCGCTCGAGCGCGCCGGCGCCGTCGCCGACGTCGTCGACGACCCCGCCGCCGCCGCGGTCGCCGACGGCCTCTTCGTGCCTGGCGTCGGCCACTTCGGCCAGTGCGTCGAGGCCTTCCGGGCCCGCGGCTTCGACCGCCTCGTCGCCGAATGGCAGGCCGCCGACCGTCCGGTCCTGGGGGTCTGCGTCGGCATGCAGATCCTCTACGCCTCGAGCGAGGAGGCGCCCGACGTCGCCGGGCTCGGCGTCCTGCCGGGGCGCACCGTGCGCCTGCCCGACCGCGTCACCGTGCCGCACATGGGCTGGAACCGCCTCACGATCGTCGCCGAGGACCCGCTCGTCGCAGGCCTCGACGGCGCGCAGGTCTACTTCGTCCACTCCTACTACGCCGAGCCCGACGACCCCGCCCACGTCGTCGCGACCTGCCCCTACGGCCCGTCGTTCCCCGCGGTCGTGCGGGTCGGCAGCGTCGCCGCGACGCAGTTCCACCCGGAGAAGTCCTCCGCGGTGGGCGGGCGCCTGCTCGAGCAGTGGCTCGCCGAGGTCGTGCGGGCGGCCCGGGACGGCGGGAGGGCCGCCTCATGACGTTCACGCTCTACCCGGCCGTCGACATCCGCGGCGGCAACGCCGTGCGCCTCGAGCGCGGCCGCGCCGACGCCGAGACCGTCTACGACGCCGACCCCGTCGCCGTCGCCGAGCGCTTCGTCGCCGAGGGGGCGTCGTGGCTGCACGTCGTCGACCTCGACGCGGCCTTCGAGGGCGAGCCGCGCAACCGCCACCTCATCGCCGACATCGTCGAGGCCACCGGCGTCGACGTGCAGGCCTCCGGCGGGATCCGCTCGATGGCCGACCTCGACGCGGCGATCGGCTACGGCGCCTCCCGGGTCGTCATCGGCACGATGGCCCTCGAGGAGCCCGCCTTCGTCGCCGCGGCGGTCGCCGAGCACGGCGACCGCGTCGCCGTCGGCCTCGACGCCGACGGCGAGACGCTGCGCGCCCGCGGCTGGACCGCCGACGCCGGTGACCTCTTCGACGCGCTGCGGCGCTTCACGCTCATGGGCGTCGCGCGCTTCGTCTTCACCGACATCGCCCGCGACGGGATGCTCTCGGGCCCCAACACCGAGCGCCTCGCCGAGGTCGCCGAGGGCACGACCGCACGGGTCACCGCCTCGGGCGGCGTCGCGAGCCTCGACGACCTCCGCGCGCTGGCCGCCACCCACGAGCGCGTCGACGCCGCGATCGTCGGCAAGGCCCTCTACGCCGGCCGCTTCACCCTGCCCGAGGCCCTCGCGGCGGCCGCCGGGGGCGCCGCGTGAGCGCCGGCGGCCCCGCCGCACGGGTCATCCCCTGCCTCGACGTCACCGGCGGACGGGTCGTCAAGGGCGTGAACTTCCTCGAGCTGCGCGACGCCGGCGACCCCGTCGAGCTCGCCCGCGCCTACGACGCCGAGGGCGCCGACGAGCTCGTCTTCCTCGACATCACCGCCTCGAGCGACGAGCGCGACACGATCTACGACGTCGTCGCCGCGACCGCCGAGCAGGTCTTCATCCCCCTCACCGTGGGGGGAGGGGTCCGCAGCGTCGCCGACGTGCGCCGTCTGCTGCGCGCCGGCGCCGACAAGGCGAGCCTCAACACCGCCGCGGTGGCGCGCCCCGAGCTGCTCAGCGAGGCCGCCGACGCCTTCGGCAGCCAGTGCGTCGTCGCCGCGATCGACGCCCGGCGGCGCGCGCCGGGGCGCTGGGAGGTCGTCGTCAAGGGCGGCCGCGAGCCCACCGGGCGCGACGCGGTGGCGTGGGCGGCCGAGTGCGCCGAACGCGGCGCGGGGGAGATCCTGCTCACCTCGATGGACCGCGACGGGACCAAGGAGGGCTTCGACCTCGAGCTCCTGCAGGCGGTCACCGACGCCGTCAACGTCCCCGTCATCGCCTCGGGCGGCGCCGGCACCGCGGCGCACATGGCCGAGGGCGTCGCGGTCGGTGGGGCCTCGGCGGTGCTCGCCGCGTCGATCTTCCACTTCGGTGAGCTCTCCATCGCCGAGGTCAAGGCGGCGATGGCCGAGGCCGGCCTGCTCGTGCGCCCCGTCGAGGACGCCCGGGCATGAGCGAGGGGGTCGGACGCGCGGTCGTGCCCGCCGAGCTCGCCTACGACGAGCGCGGGCTCATCCCCGCGGTCGTGCAGCAGCACGACACCGGCGAGGTGCTCATGGTCGCCTGGATGAGCGAGGAGAGCCTCGGCGAGACCCTCGCGCTCGGCGAGACGGTCTTCCACTCGCGCAGCCGCGGGCAGCGTTGGCACAAGGGCGCGACGAGCGGCAACACCCAGCGCGTCGTCGAGGTCGTCGCCGACTGCGACGCCGACGTCGTCCTCGTCAGGGTCGACCAGGGCGGGCAAGGTGCGGCCTGCCACCTCGGGGTGCGCAGCTGCTTCCACAATCCCGTGGAGCCGGCGTGAGCCCGGTGGCCTACGCGCCCTCGAAGGCGCGCTTCCGCGAGCTCGCCGCCGACCACGCCGTCGTGCCGGTCTGGCGCGAGGTCCTCGCCGACCTCGCCACGCCCCTGTCGGTCTACGACCGCCTGCGGGCGCAGGGCGGGCCGACGTTCCTCCTCGAGTCCGTCGAGCAGGGTGAGCGCTGGGGCCGCTACTCCTTCATCGGCCTCGATCCCTTCCTCACGCTGTCGGCCAAGGGCGGCGAGGTCCGCCTCGAGGGCCCCGCGCCGCCGGCGGCCCGCGCCGCGGCGGCCGACGGCGACGTGCTCGCCACCCTCGAGGCGCTGCTCGCCGAGCTCGCCGCCCCTCAGCTCGACGGCCTGCCGCCGCTGTTCTGCGGCGCGGTGGGCTACCTCGGCTGGGACGTCGTGCGCTCGATCGAGGACCTCGGCGACGGCCCCCCCGACGACCTCGGCCTCGACGACGTGCGGCTGCTCTTCCCCGGGCGGCTCGTCGCCTTCGACCACCTGCGCCAGCGCCTCGTCGTCGTGACGAACGTCGCCACCGGCGGTGAGCCCGACGCGGCCTACGACGAGGCCGTCGCCGCGACCGAGGCGCTCGTCGCCCGCCTCGCCGAGCCGGTGACCGCCCGTCCGGTCGCCCCGCCGGCGACCGTCGACGTCGACGACGCCGACTCGACGTTCACCCGTGAGGGCTTCCTCGCCGCGGTCGAGCGGGCGAAGGAGCACATCGCCGCCGGCGACATCTTCCAGGTCGTGCCCTCGCAGCGCTTCGCGCTCGACACGACCGCCGACGCGCTCTCGCTCTACCGGGTGCTGCGGCTCATCAACCCCTCGCCGTACATGTACCTCTTCGAGTGGGACGACCTCGAGATCGTCGGCTCCTCGCCCGAGGCGCTCGTGCGCCTCGCCGGCGACACCGCGACGATCTGGCCGATCGCGGGCTCCCGGCCGCGCGGCGCCGACGACGCCGCCGACGCCGCGCTCGCGGCGAGCCTCCTCGCCGACGACAAGGAGCGCGCCGAGCACGTCATGCTCGTCGACCTCGCGCGCAACGACCTCGGCCGCGTGTCGGCGCTCGGCTCGGTCGCCGTCGACGAGTTCATGAGCCTCGTGCGCTACAGCCACGTCATGCACCTGCACTCGGCGGTGTCGGGTCGGGTGCGCCCGGGGACCTCCGCGGTCGACGTGCTGCGTGCGACGTTCCCGGCGGGCACGCTGTCGGGCGCGCCGAAGGTCCGGGCGATGGAGATCATCGACGACCTCGAGCCGGTGCGCCGCGGGCCCTACGGCGGCGGGATCGGCTACCTCGACCTCGCCGGTGACATGGACCTCTGCATCGCCATCCGCACGCTCCTGCTCACCGGGGGGCGCGCGTACGTCCAGGCCGGTGCGGGCCTCGTCGCCGACTCCGTGCCCGAGGCCGAGTACGCCGAGACCCGGGCCAAGGCCATGGCGCTGCTCGCCGCGGTCAAGGCCGCCGAGCAGCTGCTCGCCGAGGTCGACGGGTAGCGGCGGTGGCGAGCGCGCGCGCGACCGGGCCCGCCGCGGCCCTCCTCGCCGTCGTCGGGGGCCTCGTCCTGCTCGGTGCGGTGACGGCGTCGTGGGCCGAGGGCGTCGTCGTGCGCGACGTCGCCGGTGCGGAGGTCACCGAGACCGCCGCGGTCGCCGGCGCCGAGCTCGCGCCGGTCGCGCTCGGCGCCGGGCTGCTCGCGGGGCTCGCCGGCATCGCGCTCGTGCCCGCCCGCGGACGCCTGCGCCGGCTCGCCGGCCTGCTCCTCCTCGCCCTCGGCCTGCTCGCCGGCGTCGACGTCGTCCGCGGCGCGCTCGCCGCCGCCCAGCGCGGCGCGCTCACCGCCGCTCCCGCCCTCGCGGGCCTCGCCGTGGTCGCGCTGCTCGCCGGCGGCGCGCTCGCGCTGCGCCGCGACCGTCCCCCGCCGGCCCTGCCCGCGCGCTTCGACCTCGACGAGGCCGAGGAGGCCGGGGAGTGGTCGCAGGCCGTCGACCCGCGCGACGAGGAGCCCTGAGCCGCCCCGCTCAGCTGATCGCGGCGAGGAGCTCCCAGCAGGCGACCTCGGCGCAGGCCCGGCCGCCCTCGGCGGTGATCGCCGCGGCGGTGCTCGTCGGTCCGGTGGGGTAGGCGCGCGAGGTGATCGCGGCCTCCTCGCCGACGAAGACCTCGATCGTCGAGGCGTCGACGACGACGGTGAGCCCGACGCGACCGCTCGACGGGTCGAACGCGCAGCGCTCCGTGGCCGTCTCCGCGGCCTGCGAGCGGCTCGAGGCGCCGCGCTCGAGGCGCACCTCACCCGCCCGGCGGTCGACGACGAGGTCGGTGTGCTCGCGACGGTCGGGGGAGGCGAGCAGCTCGATGCGCACCGCGTCGGCGTCGTCGAGGCGCAGGTCGGCCTCGAGCCAGAGGTGCGCGCCAGCCTCGGTGAGGGGGTGGCGCTCGCCGGCGGCGAGGTCGAGCCCGGCCTCGAGCAGGGGCGTGCCGCGCAGCCTGGCGAGCTCGGCGGCCGGGCGGCTGCGCAGCGCGCCGTCGGGGCCGACCCAGACCTCCCGCGGCAGGGTCAGCGTGCCCGCCCAGCCCTGCCGGGTGCAGGCCGTCGGGGTCTGCGACTCGGTGATCCAGCCCCACAGCAGCGTGCGACCCCGCCGGTCGCGCATCACCGCGGGGGCGTAGAACGCCGAGCCGTGGTCGACGAGGTGGCGCGACTTCTCGACGAAGCCCTCGGGGGTGACCTCGCCGGCCAGCCCGACGACCTTGCGGCGGCTCGGGTCCTCGCGGTCGAGGACCGAGATGATGAGCACGTCGCCGTCCTCACCACGCACGAGCTGGGGACACTCCCACATGATCCCGGTGTCGTGGGTGTCGTGACGGTCGCCGACACCGCGGTGGAAGACCCCCGCGTACTCCCAGCGCAGGAGGTCGTCGGAGACGTAGCGGTAGATGATCCCGCCGACGTCGCGGCTGCCGGAGCCGACGATCTGCTGCCAGCGGCCGTCCTCGAACCACACGAACGGGTCGCGGAAGCCCTCGGTGGCCTCGGGGGAGGGCGGCCCGTCGACGACGGGGTTGGCGGCGTGGGCCCGCAGGCGGGTGAGGTCCTCCGAGGCCCGGGCGAGGCAGGTCGTCTCCACCCGCATGTCCTCGTCGGCGCCGACGACGCCGGTGTAGACCGCGATGGGCGCGCCGTTGCCGTCGTCGACCATGCAGCCCGAGAAGCAGCCGTCGGCGTCGGGGCCCCCCGGGGTCGGGCGCAGGGCGACGGGCATCTGCCGCCAGTGCACGAGGTCGGTGCTCACCGCATGGCCCCAGTAGGGGGTGTCCCACTCACAGGAGAAGGGGTTGTACTGGTAGTAGACGTGGTAGTGCCCCTGCCACTCGATGAGGCCGTTGGGATCGTTGATCCATCCCGACGGGGCGGTGAGGTGCGCCCGGGGCCGGTTGGGCTTCATGGCGGTGCTCTCCTGACGTCGGTGGGTGGCTGGCCGTTCGCGGCGGGGCCTCAGCCCTTGAGGCCGCCGCGCATGAGGCCCTCGATGACGAAGCGCTGCGCGATGATGAAGATCACGAGGACGGGGATGAGGGAGATGACGATCCCGGCGAGGACGATGGAGATCGAGCCGGTGCCCATGTAGCCCTGGAGGTTGACGAGCCCCAGCGGCAGCGTGAAGTTCTCCGGGCTGGAGAGGAACACCAGCGGCCGGAAGAACTCGTTCCAGTGGTAGTTGAAGGCGAGGATCGCCACGACCGCGAGGCCGGGCTTGGCCAGCGGCAGGTAGACGCGGTAGAAGATCTGCCACTGCCCTGCGCCGTCGATGGACGCGGCCTCGGCGAGCTCGTCGGGCACGGTCTTGAAGTACTGGCGCATGAGGAACGTGCCGAAGGCCGTCGGCCACGCCGGCACGATGAGCGAGAGCAGGGTGTCGGCCCAGCCGATCTGGGTGATGAGGATGAACACCGGCACGATCGTGACCTGGATCGGCACCATGATCGTCGCGAGGACGAGCCCGAAGAGGAGCTTGCGCCCGGGGAACTCGAGCTTGGCGAAGGCGTAGCCGGCGAGGCTCGCCGTGGCCATCTGCCCGAGGACGATCGCGACGGTGACGATGATGTTGTTCGTGAGGTAGCGGGCGAACTGCGACACCTCGAAGACCGCGAGGTAGTTCTCCCAGACGAAGTCCGTCGGCAGCCACTGCGGCGGCAGCGTGAACGACTCGGCGGGAACGCGCAGCGAGGTCGACACCGCCCACAGCAGCGGGGCGAGCATGACCGCCGCAGCGAACAGCAGCAGCGCGAGCGACCCGTAGTGCGACAGCAGCTGACGCGGGCCCCTGCGGCGCTCACGCGGTGGGGGCGAGTCCGGGAGACCGGCGTCGGGTGTGACGTCGGAGCTGGCGGGACGGGAGGTCAGGGCGTCGACGGCCACGGCTGGCTCCTACTGGTAGAAGACCCAACGGGTGCTGAGGCGGAACTGCAGGGCGGTGACGAGGAGGATGAGCACGAAGAGGACGACGCTGATCGCCGCGCCGTAGCCGAGCTCGAGGTTGCGGAACGCCGCGTCGTAGATCCCCATGACGACGGTGCGCGTGCTGTCGCCGGGCCCGCCGCGGGTCATGACGTAGGGCTGGTCGAAGACCTGCATCGCGTTGATGAAGCTCATGACCGCGGCGACGAGCAGCGAGGGGCTCACGAGCGGGATGGTGATGTGGACGAGGCGGCGCCAGCCCGCCGCGCCGTCGACGTCGGCGGCGTCGAGGACGTCGCGCGGCATCGACGCGACCCCGCCGAGGATGATGAGGAACGTGAACCCGAGCTGGTGCCAGACGAAGGTGAGCACGACGGCGAACAGCGCGTACGGCGAGGAGTTCAGCCACGGGACCGGGTCGATGCCGACGAGCCCGAGGTAGTAGTTCGCGATGCCGAAGCTCTCGTTGAACGTGTAGGTCAGGACGATCGAGATCGACGCCGCCGAGGTCAGCAGCGGGAAGACGTAGGCTGCGCGCAGCCCGACCCGCAGCCAGCCGGGCATCGCCCGCTGCAGGCCGAGCGCGAGCATGAGCGCGATGCCGAGCTGCAGGCCGACCGCGAGCGCGACGAAGATCGCGGTGTTGAGGAACGTCGTCAGCGTGCGCGCGTCGCTGACGAGCCGCTCGTAGTTCGCGAGCCCGACGAACTCGGGGTCGGTGATGAGGTTCCACTCGAAGAGGCTCAGCAGCAGCGCGACGACGATGGGGATCGCGGTGAAGATCGAGATCCCGACGATGCTCGGCGAGAGGAAGACGTAGCCGAGCAGGGCCCGCCGTCGTCGCAGCCCGTCCATGTCCTTGGTGGAGAAGGCCGTGCGCAGCGTCCTGCGCTCCGCGACGCTCGTGTCGGTGGCCATGTCGGACCCTCCGTGCGGTCGTCCTCGGGGGTGAGGGGGGTTCGGGTCCGCCGCCCGCGCGCTTCGCGGGCGGCGGCGGGTGGGGGCCGGTGTCGGGGGCCGACCCCCACCGCGGCGGCGGCCTAGTACTGGTCGCCGTGGGCCTCGAGGATCTCCTCGAGCTCGGCCTGCAGCCCGTCCATCGCCTCCTGCGGGGTCTCCGCGCCGCTGACCGCCAGCTGCGTCCAGCGCACGAAGGCCTCGGTCATCGGGTTGGCGATCGGCGGCGCCGGGATCGGCGCGGTCTCGGGGTGGTCGTCGAGGGTGGCGTAGAACGTCTCCCAGTTCGCCGGCCCGGTGTCGGCGTAGCGCTCGTCGTTGACCATCGAGCGGCGCACCGGCGTCGTGACGTTGGCCTGGTGCTCCGGCCGCAGCTCCATGACCTCGCGCTGGATCGTGTGCTTGATCCAGGCCCAGGCCGCCTCCTTGTTCTCGCTGTCGTCGGTCATGACGAAGCCGGCGGTCCCGAACTGGTGGCGCTGGCTCTCCCACTCGGGCCAGAGCTGGACGTCGAAGTCGCCGGGCTCCATGCCCGCGCCGGCCAGACCGCCGGCCCAGAAGCCCCCGGCGGGGGTCATCCCCATCTGCTCGGAGGCGAAGAAGCCCTCGAGGAGCTCCCCGCCGCCGATCTCGACCGCGGGGGTCAGGCCCTCGTCACGGAGCTCGACGACGTACTCGAGCGCCTCGACGACCTCGGGGGAGTTCGCGGTCGGCTCCTCCCAGCGCCAGCCGCCGCCACGGCCCTCCGCGGCAGGGTCCTCGGCGTAGAAGCGCTCCCAGAGCCACTCCCCGCCGGGCGCGCGCTCCTCGGTGAAGAGGTTGCCGTCGTTGGCGAAGATCCACGGCATCCACGAGCCCCACAGGCGGTTCGTCCAGCCGTAGCCGAAGTCGGCGTCGGTCTCCTCGGCGATCGCGCGGGCGTAGTCCTCGAAGTCGTCCTTCGTCCAGTCGGCGTCGGGCATCTCGAGCCCCGCCTCCTCGAGGAGGGAGGTGTTGAGGTACATGTTCGCCGCGTTCCAGTCGTCGGGGAACTGGTAGAGCGAGCCCTCGTACATCATCGCCTCGACGAGGGCCGGGTGGACGTCGTCGAAGTAGTCCTCGAGCTCCTCGGCGTCGCGCTCGACGAACTCGTCGAGGGGGTGGCCGAGCCCCTCGGCGGCGAAGAGCTGGGTGCCCTCCGTGGCCACGGCGACGAGGTCGGGGGTGTTGCCCGCGGCCACCTCGGCGAGGACCGCGGTGAAGTAGTCCTCCCAGTCGACGGCGCTGATCGGCAGGAACTCCACCGCGACGTCGGGGTAGACCTCGTTGAAGCTCTCGACGCGGGGGTCGCTGATCGAGTCCTCGTCCGTGAAGAGCGCGATGCGCAGGGTGCCCTCGACCTCACCGTCGGCCGCAGCCTCGCCATCAGCCTCGCCATCGTCGTCGTCGACGGCCTCCTCGGTCGCCTCCTCCTCCTGCTCGTCCTCAGCGGTGTCGGCGTCGTCGTCGGCGCACGCCGCGGCGACGAGCGCGAGCAGTGCGACGAGTGCGAGCAGCGCCTTCCATCCCTTGCGGTGCCGTGACTGGTCCATCGGTGACTTCCTCTCCTGTGCCGGGTCGGTGCCGCGGTGGGGTGCCGCGGCGTGGCGGTCCTGCGGGCGGGGCGCCCCCGGGGCGTGGCCGTGGCGGGCGATCCCCGGCTCAGCCGGGTGGGGGACCGACCGAGCCGCGCTCGACGAGCGGGCAGGGCATGAGCTTCTGCTTCGGTGGGGTCGCAGGGTCGTCGATGAGGCGGATGAGCCGCTCGATGGCCCAGCGCCCCATCGCCTCGTGGGGCAGCTGCATCGTCGTGAGGCCCGGGTCGAGCCAGCCGGCGATGAGCTCGAGGTTGTCGAAGCCGACGATCGAGAGCTCCTCGGGGATGCGCAGCCCGAGGGTGCGGGCGGCGGCGTAGGCGCCGGCGGCGGCCCGGTCGCTGAAGCAGAACAGCGCCGTGGGCCGGTCCGGCTGCTCGAGCAGCGCGATCGTCGCCTCCACCGACACCGCCCGGTTCTCCGGCACCGTCTCGCCGACGAGCGCGGGGTCGAGCTCGAGGCCGGCGTCCTTGAGGGCCCGCTCGTAGCCCTCGAGGCGCAGCCCGGTCGCGGGGATGTCGGTGAAGTTCTGCAGGTAGCCGATGCGGGTGTGGCCCGCCTCGACGAGATGGGTCACCGCGTCGTAGGCGCCCTGGACCTCGTCGGGCACGACGCTGGTGAGCGAGGCCTCGGGGTCGCGCGCGTCGACGAGGACCGTCGGCGTCTCGGCGGGGATCGCCGGCGGGCTGATGACCTGGTGGAACATCGCGCCGTAGACGATCCCGTCGAGCTGGCGGTAGGACAGCTCCTCGATGGTCTGGCGCTCGCGGTCGGGGTTGCCCATCGTCTCGGCGACGACGAGCACGTAGCGCGCCGCCCATGCCGCCTCCTGCGCGCCCTTGATGAGCGCGCCTGCGTAGGGCTGGGTCGCGACCTCGTCGGAGATGAGCGCGAGGGTCATCGAGCGCTGCGTCCGGAGGCTGCGCGCCATCGCGTTGCCGCGGTAGTGGAGGTCCTCGGCGGCGTCGAGGATGCGCTGGCGGGTGGCGTCGGGGATGCGCTCGGCCTTGCCGTTGAGCACGACCGAGGCCGTCGAGGTCGACACGCCGGCACGCTGGGCGACGTCGACGAGCCGGACCGGGGGATGCGCGTCGTGACCCATCTGCTGAATCCTTTCGCCAAATCGTTTTTACAGCGTGGTCCTGACGGCTGTCAAGAGGTTTCTCGCACCGAGTCGACCGGCCTGTGGCAGCGCGTGGCTCGGCGCTCGTCAGGGTTGCGCGGCGTCGCGGGTTGCCGGGGGGCGTCAGACCCGTGGCGCCGGCGCGGGTGCCCCCATGCGGCCCTGGAGCGCCCGGCCGACCGCCGCACCGAGCAGGGCGACGGCGATGGCGATCCCGAAGGCGGGGCGCACCCCGAAGGCGTCGGCCGCGGCGCCGTCGACGAGGGCGGCGAGCGGGCGTGTGCCGAGGAAGGCGACGGTCCACAGGGCCATGACCCGCCCCCGCACGTCCTCGCGCACCCGGCGCTGGAGCAGGGCGGTGAGGCTCGTGAGGGCGAGGAGGAAGCCCGCGCCCATCGCCGCGAAGCCGACGAGCGCGAGCGCGGCGACCGGCGCGAGCGCGGCGAGGGCGAGCCCGCAGGCGAGCAGGAGGCTGCCCCCCGTCGCGACGGTGGCGAGGCCGGCGCGGCGCTGGGCCCGCCCGGCGAGCAGCGCGACCGCCGCGGCGCCGAGGCCGAAGGCGCTGACGAGGAAGGCCACGAGCCCGTCACCGCCGCCGAGCGCGGCGGCGAGCGGCGGCGCGAGGGTGTTGATGGGATCGGTGGCGAAGCCGACCGCGCCGACGCCGACGAGGAGCAGGACGAGGACCCCGTCGGCGCGGACGTAGGCGAGTCCCGCCCGCACCGAGCGGTCCCCGCTGCCGCTGCGGTCGACCTCCCGCGGACGGATGACCGCGAGCGCGCCGATGAGGGCGAGGAAGCTCACGGCGTTGGCGACGAAGGCGACCTCGGCGCCGACGGTGGCGAGGAGCACCCCGCCGACCGCGGGGCCGAGCGCGCGGCCGATGTTGAAGGTCAGCGAGGTCAGCGCGACAGCGTCCTCGAGGTCGGCGTCGGGCACGAGCGCGGGCACGAGGGCGTTGAGCGCGGGGCCGGCGAAGGCGACGCCGACGCCGATGCCCCCGCTCGCGGCGATGACCGGCCACGCGCCGGGCAGCCCGTCGACGCCGAGCACGACGACGGCGACGGCGATCGCCGTCGCGCTCGCCGCGGCGACCGACTGGCTCGCGAGCAGGAGCAGCCGCCGGTCGAGGCGGTCGGCGAGCGCGCCCGCCCAGGGGGAGAGCACCGCGAGGGAGGCGAACTGCGCGACGCTCACGAGCCCGACGAGCAGGGCCGAGCCGGTGAGGTTGAAGACGACGACCGCCGCGGTGACGTTGTAGAGCCAGTTGCCGCTGTTCGAGGCGAGGTTGCCGAGGAACCACGGCCCGAACGTCGGGTCGGTGAGCAGGGCGCGCACCGGGCGCGGCGTCGCGGCGTCGGGCGCGGGGGAGTCGGCCATCACGCGGACGCTACCCTGCCGTCGGTGCGTCACGCCCCGCGCCGCGGCACGCATCCGCCCCGCGTCGACCGATCGGAGCCCGCCCGTGGAGAGCTTCCTCGACCTCGCCTGCGCGCAGGCCCGCGAGCGCGTCGCCGAGGCGCGTCGCCTCGTCGGTGACGCCGCGCTGCGCGAGCAGGGGCTGGCCACCCCCACCCCGCCGTCGCTCGCCGCAGCACTCGGCGGGCCGGGCACCGCGGTCATCGCCGAGCTCAAGCGGGCGAGCCCCTCGGCGGGCCACCTCGCCTGGCTGCCCGACCCCCTCGCCCGGGCGCGGGCCTACGTCGACGGCGGCGCGGCGGCGGTGAGCGTGCTCACCGAGCCGGCGCACTTCCGCGGCACGCTCGCCGACCTCGCCGTCGTCGCCGCCGGCACCGACGCGCCGACGATCCGCAAGGACTTCCTCGTCGACGCCTACCAGGTGTGGGAGGCGCGCGCGGCCGGGGCGGCGGCGGTCCTGCTCATCGTCGCCGCGCTCGACGACGCCACGCTCGCCGGCCTGCTCGCCGAGGCCGGGCAGGCCGGCCTCGAGGCCCTCGTCGAGGTGCACGACGTCGCCGAGGCCGAGCGCGCCCGGACGGCGCTGGCGGCGGCCGCCCCGACGACGCGCCCCGTCGTCGGCGTCAACGCCCGCGACCTCGCCACCCTCGAGGTCGACCCGGCGCGCTTCGCCGCCTGCGTCGCGGCGCTGCCGGACGGCGCGCTCGCCGTCGCCGAGTCGGGCGTGGCCGCGCCCGCCGACGTCGCCCGGGTCGCCGCCGCCGGCGCCGACGCCGTGCTCGTCGGCACCCACGTCGTCACGGCGGTGGATCCCGCCGCCGAGGTGCGTAGCCTGGTGGCAGCCGGGCGTGGCGAGCGGGGGGACGACCCGGGCCGAGCGACGTTGGAGCGACCGTGACCGCGACCGACCTTCCTGCCACCGACGCCAGCCACTACGGCCGCTTCGGCGGCCGCTTCGTGCCCGAGGCGCTCATCGGGGCCCTCGGCGAGCTCGAGGCCGCCCTCGCCGAGGCCCAGGCCGACCCCGCGTTCGGCGCGCGCATGGCCGCACTGCGCGAGGACTACGGCGGCCGCCCGACGAAGCTCTACCTCGCCGAGCGCCTCACCGCCCACGGGGGCGGGGCGCGGATCTACCTCAAGCGCGAGGACCTCGCGCACACCGGCAGCCACAAGCTCTGCAACGTCCTCGGCCAGGGGCTGCTCGCCGAGCGCATGGGCAAGCGCCGCCTCATCGCCGAGACCGGGGCGGGCCAGCACGGCGTGGCCACGGCGACGATCGCCGCGCTGCTCGGCATGGAGTGCATCGTCTACATGGGCGAGGAGGACACCCGCCGCCAGCACCTCAACGTCGTGCGGATGCAGCTCATGGGCGCTGAGGTCGTGCCGGTGACCTCGGGCACGCGCACGCTCAAGGACGCGATCAACGAGGCGATGCGCGACTGGGTCACCAACGTCGCCACGACGCACTACCTCATCGGCTCGGTCGTCGGCCCCCACCCCTTCCCGATGCTCGTGCGGGAGTTCGTCAAGGTCATCGGCGAGGAGACCCGCGTCCAGATCCTCGAGCGCGAGGGCCGCCTGCCCGACGCCGTCGTCGCCTGCGTCGGCGGTGGCTCGAACGCCATGGGGATGTTCCACCCCTTCATCGACGACGCCGGGGTGCGCCTCGTCGGCGTCGAGGCCGGCGGAGAGGGCCTCGACACCCCCCGCCACGCCGCGACGATCTCCGGTGGCACCGAGGGCATCCTCCACGGCGCGCGCAGCTACGTCCTCCAGGACGACTACGGCCAGGTGCGCCCGACCCACTCGGTCTCCGCCGGCCTCGACTACCCGGGTGTCGGCCCCGAGCACGCCTGGCTCGCCGACTCCGGTCGCGGGACCTACCTCGCGGCGAGCGACACCGAGGCCCTCGAGGGCTTCCGGCTGCTCTCCGAGCTCGAGGGCATCATCCCGGCCCTCGAGCCCGCCCACGCGGTCCTGCCCGCGCTGCGCCTCGCCGGCGAGCTCGGGCCCGACGGCGTCGTCGTCCTCAACCTCTCGGGTCGCGGCGACAAGGACGTCGACGAGGTCGAGCGGGTCCTGCGCGAGGTCCGCGGGGAGGCCCTCGGCGCCGAGGCGACGTCGTGAGCGCGGCCACGCCGACCGCGGCGGGCGCGCGCGCGGCGAGCGTCGAGGCGGCGATCCGCGCCGCCAACGACGAGGGCCGCGCCGCCCTCGTCGTGTACCTGCCGGCGGGCTATCCCGACCTCGCCGGCTCCCGGGCCTGCCTCGAGGCCGCGGTGGAGGGCGGGGCGGACCTCCTCGAGGTCGGCTTCCCCTACTCCGACCCGCTCATGGACGGCCCGACGATCCAGGCCGCCAACCAGGTCGCCCTCGAGGCCGGCCTCACGCCCCGCGACGACTTCGCGATGTGCGCCGAGCTCACCGCGGCGATCGACGTGCCCGCGCTCGTGATGACGTACTACAACCTCGTGTGGCACTACGGGGGCACCGAGCGGCTCGAGGCCTTCGCCGTCGACGCCGCCGAGGCGGGCCTGGCCGGGGCGATCATCCCCGACCTGCCCGGTGAGGAGGGCGGACCGTGGCGCGCCGTCGCCGACGCCCACGACCTCGCGACGGTGTTCCTCACCGCGCCGGTCTCCTCCGAGGAGCGCCTCGCCGCCGCCGCGCAGGCCTCGACCGGGTTCGTCTACGCGACCTCGACGATGGGGGTGACCGGCGCCCGCGAGACCCTCGCCGACAGCGCACGACCGCTCGTCGAGCGCCTGCGGGCGCTCAGCGGGCGGCCCGTCTGCGTCGGCATCGGCGTGTCGACCGCCGCGCAGGCCGAGGAGGTCGCCGGCTTCGCCGACGGCGTCATCGTCGGCTCCGCCCTCGTGCGGGCGATCGCGGCGGGCGGGCCGTCCGCGGTCGCCGAGCTCACCGCCGAGCTCGCCGAGGGCTGCCGCCGCGGCTACCCCGGCTGAGGGGCGCTCACGAACCGAGCACGACGGCGCCGACGAGCACGACGGTGATCGCCACCGCCACGACGGCGGTGAGGACGAAGAGCACCCGGGTCAGGCGCCAGCCCGTCGGGGGCTCGCCCGGCCGCGGCCCGCGGCGGGGCTCGGCGCGGTTGGCCTCGGGCCCGGCCTCGCCGCTCACGCCGGCCCCACGATGACGAGGAGGGCGAGGGCGACCGCGCCACGGGCGGTCCACAGCAGCGTGCGCAGCCAGTTCGTCGCGACGAGCCGGCGGTGCGCCGAAGGGTCGAAGCCCTCCGACAGCGCCCGGTGCAGCGGCACCTGGGCGACGACCGTCGAGGCGACGATCCCGGCGAGCAGGAGCGCACCGCCCCAGGCGAGCGCGCGGGCGGCGCCCGGCGGGGCGAGCAGGGCGAGGGCGAGGGTCGTCGCGGCCTCGACGCCCCACGGCACGGCGAGCAGCCCGGTGATCCGGCGGGTGTGCGCGGCCTCGTAGCCGGCGAAGGCGCCGTCGCCGACGGCAGCGAAGAGCGGGTAGTGCAGGACCTGGATCGTCCAGATGAGCCCGACCATCGCCCACGTCGCGGCGGCGTGGGCCAGCAGCAGCGCCGTCACGCCGCGATGTCGGCGAGAACGGCCTCGGCGGCCCGGCGTCCCGAGCGCAGCGCGCCGTTGATCGAGGCGTTCTCGCGGTGGTCCCCGGCGACGTAGCGGCCCGCGCCGAGGCGGTGGGCGCGCACGGGCTCGGCGAGGGCCGGGGGGTCCTGGGCGGGCTGGGCGTGGGCGACGTGGTAGGCCCCGAGCAGCCGCCAGGTGCGCACCCCGGGACCGAACCAGCCGCGCAGCTGCTCGCGCACGGCGTCGGCGAGGGCCTCGGCGCGCAGGCCGCCGCCCTCGACGACCGAGGCCGAGACGAGCGCGGCGCCGTCGGGGGCGTAGCCGGGGGCGATCTGGCTCGGCACGCAGAGGTGGTTGACCGGTCCGGAGTCGTCGCCGTCGAGGATGAGCATGGGCTCGGCCACCGGCGGGCGCTCCGCGGCGAAGTAGAGCGTCGTCGTCGCCCGCGAGCCGGGGTCGTCGACCTCCTCGAGCAGGGTCGCCGCGCCCGGACCGTCGGTGGCCACGAGCACGGCGTGGCGCGCGTAGAGCTCGTCGCCGTCGGCGAGCGTGGCCTCGCGCCCGTGCAACGCGGCGACCGCGGTGCCCATGCGCAGGCGCGCGGCGGGCAGATGGGAGGCGAGCTGGGTGGGGATCGCCTCGATGCCGCCGGCGGGCAGGACGCTGTCGCCCTCGGCGAACATCTTCATGACGAAGCGGAACATCCGGTTGGAGGTCGCGAGCTCGGGGTCGAGGAGCACGCCGCCGAGGAACGGGCGGAAGAAGCGGTCGATGATGCGCTCGCTGAAGCCGAGCGCGCGCAGGTCCTCGAGGGTCGTCTGCTCGGGCACGGCGAAGGGGTCCTCGTCGCGCACCCGGCGGCGCAGGCTCGCGACGCGCAGCTTGTCGGCGAGCGAGCCGATCGGCGCGCGCGCGCTGCGCAGGGCGCGGCTCGGCAGTCGGAACGGGTCGCTGACCGGCCGCAGGGACCCCTCGACGCGCACGAGCGCGCCCGGCAGGAAGGCGTGGAGGTCGAGGGCGTCGTAGTCGAGGGCCTCGCGCGCCTCGGGGTAGGCGGTGAGCAGCACCTGGAAGCCGCGGTCGAGGGCGAAGCCGTCGACGACGTCGGTGCGCACCCGCCCGCCCGGGGCGTCGGCGGCGTCGAGCAGGAGCCAGTCGACGTCGGCGTCCTCGAGTGCCCTCGCCGCGGCGAGCCCGGCAAGCCCGCCGCCGACGATGAGGACGTCGGTGTCCGCGGCGCTCATCGCAGCCTCCTCGTCGTCGTGTGCTCCTCGAGGCGTGTCCCGCTCATGCTACGCCGCGGGGCGGCCGAGCACGTCGCGCAGGCAGCCCTCGAGCTCGGGGTGGGCGAAGCGGTAGCCGGTCGCCTCGGCGACCCGCGGGACGGCCCGCAGGCTCGGGTAGAGCAGCCCGTCGACCATCTCGCCAAGCAGCAGGCGCGGAGCGAGCTTGGGGATCGGCACGACCGCCGGGCGTCGCAGGACCTTCGCGAGGGTGCGGGTGAACTCGGCGTTCGTCACCGGGTTGGGTGCGGTGGCGTTGACCGGGCCCTCGACCTCCGGCGTCGTGAGGACATGGTGGTAGAGCCCCACGACGTCGTCGAGGGAGATCCACGGGTCGTACTGACGGCCGTTGCCGAAGCGCCCGCCGAGACCGGCCCGGAAGATCGGCAGCTGCTTGCCGAGCGCGCCGCCCTCGGGGCTCAGCACCGCGGAGGTCCGCAGGTGCGCGACGCGCACGCCCGCCTCGCGCGCGGGGTCGGCGGCGGCCTCCCAGGCGACGCAGACCCGGGCGAGGAAGTCCTCACCGGCGGGGCTCTCCTCGGTGAGGACCTCGTCGCCCCCGTCGGCGTAGTAGTTGATCCCCGACGCGCAGACGAGCGTGCGTGGCCCCTCGTCGCCGAGCGACGCGAGGGTCTCGGCGAGCAGCCGGGTGCTGTCGGTGCGGCTCTCGAGGATGCGGCGCTTGCGCTCGGCGGTCCAGCGGCCGGAGGCGATCGATTCCCCGGCGAGGTGGACGACGGCGTCGACGCCCCGCAGCGCGCCTGCGTCGATGCGCCCGCTCGCGGGGTCCCAGAAGGCCTCGTCGTCGGCGGGGTCGCGCCGCACGAGGCGCACGACGTCGTGGCCGCCGGTGGTGAGGAACGCGGTGAGGGCCTCGCCGATGAGGCCCGACGAGCCGGTGATGGCGATGCGCATGGGGGTCACTCCCTTCCGTCGGGCCGCGGCGTGCGCGGCGAGGTCGGCCACCGTGCGGCGGTGGCGGTAGGCGAACATCCGCGTGAGCTGGCGGCGGACGATCGGCCCCGCGACGGCCTCGCCGAGCGCCCCGAGGGGCAGGCGGTAGACGACGTCGTCGGTGAGCACGCTGGCCTCCTCGCCCTCGGCGGCGAAGAGGTGGCGGTGGTCGAAGGCCGCGAACGGGCCGGACTCCTGGACGTCGCGGAACTCCCGCGGCGGGTCGTAGGTGACGTGGCGGGCGTGCCAGCGCGGTGCGAGGCGGGTCGGGCCCATCCGCAGGACGACCCGCGAGCCCTCCGCGAGGGAGCCGTCGCGGTGCTCGACGCGGCCGGGAAGGAAGGGCGGGGAGAGCCGCTCGAGCGCGCCAGGGCGGTCGTGCCAGGCGAAGGCCTCCTCCTGGCCGACCGGCAGCCGGCTCGCGTAGGTGAAGCGCGGCATCAGCCGGTCCGCCGCGGCTGGACGGTGCCCATGCCGCCGTCGACGCCGAGGACCTGGCCGGTGACCCAGCCGTTCGCCGGGTCGAGCAGCCACGCGAGCGCCGAGGCGATGTCGTCGGGCTCGCCGAGGCGCCCGAGGGGGTGCATGTGCTCGCTGACCTTGCGGGAGGTCTCGTTGCTCGTGAGCCGCTCGGTCATCGGCGTGGCGACGAGGCCGGGGGCCACGGCGTTGACGCGGATGCCGCGCGCGGCGTAGGAGGCCGCCGCGGCGACGACGAGGCCCTCGACGCCGGCCTTCGCCGCGGCGATCGCCTCGTGGTGGTTCATGCCGAAGCGGCCGGCGACCGAGGAGACGAGCGCGATGGACCCGCCGCTGCGCTGCATCGCCTTCGTCGCGGCGCGCACGAGGAAGAACGCGCTGTCGAGGTTCGTGGCGACGACGTCGCGGTACTCCTCGACGCTCGTGCGGTGCGCGGGCTTGAGCAGGAGCGAGCCCACGGCGCTCGCCGCGGCGTCGAGGCGGCCGTGGGCCTCGGTGACACCCTCGACGAGCGCGTCGACCGCGTCGGGGTCGGTCGCGTCGGCGAGGCGCACCTCGACGCCCGCGCCGACCTCGGCGGCGACGGCCTCGAGGGGCTCGCGGCGCCGTCCGGCGACGACGACGTGGTAGCCGGACCCGGCGAGGCGGCGGGTGAGGGCGCTGCCGATGCCCCCACCGCCCCCGAGCACGAGTGCGACTGCTTGCTCCGTCATGGCGGGTCCCTTCGGTCGAGAGGGCCGAGCCCTCGCTGCCCCCTCCGGCGGACGTTCATACCCATCCTGCGCCTGGTGGCACGCCCGGCATCCGCCACGGTGCCGCCCCCGGGGGCAAGAGGAGGGGGGGATAGGCCACCGCGCCGGCGGGTAGGCGAGGGCGCATGAGCCCTCCGGTGACGATCGTCGCAGCGCACGGCAACGGTGGGGGAGGGCTGCGCTTCGCCCTCCTCCACGAGCACCTCCCTGCGGGCGTGCGGCTCGTCGCGCCGACCCTGCCGGGCTTCCCCGACGTGCCCGCCGACCCGGCGCTCACCGACGTCGCCGGCTACGCCGAGGCCCTCGCCGGCCACGTGCTCGCCGCGCCGCGGCCGCGCGTCGTCCTCGGCCACGGCATCGGTGGCGCGTTCGCCCTCGACCTCCTCCAGCGCCACGTCGGGGAGGTCGACGGCGTCATCCTCCACGCGCCGGTCGGCACCCGCCTCGACGAGCGCGCGCTGCCGCGCCTCATGCGCCTGCCCGGCGCGACGCGCCTGCTGCAGCAGGCGATCGCCGCACGGCCGGCGCGGCCGCTGCTGCGCCGCGTCGCGCTCACGCCCGAGACGCCCGTCGACGTCGCCGACCGCATGCTCGCCGCCTACGGGCGCTGCACCGCCTTCGGGACGATGTTCCGCCTCATCGACGCCGAGTGGTTCGCCTCACTCGCCCCCGTCGACGTGCCGGCGGTCCTGCTCTGGGGCGAGGACGAGCGGCTCCTCGCCGTCGAGCAGGTCGAGGACTACCGCGCCCTGCTGCCGCGGGCCGAGATCGTCCGCGTGCCAGGCTGGGACCACTTCCCGATGCTCGACGACCCCCGCGCCTACGCCCGGCGCGTCGCCGACCTCGCCCGCGGCCTCGTCGCCGCGCCCGCCGCGTGACCGCCCGCGCCCTCGAGCTCGGCGGGGCGGCGCCCGCCGGGCCCCTCGCCCCCAAGGCCGCGCGCCTGCACGACGCCGCAGGCGCCGGCCTGCCGGTTCCGCGCGGCGCGATCGTGCCCGACGAGGCCTTCGCGCCCCTGCGGCACGGCGCCGCCGGGGCCCCCCGGGCGCGCCTCGCCGCCCTCGGCCTCGCCGCGAGCGGGGACCGTGGGCGAGGTGGTCTCCTCGAGGTGCCCGCGCGCGTCGCGGTGCGCTCGGCCTTCGCCGGGGAGGACGCCGAGGGCACCGCGCAGGCCGGTCGCTACACGAGCCTCCTCGACGTCGACGGCGCCGACCCCGCCGCGCTGCTCGCCGCGATCGAGGAGGTGCGCGCCTCCGGTCGGGGTCAGGTGCGCGCCTCCGGCGGGGGTCAGGGGCCAGCCTCCGGTGGGGGCGGCGCGCCACGGCGGCGCGACGTGCTCCTCGTCGCGATGGTGCCGGCGCGCCACGCCGGGGTCGCGGCCACCGAGGCCGACCACCTCGACGACGTCGTCGCCTGGACCGACGGCCTCGCCGACCGCCTGCTCGCCGGACGGGTCACCGGCCGACGGTCGCTCCTCGAGCGTCTCGAGCCCTTCGAGCGCCCGCGTGCGCCCGCGGGCGCGCCGCCGTTCGCCGCCCGCCTGGCCCGGCTCCTGCGCGGGGTCCGCCTCGTCCTCGGGCGCGGGGACTGGGATGTCGAGTGGGCCGACGACGGGCGCACGTGCTGGCTCGTGCAGGTCCGCCCGCTGACCCGCGGGATCGTGCGCGATGAGGTCCTCACCGTCGCGAACCACAAGGAGATCCTGCCGGCCCTGCCGTCGACGTTCATGACGAGCCTCATCGCCGACGCCTCCCCGCGGCTGTTCGGCTACTACCGCGCCGCCGACCCGACCCTGCCGGCTGGGCGGCCCTTCGTCGAGGTCGTCGCCGGGCGGCCGTTCCTCAACCGCTCGCTCCTGCGCGACCTCCTGCGCCACCTCGGCCTGCCCACACGCCTCGTCACCGACGCGATGGGCGGCGCGGCCGGCCTCGACGAGCCCGACGTCGGTGCACGCCCCGCGCGGCTGGCCCGCAAGGCGCCGGCCCTCGCGCGCCTCGGGGTGCGCCAGCTCGGGGTGGCCGGCTCGGCGCGGCGCACCGGGGCGCTGCTGCGGCGCGCCGCCGCGACCCGACCCGCGAGCTTCCGCGAGGCGGTCGCCGTCGCCGAGGCGTGCTACGCCGGGCTCGTCACCGAGATGTTCGGGCTCGCGAACGCGATGAGCCTGCCCGTGGCGGTGCTCGCCCGGGCCGGCGTGCTCGCCGAGCTCGGGCGCGAGGGTCGCAGCGCCGCGACGCGGATGGCCACCGACCTCGACGACCTGCGGGCGCTCGTCGCGACCCGGCCCGGCGCGGCCGAGGCGCTGCGCGGCGGGGGCCTGCCGGACGACCAGGAGGTGCGCGCGGCGTGGTCGCGCTACCTCGCCGCGCACGGCCACCGCGGCATCTACGAGTCCGACCTCGCCCGCCCCCGCTTCGCCGAGGATCCCGCGGCGCTGCTCGCGGTGGCCGCGACCCCGCCCCGCGCGGCGGCGCCCGCACCGCCCCGCTCGCTGCGGGCCCGGGCGCTCACCCCGGTCTGGCGGGCGGCGCAGGCGACGATCACCAGCCGCGAGCGGCTGCGCAGCGAGGCGATGATGGCCTTCGCCGACCTGCGCGCCGGGCTGCTCCGCCTCGCGGCCACCGCCGAGGCCGATGGCCGCCTGCCGCGGGCCGCGGATCTCTGGCTGCTCGACGTCGACGAGGCGCGCGCCCACCGGCAGGTGCACCCCGGTGCGATCTACCTCCACCAGGGGCGG
>PWFH01000193.1 GCA_003553795.1 Egibacter sp. | reverse complement strand
ACCCCCCCGGAGGCGACCCGCCCGACCGAAGCCGACCCTCCGGAGGCGACCCGCCCGACCGAGGCCGACCCTCGGGAGGCGACCCGCCCAGCCGGCCAGCCGACCAGCCGCCGCCGCCCGAACCACCCGACGACGAACCCCCACCACCCGTGCAGCCCACCCTCGACCTCTAGACCCCCCCATCCACCCTCGCTGCGCCCCGGAGGACCCCCGGGGCGCACACCCACGCCATCCGATAGCAAGACCACGGCGAGGTCAAGGCGCGCGGGCGAGACAGGCGCGAGGGGATGTGAGGGCCCGTCGCCGCGGCACCGACCCCCCCGCCGCGACCCAATGTCAGCCCCACGGTCCTAGCGCGCGAGGGGCCGGAGGACCCGTACCTCGACGGCGGCGGTCGCCTCGATCGGCTCGGGACATGCCGCGAGGCGGTCGGCCAGGGTCGCGTCGTCGACGTGGTGCGCGCTCGGGCCCATCGCGGCGATCGCGTGCGCCGCGGCGCGGTCGAGCCGCAGCGGGGCGGTGATCTCGCGCCGCTCAAGCAGGGTGAAGCGCGGCTCGAGGGCGCTGTGGAGCCGCGGCTGCTTGGCGGGGTCGACCGAGAGCAGACCGAGCGGTGCGACGAGCTCGGCGAGGTGCGCCGGCGTGGGCGTGACGACGATGGCGATGCCTTCGGGGTGGCACACCCGGTGCATCTCGGCGGGGTTGCGGGGGGCGAAGACGTTGAGGAGGACCGCGGCGGCGTCGTCGACGAGGGGCAGCGGCTCCCAGACGTCGCAGCCCACCGCGCCGAGGCGGGGGTGGGCGCGTGCGGCGCGCCGCAGCGCTGCGGGCGCGAGCTCGAGTGCGACGCCGACGCGATCGGGGCAGGCGGTGAGCACGCTCGCAAGATAGTGGCCGGTGCCTGCGCCGAGGTCGACGACCGCTCCCGGCGGACCGTCGCCGAGCCAGGCGGCCGCCGTGTCGGTGACCGCGCGGGTCACGACCGCGAGATGGCCTGCGGTGAGGGCGCGCTCGCGGGCGAGGACCATCGCCGTGGTGTCCCCGGGGTTGCGGGAGCGTCCCTGCCGCAGCGAGACGTAGCCCTGGCGCGCGAGGTCGAAGCGGTGGCCCTGCGCACAGCCGAGGGTCCCGGCGTCACGGGTGAGGGGGTCGTGGCAGTGCGGGCAGCGCAGCCACGCGAGGATGTCGTCGAGCACCGGTGCCCCTCCTTGGCTCCGCTCGGGCGAGCCTACGCCGCCAGGCCGGCCCACTCGCCGCTGCCGAGCCCCTGCACGCCTGCTCGCGCAGCGACGAGCGTGGCATGCTTGCGCACGCATGCGAGCCCACCACGATCGTCCCGCCACCCCGGTGAGTGCGCCGGCGGCCGTCTCGTCCGCCGCGCGGCCCGTCGCCGAGCCGACGACCCGCTTCGCGGCGGGGCACGGCGGCGTGCCGCTCGCGCTGCGCCACCACGCCGGCGAGCGCCGCCCCTTCCTGCTCGTCCACGGTCTCGCCTCATCCGCGCAGCTGTGGGACGGGGTCGCCGCGCGGCTCGCCGCCGACGGCCACGAGGTGCTCGCCGTCGACCTGCGTGGTCACGGCCGCTCGGCGGATCCCGGTGTCGGCCACGACACGCCGACCGCCGCCGCTGACCTCGCCGCGCTGCTCGAGGCCGAGGAGCTCATCGGCGAGCGCGCGCCCGTCGTCGTCGGGCAGTCTTGGGGCGGCAACGTCGTCGTGGAGCTCGCCGCGCGCCACGGAGGGCCGGCCGCCGTCGCGCTCGTCGACGGAGGATGGATCCACCTCGCCGCCGCCTACCCCGATGCCGAGGCCTGTTGGGCCGACCTCGCCCCACCGCGTCTCGGCGACCGCAGTCTTGACGAGCTCGCCGCGGCGCTGCGCGCGCGCCACGCCGGCTGGCCCGAGGCGTCGATCGCGGGGCTGCTCGCCTGCTACGTCGAGCGCGACGGCCTCGCCCGACCCCGCCTCGACCGCCGCGCCCACCGGTCCATCCTCGACTCGCTGCACGCCATCGATCCCGCGACGCGCTTCGGGGCGATCGAGGTTCCCGCTCTGCTGCTCGTCGTCGGGGCCGACGCGGCGGCGGTCCCCCCGGCGGTGGGCCGTGCGATCGAGGGTCTTCCCGACGTCGCGACGTCGTGGTACCCGGGCGGTCACCACGACCTGCACGCCGAGCAGCCCGAGGCCGTCGCCGGCGACCTCACGCGGCTCGCGGCCCGCCTCGAGGAGCGGCCGTGAGCCTGTTCGTCATCATGGGCTCGGGGGAGACCGCCCCGCCGATGGTGCGCACCCACCGGGAGGTCTTCGAGGCCGTCGGCCCCGGCCCGGCGGCGCTGCTCGACACCCCCTTCGCCTTCCAGATGAACGTCGACGACCTCACCGCCCGCACCCGCGCGTACTTCTCCCAGACCGTGGGTCGCGAGCTCGAGGTCGCCCGGTGGCGCCGGGCCGACGCGCCCGTCGCCGAGCGGGAGGCCGCCCTCGCCCTGCTCGAGCGGGCGCGCTGGGCCTTCGCGGGGCCCGGCAGTCCGACCTACGCCCTGCGCCAATGGCTCGGCACGCCGGTGCCCGACGCGCTCGCCGCGGTCGCCGAGCGCGGCGGCGCGGTCGTCGCCGGCAGCGCCGCAGCGGTCACCGTCGGCACCCACGCCGTGCCGGTCTACGAGATCTACAAGGCCGGGCTCGAGCCGGCATGGGTCGAGGGTCTCGACCTCCTCGGCCCCCTCACCGGCATCCGCGCTGCGGTCGTCCCGCACTTCGACAACGCCGAGGGCGGCACCCACGACACCCGCTACTGCTACCTCGGGGAGACGCGGCTGACCCGCCTCGAGTCGACCCTGCCAGACGAGATCGGCGTGCTCGGCGTCGACGAGCACACCGCCCTGGTCATTGACCTCGACGCCGGCGTCGCGCGGGTGCGCGGCGCCGGGACCGTCACCGCCCGGCGCCGGGGCCTCCAACATGCCTTCGCCGCCGGGCAGGAGGTCGGCGTCGACGACCTCGCGGCGCTGCTCGCCGGCCGCGACGACGGGGCGGCAGGGCCGGCGCTCGCGGCAGCGCGCCGCCGGGCCGGTCCCGCGCCCGAGCCGGCGCCGGACGTGCCCGACGCGCAGGATGAGGTGCGAGACGACCGGGCGGGGAGCGGGCACGAGCCCGACGCTGGTCCGGCGGCGCAGCTGTCGTTGCGCGCGGAGGCCGAGGCAGCCCGGGCGGCGTTCGACCGGGCGCTCGCCGCGTCGGAGGTCGACGGCTGCGTCACCGCGATCCTCGAGCTCGAAGGGGCCATCGCCGCCTGGGCCACCGACATGCTCGAGAGCGACGACGCCGACCGCGCCCGCCGGGCCTTGCGGGCGATGGTCGTCGAACTCGGTGAGCTCGCCCGCGAGGGGGCCCGCGATCCGCGCGAGGTCCTCGGCCCCTACCTCGAGCTCCTCCTCGCCGTGCGCACCGAGGCGCGCGCCGCCGGTCGCTACGACGAGGCCGACCGGTTGCGCGACCGGCTCACCGCGCTCGGCGTCGAGATCCGCGATGGGCGTGACGCCACGACGTGGCACCTGCCCGACGAGGACGCCTGAGGGCGCTCAGCCCCGCCGGCCCCCGCGCCGGCGGGCCCGCGCCGGCGCCGCCTCGTCGTCCCGGCGGACCGACGCCGAGCCCCGCGGCGGCGACGCCCGTTCGAGCCGCCGGCCAGTCGCGTCGACGAGGCCGCTGCCGGACTCCCGCAGCCTGCGGCCGGCCGCGCCGAGCGCGATGCCGCCGAGCGCTGCGCCGACGATGCCGCCGACGACGGTGCCGAGACCGGGCACGACCGAGCCGAGCGCCGCGCCGGCCTTCGCCGTGCCGGCCACCCCGAGCTTCGCGCCTGCCGCGCCGCCGGCGAGGCCGAGCCCGCCCTCGAGGGTGACCGCCGCGCCGGCGCGCGCGGTCCGCACGCCGCCGCTCAGCGTCGGGTCCTGGGCGTCCCGTGCGGCCTGCTCGATGCCGGGCAGGAGCAGGGTGCCGGTGCCGGTTGCCCGCGCCGCCCAGGGCAGGGCGCGGCTCGCGGCGGCGGCGCTGCGTCGGCCGTGGTCGCTGGTGGCCATGCCGTCGCGGCGGCGCCAGGTCGGTCCGGCATGATCCTCGGTGAGCCGCGCAGCGGTCAGTTGGCTCGCGACGTCGAGTCCTCCCACCCCCAGCTCGGCTCCTGCGACGACCCGCTCGGCGGCTCCGCCCGGGGGTCCGGCGCCCGCGGGCGGCAGACCCGACTCGGCGCGGGCAAACGCCTCGGCGGCCTCGACGAGCCCCGTGACGCTGCGCTCGAGCCCTGCCGCCGCCTCCTCGAGGTCGGCCCCGCGGTCCGGCGGCGGGGCCAGGCAGGGGTCGCCGGCGCGGTAGCCGGCGAGGTCGCCGCGGTAGCCCTCCACGGCGGTGCGCAGGCGCGCGAGCGGCAGCGCACAGTCGGCGGCGACGCGGTCGAGTCGCGCCGGCTCGGCGCGTACCGTGCGAGCAGAGGCCATGGCCGCACGCTAGGGCAGCAGCCATGGCGCGAGACCGGCTGTCCACAGGACCGCGCGGGGCGTTGCGGGGATGCTCGTCGGCCGACCCGCGCGGGGCGTTGCGGGCGTGCTCGCCGGCCGACCCGCGCGGTGCCCGCCCCCATGCCGTCCGTCACGCGCGGTCGGTCAGGTCAGGCCCAGCTCTGCGGCGATCTTGCCCGCCCACTCGCGGATCTGCCCGGGATCGCGGTAGTCACCGGAGCGTCCCTGCTCGATGAGCTTGCGCGCGACGAAGCCCCCGGAGTCCTCGGTGAGGCGCCCACCGAAGACCATGTGCTCCTTGGCCTCGACCAGGCTCGCGATGCGCTCCCCGCCCGGTGGGGCCTCGGCCTCGCCCTTCGTCGCGGTCTCGTCGAGGGGGCCGCTGGAGAACAGCCAGACCGGCAGTTCGTGGAGAGCGTCGCGGTTGTTCTTCGCCCACCGGCGCGCGTCGCCGTCCCAGCGGCCCATGTAGACCGACGAGCCGAGCACGACGGCGTCGGCGCGGTCGGGTGGCAGCGCGCTCTCGGCGTTGCTCAGCACGACCGTGGCCCCGGCCTCCTCGAGGTGCTGGGCGATCTGCTCGGCGATGCCCGCGGTCCCACCGGAGCGGCTCGCGTACACCACGAAGACCGTCGGTGCGGTCATGATCGGGCTCCTCCTCACCCCGGGACGGCACGCCGGGCTACGCCCTGCGCCCCTAGGATGCGCATGACGGCGGTGTGCGCAAGAGTCCAGCCGGCGCTCTCACAGGGGGTCCAACGTCCCCCGAGCAGGGCTGGATGGTCCCCCCGCCGGAGGAGGAGCGAGGCGCCGGACGCGCCGGTCGACGGACCCGGTGGCCCGATGAGGCGCCGACGAGGGCCGGACGCCGATGGGGGCCGGACGCCGACGAGGGCCCGCCATGACGAAGCCCCCGTCGAGGGCCGGGCGCCGACGAGGGCTCGGCTTGACGAGGGCCGGACATGACGAAGCCCCGCCGAGGGGCGGGGCTCCGAGGATCTCTTACGGTCGCAATCACGCCCGAGAGATCGTGATGCACCGGCGGTGCCGGTGCGCGCCGTTAGACCGGCGTGACGTCGCTTGCCTGCGGTCCCTTCTGACCCTGCGTCTCGGTGTAGGAGACGCGCTGCCCCTCATCGAGGCTCTTGTAGCCGGTCATCTGGATCGCAGAGAAGTGTACGAAGAGGTCGTCTCCGCCGCCCTCCGGGGTGATGAACCCATACCCCTTGTCGGCGTTGAACCACTTCACGGTTCCCTCAGGCATTGCAGTTCCTCTCGCATTGACACGACCGGCCGGGTAGCTCCTCATACTGAAACCTGACACCCCGACCGGGTGTCTGTGCCCATCACTCTAACCGACCGTGGGAGCGTCTGCACGGGGCCGGTCCCCGGGTGCGCGCCGGGGGATCAGCCCTGCTGCACGCAGGCGAGGGTCTGCTCGGCGATCTCGAGCTCCTCGTCGGTGGGCACGACGAGGGTGCGCACCGCGGCCCCCGCACCGGTGACGTCGAGCAGGCGCCCCTCGGCGCGCTGGTCGTTCACCGTGGCGTCGAGGCCGTAGCCGAGCCCCGTGAGCCCGTCGACGACCATGCCGCGCACGACGGGGGAGTTCTCGCCCACCCCCGCGGTGAACACGAGCGCGTCGACGCGGCCGAGCACCGCGGTGTAGGCGCCCACGTACTTGCGGATGCGGTAGGCGTAGAGCTCGAGGGCGAGCGTGGCCTCGGCGTCACCGGCGGCCGCCCGCTCCTCGACGGTGCGCAGGTCGTTGTCGCCGCAGAGGCCCTTGAGGCCCGACTGCTTGTTGAGCACCGTGTCGACGGCGTCGGAGTCGAGGCCCGCGACGCGCTCGAGATGGAAGATCACCGCGGGGTCGAGGTCGCCCGAGCGGGTGCCCATGACGAGGCCCTCCAGCGGGGTGAGGCCCATCGAGGTGTCGACGCTGCGGCCGGCCTCGATCGCGGTGATGCTCGCCCCGTTGCCGAGGTGGGCGGTGATGAGGTTCGTCGTGTCGAGGTCGCGCCCGAGGTGGTCCGCGGCGCGCTTGGCGACGAACGCGTGGCTCGTGCCGTGGAAGCCGTAGCGGCGGACGCCGTGCTCCTCGTAGTACGTCGTCGGGATCGCGTAACGGTAGGCGTGCTCGGGCAGCGTGCGGTGGAACGCGGTGTCGAAGACCGCGACCTGGGGCACGTCGGGACGCAGCGCCAGCGCGTCCTCGATGCCCGCGAGGTTCGCGGGGTTGTGCAGCGGCGCGAGGGGCACCTGGTCGCGGATGCCGGCGATGACGTCGGCGTCGATGAGCGTCGGGGCGACGAAGCGCTCGCCGCCGTGGACGACGCGGTGGCCGATGCCCGCGAGGTCGCGCCCGAGGCCCGCGTCGGCGAGCGCGGCGACGATGCGCTCGAGCGCCGCGCCGTGGTCGGCGACCGCGACGGTCTCGGTGTGCTCGACGAGCGCGCCGTCGGCGCCGGGGGTGCGCGACACGACCCGGCTCTCGGCCTCGCCGATGCGCTCGACGAGTCCGGAGGCGAGCACCCGCCCGTCGGTCATGTCGAAGAGCTGGTGCTTGAGCGACGAGCTGCCGGAGTTGAGGACGAGGACCTCCACGCTCATGCCTCCTGTGCCTGGACCGCGGTGATCGCCACGGTGTTGACGATGTCGTTGACGGTGCAGCCGCGGGAGAGGTCGTTGACGGGCTTGTTGAGTCCCTGGAGCACCGGTCCGATCGCCACCGCTCCCGCGGAGCGCTGGACGGCCTTGTAGGTGTTGTTGCCGGTGTTGAGGTCGGGGAAGATGAAGACCGTCGCGTGCCCGGCCACGTCGCTGCCCGGCATCTTCGTCGCCGCGACGCTGACGTCGACGGCGGCGTCGTACTGGATCGGCCCGTCGATCATGAGCTCGGGACGGCGCTCGCGGGCCAGGGCGGTGGCCTCGCGGACCTTCTCGACGTCGGCGCCCTGACCCGACTCGCCCGTGGAGTACGACAGCATCGCCACGCGCGGGTCGACGCCGAAGGACGCGGCCGTCTCCGCGCTCGACAGCGCGATGTCGGCGAGCTGGCCGGCGTCGGGGTTGGGGTTGACCGCGCAGTCGCCGTAGACGAGGACGCGGTCGGGCAGCGCCATGAAGAAGACGCTCGAGACGATCGAGACGTCGGGCTTCGTGCGGATGAACTCGAAGGCCGGGCGGATCGTGTGGCCCGTGGAATGGGCCGCGCCGGACACCATCCCGTCGACGACGCCCTCCTTGACCATCATTGTGCCGAAGTAGCTCACATCGGCCATGACCTCCTCGGCGAGGTCACGGCTGATGCCCTTGTGGGCGCGCAGCTCGAGGTAGCGCTCGATGAAGCGCTCGCGGTCCTGCGAGGTCACCGGGTCGACGATCGTGGTGTCGCCGAGGTCGAGGCGCAGCGCTGCGGCGCGTGCGCGCACCTCCTCGGCGTCGCCGAGCAGGACGAGGTCGCAGACGTTGCGCCGCAGCAGGAGGTTGGCCGCCCGCAGGATGCGGTCGTCGTCGCCCTCGGGCAGGACGATGCGCTTGCGCTCGGAGCGCGCGCGCTCGATGAGCTCGTACTCGAACATCAGCGGCGTGACGCGCTCGGAGCGCGCCACCTCGATGCGGGCCTCGAGCTCGACGGTGTCGACGTGGGCCTCGAAGACGCCGAGCGCGGTGGCGATCTTCTGCTCGTTCTCCGGGCGGATGACCGCGCGCACCTCGCCGACCGCGTGGGCGGTGGCGTAGGTGTCCTCGTCGACGGCGAACAGCGGGGTCGTCGTCGGTCCGCCGAGGCCCTCGACGAGGCGCAGCACGCGGGGGTCGGGGTCGAGCCCGCCGGTGAGCACGAGGGCGGAGAGGTTGGGGTAGCTCGACGACAGCGACGTCGTGAGCGCGCCGACGATGACATCGGCGCGGTCACCCGGCACGAGCATGAGCGCGCCGTCGTGGATGTGGTCGAGGACGTTGGGCAGGGTCATCGCGGCGATCTTGTAGCCGGTCACCACGCGGGAGAAGTCCTCGACCTCGCCCTGGAGGTGCTTGCCGTCGAGCGCGTCGACGATCTCGCCGACGGTCGGCATCGCGAGCTGATCGACCTCGGGCAGCACGTAGATCGGCTCGTGCTCGGGCAGGTCCTCGACGAGCGCGCGGGCACAGTCGTCGCGGTCCTCGGGCGCGACGCGGTTGACGACGGTGACCGCGAGGGTGCAGCCCTGGCTCTCGAGGGACTCGCGCGCCAGGCGTACGGCGTCGACGATCTCGCCGCCGTCCTTGCCTGAGCCGTTGACGAGGGCGACGACGGGCGTGGCGAGGTGGTTGGCGACCTCGGCGTTGAAGTCGAACTCGAGGGCCGAGGCCACCCCGGTGTAGTCGGTGCCGTCGCAGAGCACGAAGTCGTGCTCGCGCTCGAGCTGGCGGTAGGCCTCGAGGATCCCCTTGAAGACGTCCTCGGAGCGCCCACGCGCCTGGAGGTCGGCGACCTCCTGGGCGGTGTAGGCGTAGGAGTCCTCGTAGGCGACGTCGAGCTGGTAGCGCCGACGCACGAGCTCGATGCGGTGGTCGAGGTCGTCGGCGTCGGGGATGACGGGGCGGAAGTAGCCGACGCGGTCGAGGCGCCGGGACAGCAGCTCCATGAGGCCGAGCGTCACGACGGACTTGCCGCCGGCGGGCTCGAGCGAGGCGAGGTAGAGACTGCGGGCCATGGTCGGGCTCCTCGATCGTCGGACGACCGCCACCGATGCTAGAGGTCGGCGGCGTCCCGGCGACAGCGGTCATCCGCGGAGGTGACCTGCGGCCATGGCGCGGCGGGCCGATCGTCCGCCGCGGTGAGCGCCGCGAGCGCGGTTGGGCGCGCCCGCGCGAGCGGCTAGGCTGTTCGCGGTACCCATGGGGGTACCGATCGATGGTGGTGCCCCCGCCTGCGCCGAAGGGAGACGCCGTGGAGCCCCTCACCACCGACATGATCGTGGTGCTCGTCGTGCTCGCCGGGGCCATCCTCCTCTTCGTCACCGAGATCGTCCGGATCGACGTCGCGGCGATCGGGATCATGCTCGCGATCGGCCTGCTCGGGCTCGTCCCGGCCGACGACGTCTTCGCGGGCTTCGCCTCGAACGCGGTGATCTCGATCATCGCCGTGATGATCCTCGGCGCCGGGCTCGACCGCACGGGGGCGATGCGCGCGGTGGCGCGGGGGATCCTGCGCATCGGGGGCGAGACCGAGCGGCGCCTGCGCGCGCTCATCTCGCTCGCCGTCGGCGGCATCAGCGCGTTCATGCAGAACATCGGCGCCGCCGCCCTGTTCCTGCCCGTCGTCGAGCGCGTGGGGGAGCGCACCGGCATCCAGCCCTCCCGGCTGCTCATGCCGATGGGCTTCGCCGCGATCCTCGGTGGCACCCTGACCCTCGTGGCCTCGGGCCCGCTCATCCTCCTCAACGACCTCCTCGACGCCTCGGCGACGAGCCTCGATGTCGAGATCGAGCCGCTCGGGCTCTTCGCCCCGACCCCGATCGGGCTCACGCTCCTGCTCGTCGGCATCGCGTTCTTCTCGACGGTGGGGGCGCGCTTCCTGCCCCGCGGCACCGCCGAGGCCGTCATCGCCGAGGTGGCCGACGCCGCCGACATCGACAGCCGGGTGCGCCCGGTGCGCCTGCCCTCCGGCAGCCCGCTCGACGGCCGTGACCTCGAGTCCATCGAGGCGTCCTCCGGCGGGGTCGTCGTCGTCGCCGTCGAGGACGACGAGGGCCTGACCGTTGCCCCCGCGCGCGAGCTGCGGCTGCGGGCGGGCTCGCGCCTCGGCCTCGTCGGCGACGACGCCGCAGTCGAGCGCTTCGTCACCGAGCACGGCCTGCGCGAGGAGGACGAGGCGGGGGAGCTCTCGGTGCTCGGCGACGACGCCCACGCCGGAGTGGCCGAGGCCGTCGTGCGCCCGGGCTCCCCGGCGGCGGGACGCGTGCTGCGCGAGCTGCGGATGCGCAAGCGCCTCGGGGTCAGCGTCGTCGCGATCCGCCGGGGCGAGGAGGTCCTCACCGAGGGGCTGCGCGAGCGCCGGCTCGCCGGCGGCGACGTCCTCGTCCTGCTGTCGACCTGGGACCGCCTCGCCGAGGTCGACGCCGACCCGTCCTTCGTCGTGCTCACCGACCACCCCGCCGAGCGCCCGCGCAGCGCGAAGCTGCCGTTCGCGCTCGCCTCGTTCGCGATCGCGCTCACGCTCGTGATCTTCACCGACCTCCAGCTGTCGATCGCGCTGCTCACCGGGGCGGTCGGCATCCTGCTGAGCGGCGTGCTCACGCCCGACGAGGCCTACCGCGCGGTGTCGTGGAAGACCGTCTTCCTCCTCGCCTCGCTCATCCCCCTCGGCCAGGCCGTCGAGGACTCCGGGACCGCGGCCTGGATCGCCGAGGGCGTCCTCGCCTTCGCCGGCGACTTCCCGCTGTGGGGCCTGCAGCTCGCGATCGCCGTCCTCGCGACGGTCTTCACCCTCGTGGTCTCCAACGTCGGCGCGACGGTGCTGCTCGTCCCGCTCGCCGCCAACGTCGCCGTCGGCGCGGGTGCCGACCCCGCGCAGTTCGGCCTCATCGTCGCGATCGGGGTGTCGAACGCCTTCCTCCTGCCGACCCACCAGGTCAACGCCCTGCTCATGGGCCCGGGTGGCTACCGCGTGAAGGACTACCTGCGCTCGGGGGGCCTCATGACGGTGCTCTTCCTCATCGTGCTCATCCCGGCGGTGAACCTCTTCACGTGAGGTGCCAGGCGCCCCGCGCGTCCGGCGGCTACGTGGCGGCCTCGATGGCGAGCACGGCGACGAGGAGCGCGACGGGGACGCCGACCGCGAGTCGCGCGCCGAGCACCGGTCGCCGTCGCGCGAGCTGCAGGGTGAGCGCCGCGACGACCGCCGCGCCGCTGCCGAGCAGGGCGATCGGCAGGACCCGCTCGGGCTCGGCGGCGCTCGTCATGCTGAGCAGCGCCGCGGGCGCGGTGCCCGCGAGCGCGTAGACGGGGTAGCGCAGGCGGTCGGCGCGGCCGGCGGTGCGCCGCAGCAGCGACTCGACGGCGGCGATGGCCGGCATCCCGAGGGGGTAGGCGACGAAGGCGGTGATCGCCGCGCTCGCGGCCATCGTGAGCGGGACCGCGGCGAGCCCGCGGCCGTCGATCCCGCCATCGACGGCGACGACGAGCCCCGACAGCCCGATCGCGAGGCTCACCGCGAGGACCGCGCCGCCGGGCGCGGCGAGGTAGGGGGCGACGCGGGCGCGGCGCTGCTGCGCGGGGGTCGGGGCCACGGCTCCTCCGGCGGTGGGGGAGGCCATGCTCGGACGCGATCCCGTCGCGGGCAAGCCGCGCTCAGCCGGTGAGGCCCCGCACGACGGCGAGCACGCCTGCCGCGCCGGCGAAGAGCAGGACCCCGGGACGCAGCCAACCGGTGTCCACGCGTCGCCCGAGCGGCCGGCTCAGCGCGAAGCCGGCGACCATGGCGGGGGCGAGGAGGGCGGCGAGGCCGAGGTGGGCCAGCGAGAGCCGGCCAGCGAGCACGAGCCCGGCGAGGCTGATGAGCCCGCCGAGGAGGAAGAGCAGGCTGAGCGTCGCGCGGACCTCGGGCCCGGGCCGGCTCTGGTAGAGCAGCGCAGCCGGTGGCCCGCCGATCGCCGCGGTCGTGGCGAAGAGCCCCGAGGCGGTCCCGGCGAGGAGCTGCGCCGTGGGCGTCGGGCGCACCTCGGCGCGCAGCAGGCTCAGGGCGACGACGGCGAGGACGACGAGGCCGAAGAGCATCTCGAGCGCGGCGTCGGAGAGCGCGACGAGCAGGCCCACCGCCGCGGCGGTGCCGAGGACGCGGCCGACGAGCAGGCGCGGCAGTCCGCGGCGGTCGACGGCATGACGCTCCCGGTAGGAGATGAGCGCGACGAGCGGCATGGCGATGACGAGGGGCACCGCCGGCAGCGCCGCCGGCGCGACGAGCGCGAGGACCGGCACGACGACGATGCCGAAGCCGATGCCGATCGTGCCCTGCACGAGGGCGCCGGCGACGACGCTCACGAGGGTGACCGCGAGCTCGAGGGCGGTGAGGTCCGACAGCACGGGCGGCGCGCTCCGATCGGTCGGCCGGGTGGATCGGGGGCGTGGGGGAGCCTACGTCGCGACAGGCGAACGGCCCCGGCCGGGGGCCGGGGCCGTCGATGGGCGGTGCCGAGTCCTGCGCGCCGTGTGTGGCGCGGGGCAGTGCCGGCGCTACTGGCCGGGCAGCGGCAGCACGGTGAGGGAGAACATCGCCGCGAGGGCCATGAGCAGCGGGGCGGCGACCATCACCGGCCAGGCGATCGCGGGGTTGACCGGCGGGGCGGTGACCGCGCCGCCGACCCGCTTCACCGCGACCTCGAGGAGGAAGAGCGTCGTCGTCGCGGCGGCGGAGACCATGCAGAACGGGCAGATCTCGCCGATCGGCACGAGCTGGAGGTAGACGAAGTAGGCCGAGAAGGCCACGCCACTCGCGGTGACCGGCAGCAGCAGCTTCTCCAGCAGCGGGCTCTTCGTGTACAGCCACAACGCGGCCGCGGCCATCATCCCGATGTAGTAGACCGCGCCGATGAGGGCGAGCGGGATCGGCCCGACGTAGGCCCACGGGCTCATGAGCACGGCGATCGGACCCTGCGGGTCGATGCCCTCGGGGATCGGCAGCACCCACAAGTGGATCGTGGTGAGGATCGCGCTCGCGCCCCAGCCGAGCACGGCAACGCCGAAGAACGTCGCGATGAGGCGGTTGGCGAGCGGGCGCGTCTCGGTCTGCGGCGGGGTCGGCGTGATGAGGTCTTGCATCGTCGCTGGATCTCCTCGTCTGGCGGATGGTCGGTCGGTCGGTGTCGTCGAGGTCGACGGCAAGATACCCCCCCGGGTATCTGGATGCAAACCTCCCGACCGGCCAGGGGAGCAGGCCGGCGCGCTGGCCCACCGCCGGGAGTGGCCCGCGCCGACGTGGACCTGCACACTCGGGGGTCGCCGGTGCCCCCGAGGAGGGAGAGGGCGATGCCCCGTCTCGAGACCAACCCCGTCGTGTTCGGCGTGTCCGTGCTCGTCATCGTCGTCTTCCTCATCACCGGGGTCGCCGCGACCGATGCGGTCGCGCGCGCCGTCGAGACGCTGCAGGCGGGCATCGCCGAGTACCTCGGCTGGTACTACGTCCTCGCCGTGGCCGGCTTCCTCCTCTTCATCGTCTGGCTCGGGGCCAGCCGCTTCGGTCGCATCCGCCTCGGCGAGCAGCACGGGCAGCCGGAGTACCGCTACCTCACGTGGTTCGCGATGCTCTTCACTGCGGGGATGGGCATCGGGCTCGTCTTCTGGGCGGTCGCCGAGCCGCTGTCGCACCTCGCCAACCCGCCGATGGCCGAGGCCGGCACCGTCGAGGCGCGCGTCGAGGCGATGCGCTTCACGTTCTTCCATTGGGGCGTGCACGCCTGGGGCGTCTACGTCCTCGTCGGGCTCTCCCTCGCGTACTTCTCCTACCGCCACGGGTTGCCGCTGTCGACCCGCAGCGCGCTGTACCCCCTGCTCGGCGACCGCATCTACGGCCGCTGGGGCGACGCCGTCGACACCTTCGCGGTCTTCGGCACGATGTTCGGCGTCGCGACCTCGCTCGGCCTCGGGGTGCTCCAGGTCAACGCCGGGCTCGCCGACCTCGGGCTGCTCGAGCAGTCCACGACCGTGCAGCTGTCGATCGTCGCGGTCATCACCCTCGCGGCGATCGCCTCGCTCATGGCCGGGCTCGACAAGGGCATCCTGCGGCTGTCGGTGGCCAACCTCGTCATCGCGATGCTGCTCATGGTCTTCGTCCTGCTCGCGGGACCGACCCTCGGGGTGCTCTCGGCCTTCGTCCAGCAGATCGGCGTCTACGTCCAGACGCTGCCCGAGACGACGCTGTGGACCGACGCCGCCGGCGACGGCTCCTGGCAGGCGGCGTGGACGATCTTCTACTGGGGCTGGTGGATCGCCTGGTCGCCCTTCGTCGGGCTCTTCATCGCGCGGGTCTCGAGGGGGCGGACGATCCGCGAGTTCGTCTTCGGGGTGCTGCTCGTGCCCGCAGGGCTGACGTTCGTGTGGATGGCGGTCTTCGGCAACACCGCCTTCAGCGTCGACGCCGCCACCGACGGCGCCCTCTCGGCGCAGGTCGCCGAGGACCCGGCGATCGCCCTCTTCGGCCTGCTCGGGCAGCTGCCGCTGAGCGAGATCACGACGGTGCTCGCGATCCTGCTCGTCTCGATCTACTTCGTGACCTCCTCGGACTCGGCCTCGCTCGTCATCGACCTCCTCACCTCGGGCGGCAACACCGACCCGCCGAAGATCCAGCGCGCGTTCTGGGCGGTGCTCGAGGGCGCGATCGCCGCGGTGCTGCTGCTCACCGGTGCGGGAGGCCTGCAGGCGCTGCAGACCGCGGCGATCACGACGGCCCTGCCCTTCAGCGTCATCATGCTCGTCATGGCCTACGGGCTCGCGCGGGCGCTCTACGCCGACGACCGCCTCCTGCCGCTCGACCGGATCTGCCTCGCCAACCCGGCCCACGAGCGGGTGCCCGACGCCGGCGACCCCGGGCGCAGCCCCTTCGACGACGGGGTCACCGGCTCGCCGTGAGCGCGTCCCGGCGGCCCGGCGCTCGGCGTCCCGGCGGCCCGGCCGCCCCGTGCTCGGCGGCGCCGGCGGCTCGGCTGCTCGGCGCTCGGCGTCCCGGCGGCCCGGCGCTCGGCGGCGCCGGCCGCCCGGCCCTCAGTGGTGGCGCGACTCGAGGAGGTGCAGGAGCGCGAGGGCGTAGGCGTCGGCGGGCTCGGTGGCCTCGAAGCAGGCACGCCCGGCGCCGGTGGCGACCGTGCAGCGGTGCCCGTCGTCGCGGGCCTCGAGCCCCGCGAAGGCGGTGCCGAGGCGGTCGCGGGCCTGGCCCTCGCTGGGCAGCCACACCGCCTCGCCGACGACGATCGCGTCGAGGGCCCACTCGACCGCGCCGTTGAAGGTCAGCAGGAGCCCGCTCGGGCTCTCGCGGACCTCGACGCTCATGGGGCTGACGAGGAAGACGTGCTCGTCGAGTTCGCGGTCGGGGATGACGAAGCGGTCCCCGTTGGCGGGGCTCCAGGGCAGGCCGGCCTCGCGCAGGCGCCGCGCGAGCGGCGGGCTCACGTGGGGCTGCTCGGGGCCGCTGCGGGCCTCGCCGAGGGCGCGGTCCTCGACCCAGCCCTCGTGCGGCAGGCCGTGGGCGGGCCCGTCCGCGGAGGACCCGCGGCCGGGCGGACCTTGGGCGGACCCGGCGGCCATCGCCACCCTCCTCTCGTCGGACGCGCACCCCAGCGTAGGGTCCCCAGGCGGCCATGGGGGGACTACCCTGACGGTGAGGAGGGCGTCATGCGCAACGCCACGCAGCTCATCGCCTACGCCGACCGCCTCGGAGGCTCGCTCGCCGGGCTCGCCGAGCTCCTCGACGGGCCGCTCGACGGGCTCTTCGGCGGCCTCCACGTCCTGCCGTTCTTCACGCCCATCGACGGCTCGGATGCCGGCTTCGACCCCACCGACCACACCGCGGTCGACCCGAGGATGGGCTCCTGGGACGACGTCGCGGCGCTGAGCCGCCGCGCCGAGGTCATGGTCGACCTCATCGTCAACCACGTCAGCAACGCCTCGCCGGAGTTCCGTGACGTGCTCGCCCGCGGCGCCGAGAGCCCGTGGGCGGGGATGTTCCTCACCTTCGCCGACGTCTTCCCCGACGGGGCCACCGAGGCCGACCTCCTGCGGCTGTACCGGCCGCGGCCCGGCCTGCCGCTGGCCGACGTCACCTTCGGCGACCGCAGCCGGCGGATCATGTGGGCGACGTTCACCGAGCGCCAGATGGACCTCGACGTCAGCCACCCGCGCGCCCAGGAGTACCTGCGGTCGATCCTCGACCGCTTCGCCGCCGCCGGCGTGCGCGTCACTCGGCTCGACGCGGTCGGCTACGCGGTCAAGACCCCGGGCACGTCGTGCTTCATGACGCCCGAGACCTTCGCGTTCATCGCCCAGCTGCGCGGGTGGGCGCGCGAGCGCGGCATCGAGACGCTCGTCGAGGTGCACGCGCACTACGAGCAGCAGATCGCCATCGCCGCCGAGGTCGACTGGGTCTACGACTTCGGCCTCGCCCCGCTCGTCCTCCACGCCCTGTTCACCGCAGACGCCGGCCCGCTGCGTCACTGGCTCGAGGTCCGTCCCGCCAACGCCGTGACCGTCCTCGACACCCACGACGGCATCGGGGTCCTCGACGTCGGGCCCGACCCCACCGACCGCAGCCGGCCGGGGCTGCTCGGCGAGGACGCCATCGACGCGCTCGTCGAGCGCATCCACGAGCACACCGGAGGGCAGAGCCGCGAGGCCACCGGCGCGGCGGCGTCCAACGTCGACCTCTACCAGGTCAACACGACGTACTACGACGCCCTCGGCGCCGACGACGACGCCTACCTCCTCGCCAGGCTCATCCAGCTGCTGGCCCCCGGGGTGCCGCAGATCTACTACGTCGGGCTGCTCGCCGGGCGCAACGACATGGAGCTGCTCGCGGCCACCGGCGTCGGGCGCGACATCAACCGGCACCGCTACTCCCGCGAGGAGGTCGAGGCCGCCCTCGCGACGCCGGTCGTCGAGCGGCTCCTCGGGCTCGTGCGCCTGCGCAACCGCCATCCCGCCTTCGCCGGCCGCTTCGAGCTCGGCCCCGACGAGCCCGACGCGCTCACGCTGCGCTGGATCGCCCCGCAGGCCTCGATCGAGGCGCGCATCGACCTCGCCGCCCGCCGTGCCGAGCTCACCCTCTACGAGGACGGCGCGGTGCGGACGATCACCGACCTCGCCGAGCTCGCCGAGGACTGAGCTCGCCGACGTCGGGGCGGGCAGCGCGGTGCAGGCCCGGTGGGGGGCCGGCGCCGCGCCTGGGTACCCTCCGGATGCGGGCACGGCGCCCGGAGGTGGTCACGGTGGCGGTGCTGGGCTACGGCGACGTCGACGCCTACCTCGAGGGGCTCTTCGGCGACGACGACCCCGACCTCGAGGCCGCCCTCGAGCGCTCGCACGCCGCGGGCCTGCCGCGCATCCAGATCGCTCCGGGGGTGGGTCGGCTGCTCGCGGTGCTCGTCGCGGCCTGCCGCGCGCGCCGGGTCCTCGAGGTCGGCACCCTCGGCGGCTACAGCGCGATCTGCCTCGCGCGCGCCCTGCCCGCCGACGGCCGGCTCGTCACCCTCGAGCTCGACCCCGCCCACGCCGCGGTGGCCCGTGCCAACCTCGCCGACGCCGGCCTCGCCGAGCGCGTCGAGGTGCGCGTCGGCCGGGCGCTCGCGCTCATGGAGGCGCTCGAGGGCGATCCCGCCGGACCGTTCGACCTCGTCTTCATCGACGCCGACAAGGCCTCCTACCCCGAGTACCTCGAGGCGTCGCTGCGGCTGACCCGACCCGGCGCGGTCCTCGTCGCCGACAACGTCGTGCGCGGTGGGCGCGTCGCCCTGCCCACCCGCGACGAGGACGTCGAGGGCATCCGGCGCTTCAACGCCGCCCTCGCTGGCGACCCCCGCCTCGAGACGGCGTTCCTCCAGATCGTCGGGCGCAAGCGCCACGACGGCATCGCCGTGGCGGTCGTGCGCGGGCCGCGGTGAGGCCACGAACCCGCGCGGCTCCGCGACCCGGGCGGCGCGCTCAGGGGCGTTCGCCGGTGGGCGGGGCGATCGCGACGGCGAGGCGCTCGACGGCGTCGACGAGCGCCTCGCCGTCGAGCAGCGCGCGGTCGTTGTGCCCGCCGGGCACCGCGACGACGTCGTGGAGGTCGGGCGCGGCTGCTGCGGCCTGCCGGCTGAGCTCGGGCGGCACGATGCGGTCGTCCTCGCCGTAGACGACGGTGACCGGCACCTCGATGCCGGCGAGCTGCTCGGCGAGCGGGTAGCGGTCGCGCAGCAGGGTGCGCACGGGCAGGAACGGGTAGTGCCGCCGGCCGACGTCGGCGAGCTCGGGGAACGGCGAGCGCAGCACGAGCCCGCCCGGGGGCGCCTCGGTCGCCAGGGCGGTGACGACCCCGGTGCCGATCGACTCGCCGTAGTAGAGGAGCGCGTCGGCCTCGAGGTCGGTGGCCTCGAGCAGCGCCGCGCGCGCCGCGCGGGCGTCGGCGAGCAGGCCCTCCTCGCTCGGCCGCCCGGGGTTGGCCGCGTAGCCGCGGTAGTCGAAGAGCAGGACGGTGAGCCCGCGCTCGCGCAGGGCCTCGGCCAGGGGCGCGCGCAGCCCGCGGTGCCCGGCATTGCCGTTGGCGACGAGCACGCCGACGCCGAGGTCGTCGTCGGTGGGGGGCGCGAGCCACGCGTCGAGGTCGAGGCCGTCGTCGGTGGCCAGGGTGAGCTCGCGGGCCCCCGGAAGTGCCTCGTCGATCGGGGGGACGTCAGCGGGCATCGGCAGGTAGATGAGCCGGCGCTGCCCACCCCAGGCGAGCGCGAGCAGCACCGCCACGACCAGCAGGATCACGAGCGTCGGACGCACGCCGCGAGCCTTCCCCGCCTGGCGCATCGGGCACACCGTCGCGCCAGCGCTGGCGGCGGGCGCCGCGGGCCCGGCCGGGGGGACACCAGGGGGCAGGTCAAGTGCGCCCACGGTGGGGCCGACGTGGGACCTACGCTGCCCGGGCACCGCCCCCACGGCAGCGGACACGCCCGCTCAGGGCCCATCCCGACCACCTCCCGCCGCAGCGCGAGGCCCCGGCCCCGCGCGTCGGACTCGTCCCCCCTCGCGAGGCGCCCCATGTCCCTCCCCCTCGTGCCCACGACCCACCGTCGTCCCCTGCCCGTAGCCGGCGCCGGGGTCGTCTTCGCCGGGCTGCTGCTCATGATGCTCTCGGGCGGTCTGCAGGGCAGCCTCATCAGCCTGCGCGGCAGCCTCGAGTCCTTCAGCGATGCTGCGCTCGGCCTCATCGCCGCGAGCTACTACGCCGGCTTCGTCGCGGGCACCTGGTGGGGCCCGTCGGTCGTGCGCGCGGTCGGCCACGTGCGCGTCTTCGCCGCGCTGGCCTCCCTGGCCTCCGCCTCGGTCCTCGTCCACCTGCTCACGATCCACCCGGTGAGCTGGTCGCTCGTGCGGGCGCTCACCGGGCTCGCGGTCGCCGGGCTCTACGTCGTCGTCGAGAGCTGGCTCAACGACCTCGCGACGAACGAGACCCGCGGGCGGGTCCTCGGCCTCTACGCGATCGTGACGGCGGTCGGCCTCGGCGGCGGGCAGGTCCTCCTCGTCACCGCCGACCCCGGTGGCATCGAGCTCTTCCTGCTCGCCTCGATCCTCATCTCCCTCGCCCTCGTGCCCATCGCCCTGGGGGCGCGCAGCACCCCACACATCACCGAGCCGAGTCCGATGGGGCTGCGCGCGGTGCTCGCCGCTGCGCCGCTCGGCGTCGTCGGGGCTGCCGGCGCTGGGCTCGCCCACAGCGCGGTCATCGGCCTCGGCGCGGTCTACGCGACGGGGACCGGCCACAGCGTGGAGCAGACCGCGGCGTTCATGGCGCTGTGCATCCTCGGCGGCGTCGTGCTGCAGATGCCGCTGTCGCGGATCTCCGACCGCCGCGACCGGCGCAGCGTCATCGCCGCGGCGGCCCTCGCCGCGGCGGGCGTCGCCGCGCTCATCGCGATATCGGGGCCCACGGGCCTCGGGCTCTTCGCCGCCGCAGGCCTCTTCGGCGCCCTCGCCTGGCCGCTGTACTCGCTGTCGATCGCCCACACCAACGACTGGCTCACCCGCGAGCAGATGATCGGCGCGAGCGCGACGCTCGTCCTCGCCGCCGGCGCCGGTTCGATCGTCGGGCCGCTGCTCGCGTCGGCGGCGATGTCGCTCGTCGGCCCCTCCGGGCTGTTCTCGACCCTCGCGGTCTCCTACCTCCTCGTCGGCGTCTACGCGCTGCACCGCATGACGGTCCGGCCGATGGCGCCGCGCCAGCGCCCGGCGGTGGCCTTCGCCGTGCTCGCCCGCACCGTCGCGGTGGCCTCGGTGGTCCGCCCGACGCGGCGCCATCGCGGTGGGTGGCGTGAGCCCTCCGTGCCGGGGCACCGGCGCGCGGCCGGCAGCCGGCGGCCCCGGCGGGGTCCGCGGCGCCGCAGCGGGCTGTCGCACGCCCCCGGCCACCGCACGAGCAGCGCCGACCTGCCACCGGATCCCACCGGCTGAGGCCGCGCCGCCCGGTGGCCCCGCAGCGGGCGGGCATGGGCTAGCGTGCCGCTCGCCACGAGGGCGGGGAAAGGGTGTGGGCATGGCCGGCGAGCGGACATTCGAGCGCGGGGTCGTCGCCGCCGGGCATCCTGCGACGGCGGCGGCTGCCGCCGAGGTCCTCGAGCGCGGAGGCAACGCCTACGACGCCGCGGTGGCCGCCGGCTTCGCTGGGGCGATCGCCGAGCCGGGTCTCACGAGCCTCGCCGGTGGCGGCTTCCTGCTCGCCCGCACTGCCGAGGGCGAGGAGGTCCTCTTCGACTTCTTCGTCGACACGCCTGGCCGGGGCCTGCCGGGCGCGGTGCACGCCGGGGAGTTCACCCCGGTCACCGTGCGCTTCGGTGGCGCCGACCAGGTCTTCAACGTCGGCGCCGGGGCGATCGCCGTGCCCGGCTGCCTGCCCGGCTACCTCCACGTGCACCGCCGCCTCGGCCGCCTCGGCCTCGCCGAGGTCGTCACCCCGGCGCGGCGCCTCGCCGCCGAGGGGGTCGTCCTCGGCGGCGAGCAGGTCGCGGTCGTGCGCCTGCTCGAGGCGATCTTCACCTTGCGCGCGCAGGGCCGCGCCCGCTATGCCCCCGGCGGGCGCCTCGTCGGCCCGACCGACCGTGTCGCCCACCCCGACCTCGCGGCGTTCCTCGACCGCGTGGCCAGCGGGGAGATCCGCGGCTTCGACGAGCCCGGCCTCGCCGCTCGCATCGCCGAGGAGGTCGGCGAGGCCGGTGGGCTGCTCACCGCCGAGGACCTCGCGGCGTACGCCGTCGTCGAGCGCGAGCCGTCCCGGGTGGCCTACCGCGAGGCGCGGCTCGTCACGAACCCGCCGCCGTCGTTCGGTGGCGCACTCGTGGGGCACGCCCTCGCCGCGCTCGACGCCGCTGGGCCTGCCGAGCCGCTCGGCAGCGTCGGCGCGCTGGAGCGCCTCGCGGGCGTCCTCGAGGAGGTCACCGCCAGCCACGTCGACGGGCGTCTGCGCTCGAGCCGCGGCACGACCCACGTCAGCGTCGCCGACGCCGACGGCAACCTCGCGGCGATGACGACCTCCAACGGAAGCTGCAGCGGCGTCTTCCTCGCCGGCACCGGGGTCATGGCGAACAACATCATGGGCGAGGCCGACCTCCACCCCGACGGCTTCCACGCCGCGCCGGCCGGCGAGCGCGTCGGCTCGATGATGGCGCCCTCGCTGCTCGTGCGCCCCGGGGCCGCCGACGTCGCCCTCGGCAGTGGCGGCAGCGAGCGCATCCGCAGCGCGCTGACCCAGGTCGTCGTCAACCTCGTCGACGGGCGGCTGGGCCTGGCTGAGGCCATCGACGCCCCGCGGGTCCACTGGGACGGGGCCACCCTGCAGGCCGAGCCGGCGATCGGCGCCGAGGTCTGCGCCGCCCTCGCCGCGCACCGGCCGGTCAACCACTGGGCGCGCCGCGACCTCTACTTCGGCGGGGTCCACGCCGTGGCCATCGACGGTGACGCGGCCGGCGACGCGCGCCGCGGCGGGACCGTCGCGGTCGCCTAGAAGTGGTACGGGTGGGCCGACCAGTCCGGGGTCCGCTTGTCGAGGAAGGCGTCGCGGCCCTCGGCGGCCTCGTCGGTGCCGTAGAGCAGGCGGGTGGCCTCCCCGGCGAGGAGCTGCTGGCCAACGAGGCCATCGTCGGGGAGGTTCATCGCGAACTTGAAGAGACGCTGGGCGGTCGGTGAGACGGCGCAGGCGCGACGGCCCCACTCGAGGGCGACCGTCTCGAGCTCCTCGTGGGGCACCGCGGCGTTGGCCATGCCCATCGCCACCGCCTCCTCGGCGGTGTAGGCCCGCCCGAGCAGGAAGACCTCCCGTGCCCGCTTCTGGCCGATCTGGCTCGCGAGGTAGGCCGAGCCGTAGCCGGCGTCGACGCTCGCGACGTCGAGGTCGGTCTGCTTGAAGCGCGCGTGCTCGGCCGAGGCCAGGGTGAGGTCGCAGACGACGTGCAGCGAGTGCCCTCCGCCGGCGGCCCAGCCGGGCACGACGGCGATGACGGTCTTGGGCATGAAGCGCACGAGGCGCTGGACCTCGAGGATGTGCAGCCGCCCGGTGCGCGCGAGGTCGCCGTCGCCGTAGCGGTAGCCGTCGCGCCCGCGGATGCGCTGGTCGCCGCCGGAGGAGAACGCCCAGCCCCCGTCGCGGGGGGAGGGCCCGTTGCCGGTGAGGAGCACGCAGCCGACGTCGGCGCGCTGCCGGGCGTCGTCGAGCGCGCGGTAGAGCTCGTCGACGGTGTGGGGACGGAAGGCGTTGCGGACCTCGGGCCGGTCGAAGGCGACGCGCACGACGCCGGCGTCGCGGGCGCGGTGGTACGTGACGTCGGTGAGGTCGGTGAAGCCCTCGACGGGCTCGTAGGCCTCGGGATCGAACAGCGCGGAGACCATCGGCGCACTCCTGCCTCGGGCGTGGGTGGGAGCAGCAGGCTACGCCGCAGGAGCCCGGCCGCGCTGCCGCCGGCGGGTCGATCGGCTACCGTCGCCGCAGGCGCCGCCCCACCCGCGACGAGGTGATCGACGATCCCCGCACACCAGGACCACGCGCGCCTGCCCGACGGGGCGGGCGGCGTGGGCACACTCGCACCGCCCCAGGCCACCACGAGGACGCAGGCCATCGTCGCTGCGCTCGTCGCGCTGTCCGTGGCCGCGGCGATCGTCGGCAACGCCTTCACGCCATTGCTCCTGCGGATCTCGCCCGAGCTCCTGCTCGTCGTCCAGGCCTCCTACGCCCAGATGGCGCTCGCCACGACGCGGCTCGACCCCGTGACGATCATCGCGATCGCCGTGCTGCGGCGCTGGGCGGGGGAGGTCCTCGCCTTCGCCGCGGGCCGTGTGCTCGGGCCCCGGGCCCTCGCGTGGTACGCGCGACGCGGGCACGACCCCCTCGCGGCGCTCGAGGGCGTCGACGAGCGCTGGTGGCGCGTGCGCGACGTCGTCATCGTCCTCGTGCCCCAGCCACTGCTCAGCGCGGTCTTCGGCGTCGTCGGCACGCCGGTGCGGCGCTTCCTCCTGCTCAAGGGCCTCGGCACGCTGTGGTCGGTGACGGCCTTCGTGCTCCTCGTCGGGGTGGTGCCGCTGCCCCTCGCCGCCATCGCCGACCTCGTCGAGACCAACGCCCTGCTGCTCACGATCGTCGCCGTGGTGGGACTCGGCGGGTGGCTCTGGTGGCAGCGCCGCGCGAGGCGTGGTTGACCCTGCCCTCGCGTGCAGGCGGGCTTCGAGCCGAGGCGGTCAACGGCCGACGGGCAGGACGGGCTCGCGGGTCAGGCGCGGAGGGCGGGTGGCTGGCGGCAACGGTGGGCGTGCACGGCGGCGGGCCGGACGGGCGCCGGCTCCAGGACCCCACCACGATCGGGCCGCTGCACGCCGAGCAGGCGCGCGTCGAGGCCCACCGACGGCTCGTGCTCACCAACGCGCTGCGCTGCGGCATCCCCGGCGGGGAGCGCGCGCCCGTCCGGCAACCCGGCATCGACCGCGCCTCGCCACGGGTCGGCCGTTCGGCCTCGAGGCGCTCGTTCGCTGGCAGCACCCCGAGCGCGGCCTGCTCACCCCCGCGGCGTTCCTCGACACCGCCGAGGTCAGCGGGCTCACCGTGCCGCTCGGCCGGTGGGTGCTCACCGAGGCCTGCCGGCAGGCCTCGGCGTGGCGCGCGCGCCACCCCGAGGACCGCACGACGGTGTTCGCCGTCAACGTCGCCCCGCGCCAGCTCGCCGACGGCGCGCTGCCGCGCGGGGCTACTGCGGATACCGCGTGAGGTGGAGGAGCCGGTCGGGCACCGCGCGCAGCAGGCTCACGAGGCGGGCGTCGCGGGCCCCGGGCAGCAGGGTCTCGGCGTCGGCCGCCCCCGGCGCGAGGTAGCCCTCGGGCCAACCGTCATCGAAGAGCGACGCGGCGGTGACCGGCTCGGGCTCGGGCTCGGGCTCGGGTGCGGGCTCGGGCTCAGGTGCGGGCTCGGGCTCGGGCTCGGGCTCGGGTGCTGGCTCAGGCTCAGGCTCCGGCTCGGGTGCGGGCTCGTCGGCGACGAGGGCGAAGACGACCGTCGACCACATCGTCCCGTCGGAGGCGGAGACGATGCCGACGCCGGCCCGGTTGAAGTCGCCGAGCACGTTGGCGCGGTGGCCGGGCGAGCTCATGTAGGCGTCGTGGAGGCGGCCTGCGAGCTCGGTCTCCGAGGCATCGGTGAGCACGGTGTAGCCGACGTTCTCGCCGGCGCGCTGGAAGCCGCCGGGCAGCTGCGCGGCCAGGGAGGGGTTGTGGCGCAGCGCCCCGTTGCGGTCCCCGTCGGACTCGTAGGCGTCGCGCATCTGCGCCGACCACGACCGCGCGACCGAGGCCAGGCCCCCGTCGGCCTGCAGGGGCGCGAGCCCGGCGCCCGAGCGCGCCTCGTTGTGCCGGGCGAGAAGGTGGCCCTCGGCGTGGCCGGAGGCGGCCGCGGGGCTCGTCGGCAGGGCGCCCAGCACGAGCACGAGCGCGAGGAGGACCGCCGCTGACGCGGCCAGGCCGTGGCGCTGCCGGGCTGCCCGCACGCGCATCGTGACCGACTCCTCTCCGTGATGAACGACTTCGAGGAGTGGTATCGGCGTGCGCGGCGCCGACCTGAAGGGGCGATCGCCCCCGCTGGCGCCGCCGCCTCAGTTGCTCGCGGGCTCCATCGACCGTTCGGGCAGGGGGTCGCCCGGTGGGAGCCCCCGGATGAGGATCTCGGGATGGTGCTCGAGGTCGAGCTCCTCGGGGCGGCGGGCCACCCGGCCGTCGGGGCCGACGAGGACGCGCACGACGGGGCGGTCGAGCGAGGAGCTGCGAGAGGTCACGACGACGCCACGCCAGCCGTCGGCACTGCCCCCGGCGAGCTCGACCCACGTGCCGGCGGTGTACAGCGGCACGCCGGCGAGGAAGAGCGTGACGATCTCGGTGTTGAGATGCGGTCCCGCCATGTCCTCGAGGATCGCCTGGACCCGCTCGGGTGGCATGCCCGGCCGGTAGGGCCGGTCGGAGGACAGCGCGCTGTGGACGTCGGCGACGGCGCAGATCTCGGCGACGAGGAGCATGCGCTGGCGGTCGAGGCGCTCGGCGGTCGAGCGCATGACCGCGTTCGTGCCGTCGAGCCCGTTGGGGTAGCCGGTCCCGTCCTGGCGCTCGTGGTGCTGCAGGGCGATGTGCGCCGGCAGGATCGACGGCAGCGGCAGCCGCTTGACGAGCTCGAAGCCGAGGCGGGGATGACGCTCGATCTCCCGTCGTTCCTCGGGGTCGAGCGCGCCGGGCTTGTCGAGGATCGTGAGGTCGATGTAGGTCTTGCCGAGGTCGTGCAGCGCGGCGCCGAGGGCGAGGGTGCGCAGCTCGGCGCGCGGCAGGCCGATGAGGTGGGCGAGCAGCGTCGAGGTGATCGCGACGTCGACGGAGTGCTGGAAGGTGTAGTCGGAGTGGCTCTTGAGGCTCGTGAGGCTGCCGATCGCCCCGCCGTCGAGGATCTCGTCGACGATGGACTCGATGCCGCGCTGCAGGCCCTCGAGGTCGCGCTGCTCCTGCTCGGACAGCGGCAGGGGACGGTCGCCGAGCCGCCGGGCGGTCTCCTCGACCCCGGTGGGGCTCGCGGCGTCGTCGGTCGTGGCCGCGAGCGTGCGCTGCTGCAGCCCTGAGATCACGCGCTTGAGCGAGACCGCGGTGCGCGAGCGCGTCTCGTCGGAGACCACCCGCTCGGGCACGATGTCGTCGGCGAGGCCGTCGCGGAGCTGGACGGCGGGGATGCCCCGGCGCACGAGCGTGGAGATGAGCCGCTCGTCGAGCCGGGTGCCCTCGGCGAGCAGCACGGTGCCGTCGAGTGCGCGGATGCTCTGCGCGACGACGTCACCGGTACGCAGTCGCTCGGTCCTCTCGAGGTACATCGGCCCCTCGCTGGCGGTGGGCGGGCGCGTGGCGGACGGCCCCGGTGGTGCTGTCGGCCGTCGGGCGCGGGACCTAACGCCTTCCGCGTGCCGGCCGCGCGTGGGAGGGGGTGAGGCCCCTCGTCGAGGCCGCGGACCGGCCGCGTTGACCGGCGGGCTCAGCGGCGAACTCGGCGTTGACGCTGGCGGTGACCGCGGCGTACCTTGCCGCTTGGAAAAGCATTTCCTTCGGGGCTGACCGGAGAGTCGACCGTTGGCGACGATGCGGGACGTGGCCGAGCGCGCGGGAGTGTCGATCGCGACGGTCTCGCGCGTGCTCAGCGGGTCGCGGCCGGTGCGCCCCGACATCGCCGAGCGCGTCCGCGAGGTCAGCGAGGAGCTCGGCTACCGGCGCAACCTCCTCGCGAGCAGCCTGCGCCGTCAGCGCACCGGCACCGTCGGCGTCGTCGTGCCCAACGCCGGCGACCTGCGTCACGCCCGGCTCGTGCAGGCGCTCTCCCAGGAGCTGCACCAGCGCGGCGACACCGTCCTCATGGCCCACGCCCAGGGGTCACCGGAGATCGAGGAGGAGAGCGCGCTGCGCCTGCTCGACCGCTCCGTCGACGGGCTCGTCATCGTGCCCTGCGACGTCCTGCGCAGCCGCGGCCTCGTCGCGACGATCTCCCGCCACGTCCACGTCGTCCAGGTCGAGAACGACGTCGGGGTCTCAGGCGTCGACCTCATCGCCGTCGATGAGGGCGCCGGCGTGCGGCTCATGCTCGCCCATCTCGCCGAGATCGGCCGCCGGCGCACGCTCTTGGTCGTCGAGGAGGGGCCCGAGGCCGGCAGCGCCCGCCTCGAGGCCTACCGCCAGGCCGCCGAGGCCGGCCGCACGACCGCGGTCGACGAGCCGGTCCTCGGCAGCGGTGGCATGGCGCTGGGCCGGGAGGTCGCCGAGCGCGTCACCGTCGGCGGTGATCGCGGAGTCGACGCGATCGTCTGCGGCGACGACCTCGTGGCCCTTGGCGCCCTCGACGGCTTGCGCGCGCGCTCGCTCGCCGTGCCCGGCGACGTCGCGGTCACCGGCTTCGACGACGTCGGCCTCGCCGAGGTCGCGAGCCCCTCGCTCACGACGGTGCACCGCCCGCTCGCCGAGATCGCCGCCGCAGCCGTCGAGCGCCTCGAGCATGCCCGGGCCGCCGGCGGTGGGCCGGCGGTGGTCTGGCGGCTGCCGCCGACGATCGTCGTCCGCGAGTCGACCGTCGGGCCGGACTGACACGGCGCGGCGCCGCGCGGGACCCGCAGGGCCGGGCGGTGGCTCAGGCCACCTGCGCGCGGTCGGGGGTCCGCGACGGTGCGGGAGCGCTCGGTGCCCCGGCGAGGATCCCGGCGAGCAGTCCGATGACGAGCAACGGCACCATGTCCGCGGTGAAGGGGTGGACGAGGAACGTCAACGGCAAGAGCGCGACCCTGGCGATCGCCGCGACGATGCCCTCGGTGCCGAGCGCCGCGAGCGCCGCGTGCAAGACGACGATGAGCACGCTGAAGCGGTAGACGGTCCGCGCCGCGGCCCTCCAGTCCGTCCCCGCGAGTTGCCGCAGCCAGCCCGTCATCGTGTCTCCTCGCGCCGCGATCGTCACCTTGCGCAGGATGTCGGCCGCGAAGGGTGATGCGCGAGGTGTCCCCTGGGGGCCGAGTGGACGAGGGCGGGTCGGAGCGCTGGCGCGACGGGCCGCCCCGGGTGGTCCCTCAGCCGTTCTCGGGGAGGTAGCGGGTGAACTCCTCCTCGCGCTCCTCGCTGCCGTCGGGGAAGCGCAGGATGCGGGTGACGGAGATGTCGAAGCCGTCGCGGACCGAGCCGGAGACGACGTTGCGCCGCTCCCCGGTGACGCTCTCGACCTCGACCCACTCGGTGCCCCACATCGCGACGGTCACCGACGAGTCGGTGTGGGAGGTGTCGATGAGCAGGCCATGGGGGGAGTTGTTGCGGATCCGGACGTCGATCGTGTCGTAGTTCAGCGTCGCCTCGCGCCCCGGCGGGTAGCGGCTGATGTAGTAGCTGTGCGGCTGGTGCTCGAGGATCTCGTAGCCGCCGAAGTACGCGGCGTTGTAGAACGTCGTCGCGAACTGGCTCACGCCGCCGCCGATCTGCTCGACGAACTCCCCGCGCAGGATCGCGCCACCACCGACGAAGCCCTTCTCCTCGGTGCGGGGCCCGACGTGGTCGTTGATGCTGAACTCCTCGCCGGGCTCGAGGACGACGCCGTCGACGAGGTCGGCGATGAGCTGGATGTTCGTCACCCGGCTCTGGCCGGCCACGAACTCGGTGGTGAACGAGGAGACCTGCTCGGTGATCCCGAGGTCCTCGGCGTCGGCGGTGCTGCGATCCGGGGGCAGCACCTCGGCGTCGAGCGTCGTCGTGCGCTCCTCCTCCCCACGCGCGATCGCGAGGAGCTGCTCGGCGGTGCGGTCGGCGTCGAAGCGGATGCCGTCGCGGGACTCGCCGATGACGATGTCCCCGCCCGACAGGGAGATGTCGGCGTCGACGGGGTCGCGCTGGACGTCCTCCCGGCGCGACTCGTCGACGAGCTCGTCGAGGGACTCGGCCGAGGCGGTGAGCGCGAGCTCGCTGCCGTCGCGCTCGACGCTGAGGACCTCGGCGAGCTCATCGACGGCGAGCTCGATCGCGCCGTCGCCGCGCTCGAGTCGCACCTCGCCGGCGATGGCCTCCTCGGCGAGGGCCGTGGCCTCGTCGACGGCGGCGACGGTCGTCTCGGGCGCCTCGGTCGCGAGCTCGGCCTCGACGCTTCCGCCGCCCGGCTCGAGGGCGACGGGGCGCAGGTCGGCGGCGAGGGCCTCGGCGTCGACGACGATGCCCGGCTCGGGGTCGGTGCGCTCCACCCCGTCGGCGTCGATGGCGACGGCGCCCTCGATCGGGGCCTTGCCGAGCTCCTCAGCGGCCTGCTCGCTCCACGCCTCGAGGGCGTCGGCGTCGATGCCCTCCACGGGGGCGACGACGAGTCCCGAGGTCAGTGACCGCCAGTGGTCGCCGAGCGCGGCGAAGGGGTTGGCCTGCCGACCGCGGCGGGTGACCGACTCGACGGTGAGGCCGACGTCGAGGTCGTAGCCGACCTCAGCGGCGGTGGCCTCGACCTCGCTGGCCTCGCCGCTCTCGCGTCCGTCGACGAGGCCGCGCTCGACGACGACCGGGTCGGCGCGACGCTCCTCGGCGATCGCCTCGATCGCAGCGGTGAGCTCGTCGCCGTCGAGGCCGCCGACCTCGACGCCGAGGACCGACGTGGCGTCGAGCGCGTCGGCGCGGACGAGACCGAGCAGCAGGGGCAGCCCGATCACGACGAGCGCGACCGCCGCGACCGCCCCGGCGGCCCACGAGGCGATGAGGCGGCGACGGCGGCGCCGCTGCTGCTGGCGACGGCGGGTGCGCGGGGCCGACCCGTCGCCGGGCTGCACCTCGTCGGTACGCGTCGCTGCCATGCCCGTTAGTCTCCCACGCCCCGCGCCCCTGCGCAGGGGCGCGGGGGCGCGGCGTGGCCAGCCCGGCGGGTCCTCGGCGCGGCGTGCCGGTCTCCTGGGAATACCCCGCGGGGTACGGTGGTTGCACCACGGAGACCGACACGACCACCCCAGCCGAGGAGTCCACTGCCATGGCGACCACCGCGCTCACGACCGAGAACTTCAACGACACCCTCGAGGACAACGACGTCGTCCTCATCGACTTCTGGGCCGAGTGGTGCGGCCCCTGCAAGATGTTCGGCCCGATCTACGAGACCGCGTCGGAGCGCCACACCGACGTCGTCTTCGGCAAGGTCGACACCGAGGACCAGCAGGCCCTCGCCGCGGAGTTCGGGATCATGTCGATCCCCACGCTCATGGCGATCCGCGAGAAGGTCGTCGTCTTCAGCCAGCCCGGGGTGCTGCCCGAGGAGGCCATCGACCAGCTCCTCGAGCAGGTGCGCGCCCTCGACATGGACGAGGTCCGCGCGAGCATCGCCGAGGAGTCCTCCCGTGTCTGACGCCGCGCTCGGCATCGAGCACGTCGCCCGGCGGGTGCGCGTCGGCGCCCCCTTCGAGGACACCCTCGAGCGCACCCGTGAGGCCCTCGCCGAGCAGGGCTTCGGGGTGCTCACCGAGATCGACGTCGCCGCGACGCTCGCGCAGAAGACCGGCGCGCAGCTCGAGCCCTACCTCATCCTCGGGGCCTGTCGTCCGCAGCTCGCCGAGCAGGCGGTCGCGGCCGACCCGCGCATCGGCGTGCTCCTGCCCTGCAACGTCGTCGTCCGCGCCGACGGGCAGGACACCCTGGTCGAGGCCCTCGATCCCGGCCTCATGGCCACCGTCGTCGGCGGTGGCCTGCTCGACGACGTCGCTGCTGAGGCCACAGCCCGCCTCGACGCCGCGCTCGCGACGCTCGGGACCGCATCCTGACGGGACTCCTCAGGGCGGCCCCAGCGACGGCGAAGAGGGCCGGACGTCCCGCGAGGAAGGTCCGACCCGCCTCGCCCGGATCCACGCTCCGCCGCTACACCTTGCCCCACGCGCTGAGCACCGGCTGAGCGCCGGCCGATGAGGAGGTGGGGAGCGAGGTGAGGACACCGACGAGCCCCCGTGGCCCCTCCTGCGCTCGCGCGACGAGCAGACCGTGCCCCTGATCAGCCCCGGTGGGTCGGACCGCGCGGGGTCTGACCCACCGAGCGGCTGAGCCTCGCGCCTCGGCTCCCGAAGGCGCGGGACCGGCGCGGGTCGGGCCCACTGGACATCGAGGCGACGACCGGGGAGCATGCGACGCATGGCGACCTTCCTGCTGTGGCTCATCCTCCTCGTCGTGGCGTGGCCGCTCGCGCTGGCGGCCCTCCTGCTCTACCCGGTGGTCTGGCTGCTGTCCTTGCCGTTCCGCCTCGTCGGCGTCTCCGTGCGTGGGGTGCTCTCGCTGCTCGAGGCCGTGCTGCGTCTGCCTGCGCGCGTCCTGCGCGGCCCTGCGGGCTGAGGCGCGGCCACGACACGGGGCCTGGCCGTCGCAGGCCCTGCGCGACGACGCCCCGGCCGGCCCGGCGGACGCGCGTCAGTCGACGTCGGCGCGCTCGCGGGTCGAGAGGCGCGACAGCGCGGCGCTGGCGAGCGCCGCGGTGACCGCGACGAGCGCGCCGATCGAGAAGGGTCCCGCCGCGGTCGCGTCGACCCAGCCGGCGAGCGGGGGGCCGACGACGAAGCCCAGGCTGAACGCGGCGTGGAAGATGCCGAAGGCGCGGCCCCGCCGGCCCATCGGCGCGGCCGCGCTCGCCTCGCTCGCCGCGGTGGGGAAGACGTAGGCGTAGCCGGCGCCGAAGACCGCGCAGGCGACGGCGGCGAGGGCGATCGTGGGCGCGAGCGTGAGCAGCGCGAGGGCGACCGCGACGAGCGCGAGGCCCGTGGCGAGCGGTCGCAGCGCCGAGGACGTGCGGGTCTGGTCGGCCACCGGGGAGAGCATGAGCCCCGCGGCGACGACGGCGAAGAGCCCGAGCAGCGCGCCGGTGGTCGCCGAGGAGCCCCCGAGCGCCTCGACGCGGAACGGCAGGAAGGCCGTGAGGCCGCCGAGGGCGAAGGTGAAGCCGAAGACCGCGACGCCGGCGCGCGCGAGACGCCCGACGTCGACGGCCTCGAGCGCCTCGGTCGGCGCGGCGGCCCGCTCCCGTGGCGGATCGGGCAGTCGCGTCGCGGCGAGGACGAGCCCGACGCCGAGCACCGCGGCCACCGTCGTCGTCACCCCGGCGAAGCCGACGCCCTCGGCGAGCGCCCCGGCCACCGGCGGCCCGACGATCGCCGCGAGGCCGATCGCCGCGCCGGTGCGGCCCATCGCCCGGGCGCGGCGCTCAGCGCGGGTGAGGTCGCCGACGAGCGTGAACACCGCGGGCACGATGATCCCGCCGCCGACACCGTGCAGCAGCCGGACGACGAGCAGCTGACCGGGGGTCGCGGCGACGGGGTAGGCGAGCACCGTGGCGATGGCGATGGCGAGCCCGGCGATCAGCAGCCGTCGCCGCCCCAGACGGTCGAGGAGCACCCCCGCGACGGGGTTCGTCGCGAGGTTCGTCAGCGAGTAGGCCCCGACGATCGCCCCGACGAGGACGGGATCGGCCCCGAGCGACGCTGCGCGCGGGCCGATCGTCGGCAGGAACGCGAAGGTGTCGAAGAAGGTGAGGAAGGTGACCGTGTAGGCGATGCCGAGGGGCCCTGCCCAGCTGCGCGCGACCACCGAGGCGTGCTCCTTCGTCGTGGCGGGCCACCGCGGCGTGGT
>PWFH01000126.1 GCA_003553795.1 Egibacter sp. | reverse complement strand
GTGATGATGTGGTCGGGCGGGTTGCCGGCGAGCGCGGCGTAGAGGTCGGGGAAGCAGCCTGCCTGGACCCCGTCGACGGCGCCGACGACCTCGGCGGTGCCCGGGTGGGGCTCGCCGGTGGCCAGCCCGCGCTCGAGCGCGCAGGAGTCGCACATCATGAGGAGGATGCCCTGCTCGGCGGCGACCTTCGCGAGGCGCTCGCCCATCGGGTCGCCCGAGCGCAGGACGTAGGTGTTGTCGTCGAAGAACATCATCCCGACGACCTCGGCGCCGTGCGCGCCGGCCTCGAGCTGCGGCAGGATCATCTTGCCGAGCTTGTAGCTGGCGGTGTGCCCGGAGGTGGAGAACACGTAGGCGACCTTCACAGGGGCTCCTTGGCTGGTGTTGGGGGCGGACGCCGCGACCCTCCCCCTCGGTCGAGTGGGGGCAAACCTCGCATCGGCCAGATGCCCCGCCGGCGCGGCATGCTGGGGCCATGACCCAAGCGCACCCCGGCGAGCGACGTCGCCGCGGCCTCGCCGCGATCGTGCTCCTCGCGCTGCTCGGCGGCGGGCTCGCCGGAGCGTGGTGGCTGCTGCGGCCGACGACGAGCCCGACCACCGTCGACGCCCTGCTCGGCCAGGCGCGCGCGGAGAGCCTGGCGGGGGAGCTCAGCGAGGACGAGGCCTTCCGGCTCGCGCTCACCGAGGCCGAGCTCGCCCGGCTGCTGCGCGCCGGGCTCTCCGAGACCCCCGCTGCCCTCGAGACGGTGACCGTGCGCGTCGACGGGGGGTCCGACAGCGTGCGCCTGCACGCCGAGGGCGACGCCGCCCGGGCCTCACTGCGCCTCGCGGCGACCCTCGAGGCCCGCGCCGTCGACGGCGGGCTCAGCCTCGAGGTCACGAGCAGCGAGCTCTCCGGTCTGGCGCTGCCCGGCGTCGCCGACGACGCGCTCGGTGACCTGCTCGCCGGCAGCGGCGAGGTCGGCGAGCGCCTCGCCCGCGAGGGCGTCACCGTCGAGGAGGTCACCGCCGAGCAGGGCGTGCTCGTCATCGTCGGGCGCGCCGAGGACCCCGAACGCGCCGCGACGCAGCTGCGCGAGGCCTTCGGCGCGGTCGGCCGGCCCGCCCCGCCCGAGCGTGTCGGCCCCGGACGGCTCGCGGTGCGCGACGAGCCGGGACCGCGACTCGTCCTCGCGATCGGGGACTCCGTCGCCGCCGGCACCGGCGCCACCGACCATCGCGACGCCGCGACCTCCCGGGTCCACGGCGCCCTCGAGCGCCTCGACGGCGAGGCCCGTGGCTACCGCAACCTCGCCGAGCCCGGGGCCACCGCCGCCGACGTCGTCGCGGGCGGTCAGCTCGAGGCCGCGAGCGCCATCGTCGCCTCGGGCGAGGTCGGCCTCGTCGTCGTCAGCGTCGGCGGCAACGAGCTGCTCGACCTGCTCGAGGGCGGGCCGTGCGCCGCCGACCTCGCCTCCTCGGCCTGCGACGACGCGCTCGCGGGCGCGCGCGACGAACTCGGCGAGGAGCTCGCGACGATCCTCGAGGCGCTGCAGGCGGCCGGGCGGCCCGAGGTCGTCGTCCTCGCCCCCTACAACCCCTTCAGCGTCGGCGGCGACGGGGAGGCCGAGCGCCGTACCGACGAGGCCGCCGCCGCGCTCACCGCGACGACGCGGGCGGTCGCCTCAGAGCAAGGTGCAAGGGTCGCCGACCCCGCCGCGGACTTCGCCGGTCGTGCCGGCAGCCTCACGCTGCTCGGCGCTGCCGACCCCGACATCCACCCGACCGCGCGCGGCCACGACGTGCTCGCCGCGGCGATCCTCGAGGCCGCAGGCCGCGATCTCGCGCGACTGCCCTGAGCCGGCGGTGCTGGGCGTTGGTGCCCGCCGCCACGGGGTCAGCCGAGCCACACCTCGGGCGGTGCGCTCGCCGTGCGCTCGCCGTGCGCCTCGGTGACGTCGATGAGGACCGTCTCGTCGCGGTCTGCGAACGTGCGGAGGTCGTCGGTCGCCTTGAGTTCGGGAGCCTCGATCGGCATGGGCGCCTCCTCTCCCGCGTTGGCCGGAGCCGGGGCTCGAGCCAAGGTCGGACCCCACAGTCTGCGCCGGGCCGGCGGTGGCGACAAGGGGTGAATCGTGATCAACGGAAAGTAACTACCGTCGGTAGTCGCGTTCGACTTAGGGTGTTCGCACCGAACGGTGGCTCCGTGCCTTTTGAGACCCTTTGGGAGGGTTCGCTAGGCGCGGACGCCGCCTCAGGCCGAGGCGCCGCTGCGCGCCCGCCGCGCGGCGATGAACGAGCGCACCCCGACGACGAGGTAGACGAGGCAGAGCACCGCGGTGGCGAGCGAGGCCCACGCCGCCGCCGGCAGGTCGACCTCCCCGCCGGTCAGCAGCGGCAGTGCCCGGTCGACGGTGCCGATGACCCCGAGGAGCGCGAGCACGAGCGCGCCATGGATCGTGTGCCGGCGCAGTGACTCCTTGCCGGCGAGTAGGCCGAGCACGACGAAGGCCACGCCGAGCACCGCCGGCAGCAGGGCGGTCAGGCTCGTTCCTGGTCCCCCGGCGAGCAGCCAGGCGCCGATGCCGATGACGACGAGTGCCACGCCGATGCCGCGGGTCAGTGCGATCACGAGCACGCCTCCTGTCGAGCGCTGAGCCGTCAGCCAGGATAGGACGCGGGCCGTGGTTCGCCGTTCGCGGCCTGGCGGGCCGCCGACCGGCCCACGGTGGCGCCCCGGCGGTGCCGGCGCAGTGCCCCCAGACCGCCGCTGCGCCAGAGATGGCGCAGGTCGATGGCCTCGTGCAACAGGGGTGCGAGGCGGTCGAGCGGTGGGGCGGCGAGGGCGAGCGGGCCGACCTGGGCCACGCCACGGCCCCCGCCGAGGTCGACGACACGTCCGAGCTCACGCAGCGCGGCCGGTCGGGGCGCGAGCCCGCGGGCGATCCGGGCGGCGTTGACGCCGGCGGCCGCCCCGGCGGCCACCGCGACCTGCGCGCTCATCGCCCGGGTCCCGCCACGAGCGTCGACCACGGCGGCGACGTCGCCGGCGGCGAGCACCCGCGGGCGCCCGGGCACGCGCAGCGCCGCGTCGACGACGAGGCGGCCGTCGCGTCGAGGTGCGCCGGGCAGGACCGAGGGCTGCGCGGCGAAGCCGCCCGCCCAGGCGAGGATGCCTGGCACCCTCGTGCCGTCGTCGAGGCGCGCGGCCCGCGGCTCGACTGCGGCCAGGGCGCGGCCCAGGCGCACATCGATGCCGCGCGCGGCCAGCAGGGCGCCCGCCCGGCGCGCGAGCGCAGGCGGCATCCCGGGGAGCAGGCGCTCGAGGGGCTCGACGAGGGTGACCGCGAGCCCGGGCTGGGCGGCGGCCGCCTCGCCGGCGACCTGCACGCCCGTGGGACCGCCGCCGGCGACGACGAGGCCCGCGGCCTCCGACAGCGCGGCCCGCAGCGCCGTCGCGCCGGCCGCGTCGTGGACGTCGTGGCCGTGCTCGGCGAGGCCCGGGACCGGCGGCGCGGCCGCGCTCGCCCCAGTGGTGAGCACGAGGGCGTCGTAGGGGTGGCGTGCGCCCGCGGCGTCGACGACACGGTCGTGGTCGGCCTCGACGGCGACGACGCGGGCGGTGCGCACCTCGACGTCGACGAGGTCGGCGAGCGGGGCGGTGGCATCGGCGATGTCGTCGCGTCCCGCCGCCACCGCGGCGTAGCGGCAGCGCAGCTCGTGGGCGCCGTCGGCGTCGAGCACCACTGGGTCGGCGCCGTGTCGGTGCGCGGCGCGGGCCGCCATCACCCCGGCGTAGCCGCCACCGACGATGAGGACACGGGGCGTTGCGGCATCGTCCATGGCCGGCAGCGTTCCCCACCCGGCGCCCTTGCCCACCGTGGGGTGTCGGCTGCGTGGGGTGTCGGCTGCGTGGGGTGTCGGCTGCGTGGGGATCGGCTTCTCGGGCGTCGGCTGCGAGGACCCGGCCGCGGGCGTCATCGCCCGTCGGGCGCGGTGGCTCAGTCCTTGCGCGCGGCCGTGCCGGGCTCGGGCTCGGGGGTGGCCGGCCCGGTGGCGCGCCGACGCCACGTGCGCCAGCCGAGCAGTCCGGCGCCGGCGAGCGCGACGACGACGAGGCCGTCGGCCACCGGCCCGCCGAGCGCGCGCGCGGCGCCGTCGAGCCGCGCGGCCAGCGCGCTCGCACCCACCGACTGGTAGAGCCCGGTGAGCCCGACGGTGCCCTCGAAGAGCAGGAAGAGCAGGCCCACGACGATGAAGAGCAGTCCCGAGACGAGGCTCGTCGTGTGCACCTCCCGGCCGGCGAGGGTCACCGTCCGCCCGCGCAGCCGCATGCGGCCGCGTCCGCCGAGACGGTCCCAGGCCAGGGCGAGGGCGAAGGCCGGGGCGGCCATGCCGAGCGCGTAGACGGCGAGCAGCGCGGCCCCCCGCGCCGGGGTGCCGCTCGTCGCGGCGACGGTGAGCACCGCGCCGAGGATCGGCCCGGAGCAGAAGCCCGCGAAGGCGTAGGTCACCCCGAGGAGGTAGACCGCGCCGGGGGAGTCGCCGCGCACCGCGGCCGGCATGGCCGCGAGGCCGGGCAGGCCGATGCCGCGTCCGAGGACCTGCAGGAGCCCGAGGGCGATGAGCGCGACGCCGGCGACGGTGATGAGGAGCGGACGGTTGGCGTTGACGAAGCCCGAGACCGCCCCGACGCCCATGCCCAGCGGCACGAGCAGGGTCACGAGCCCGGCGTAGAACAGCGCCGTGCGCCCGAGCAGCTGGCTCGGGCCGGCGAAGGCGTAGGCGAAGAACGCCGGCAGGAGCAGGGCGCTGCAGGGGGAGAGCAGTGAGAGGACCCCGCCGGTGAAGGCGGCGGCGAACCCGACCTCGAGCATCGCCGCTACGACGCCGCCTCGAGGGCGGCGTCGATCGCCTCGACGAACACCTCGAGGGGCTGGGCGCCGATGAGGACCTCGCCGTTGATCGTGAAGGCCGGCGTGCCGGTCAGCCCGAGCTCCTGGCCCTCGGCGAGGCTCGCCTCGACGGTCTCGGCGTGGGTCTCGGCGGCCATCGCCTCCTCGAAGTCGTCGAGGTCGAGGCCGGCCTCGTTAGCTGCCGAGCGCAGCTGTTCGGCGGAGAGCCCGGCCTGCTGGTCGGCGAAGAGCCCCTCGTGGAACTCCCAGAAGCGCCCCTGGGCGTGGGCCTCCCGGCCGGCCATCGCCGCCTGCCGGGAGGGCTCGCCCTGGTAGGGCAGGTCCCGCCACACATAGTGCACGAGGCCCTCGTCGATGTAGCGCTCGGCGATCTCCGGCTTCGTGTCGCGGGCGAAGGCGCCGCAGTAGGGACAGCCGAAGTCGGAGTACTCGACGACGACGACCGGTGCGTCGGGGTCGCCGAGGGTGGGGTCGTCGCCGGCCGCGCCGGTGGCCACGGCGTCCTCACCCCCGCCGGCGGCGAGCAGCAGCGCGACGACGATCCCGGCGGCGAGGAGCACGCCGGCGGTGAGCAGGGCCGGGCTCGGGGTGCGCGACGTCGCGCTCGTGCGGCTCGCCATCGTGGCGCCTCCTCCTGGGCTTCGTCGACGGCCCCAGGATGCCGCGGCGCGGGCCCGCGGGCGCAGGCCCCACCCTGGCCGAGCGTCGTGGCGGCCCCTGCACTACCCTGCGGTCCCGGCGGGTCCGCGAGGTCGGCAGGTCGAGTGACGAGGAGGTGGGTCGGGCGTGCGCACCGCGTCCCGCGCCGCATGAACGCACGCGCGAGCGAGCCCGGCGCGGCTGCCTACGACGCCGCGGTCGCGCGGCTCTTCGCCCGCCGGCCCGAGCGCATGGTCCCCGGCCTCGAGCGCATCGCCGCGCTCTGCGCCCGGCTCGGCGAGCCCCAGCGCGCCGCCGCGGTCGTCCACCTCACCGGGACGAACGGCAAGACGAGCCTCGCGCGGCTCATCGCGAGCCTGCTCGAGGCCCACGGGCTCCGCAGCGGGTCCTACACCTCGCCGCACCTGCAGGACGTCCGTGAGCGGACGCGCATCGCCGACCGCCCGATCAGCCGCGAGGCCATGCTCGACGCCCTCGCCGCGCTCGAGGGGCCGATCGCCGAGGTCGAGGACGAGCGCGGCGAGATGGTGACGTTCTTCGAGACCCTCACCGCGCTGGCCTACCAGGCCTTCGCCGAGCGCGCGGTCGACGCCGCGGTCGTCGAGGTCGGCATGGGCGGGCGCTGGGACGCCACGAACGTCGCCGACGCCGAGGTCGCCGTCCTCAACCCCGTGCGCGTCGACCACGCCGAGCTCGGCACGACCGTCGCCGAGGTCGCCCGCGAGAAGGCCGGGATCATCACCGCCGGGGCCCCGGCGGTGCTCGCCGGCCAGGACGAGGTCGCCGCCCGCATCATCGACGCCGAGGCGCGTCGTGTCGGTGCGCCGACCCTCGTGGCCGGTCGCGACTTCGGGCTGCTCGCCCGCCGCCGCGGCGACGGCGGCCAGCACGTCGACCTGCGGGCCCCGCGCGGGGCCGTCGAGGGTGCCTGGCTGCCCCTGCTCGGCGCGCACCAGGCCGACAACGCCGCGGTGGCCCTCGCCGCGGTCGATGCGCTCCTCGAGCGCCGGGGTCTGCCCCTCGACGTCGACGCTGCCGCGCGCGGGCTCGCCGCCGCGGCGAGCCCCGGACGCCTCGAGGTCGTCGCGCCCACCGATGGTGGCCCCACGGTCCTGCTCGACGGCGCCCACAACCCCGCCGGCGCGGCGGCGCTCGCCGCCGCGCTCGGCAGCGACGTCGCCGGCGGGCGGCGCGTGCTCCTCCTCGGGGTGATGGGCGACAAGGACGTCGGCGGCATCGTCGACGCGCTCCTGCCCGCTGTCGACGACGTCGTGGCCACCGAGGCGCCGACGGGACGCAGCGCGCCGGCCGAGCGGCTCGCGAAGCTCTGCCGCCTCGCCGGTCGCGAGGCGCTCGCCGAGGCCGACCTGCCCGCCGCCCTCGCTGCGGCCCGCGCGTGCGCCGCCGACGGCGACGTCGTCATCGTGACCGGCTCGCTCTACCTCGTCGGCGCGGTGCGCGACGCCCTCGGCCTGCGCGTCGGCTAGACGCCGGCCGTGCCCGGTCGCGCCACCGGAGCCGACGTCGCCCCGACCACCGTCCGCCGCGCCGCCGCGGCGCCGCGCTGCCGCCGCGCTGGGCTGCCGCGAACGTAGTATCGAACCCCGATAACGGCTCACGAGACCGAGGGTGGCCATGACCGGTCCGGAGGACCGCGGGGAGGCCGAGGCGGCCACGGCAGCGCCGCAGCCGTTCCAGCCCGACTACGCCGAGCGCGGGGCGACCTGGCCCGAGCTCGTCGGCCTCTTCGCCAAGCTCGGGGTCGTGGCCTTCGGCGGGCCGGTCGCCCACATCGCGATGATGGACCGCGAGGTCGTCGAGCGGCGGCGCTGGGTCAGCCGCGAGCACTTCCTCGACCTCATCGCCGCGACGAACCTCCTGCCGGGGCCGAACTCGACGCAGATGACGATGCACATCGGCTACGTCCAGCGCGGCAACGCCGGGGTGTGGGCGGCGGGGATGGGCTTCATGCTGCCGGCGGCAGCGATCACCCTCGCGGTGACGTGGGCCTACGCCGAGCTGCGCGACCTCGACGTCGTCGACGCGGTCTTCTACGGCATCCAGCCCGTCGTCGTCGCGGTCATCGGCCTCGCGATCGCCCGTCTCGCCCCGACCGCCGCCGACGACGCGCGCACCCGCGGGGTCTTCGTCGCCGCGCTCGCGCTGGCCTGGCTCGGGCTCAACGAGCTCGCGGTCCTCGCGCTCGGCGCGCTCGCCGGCGGCGTCCTCTACGCGGCGTGGCGACGACCGCGCGGCGGCGGGCTGCTGCTCGGGGCCTCGCCCTGGCTGCTCGGGGCGGCGCCGCAGCCCTCGGCCGACCCCGAGACCGTCGGGCAGCTCGCGTGGCTCTTCCTGAAGTTCGGCGTGACGCTCTTCGGCTCGGGCTATCTCCTCGTGGCCTATCTCCAGGCCGATCTCGTCGAGCGCTACGGCCTGCTGTCGACCGCCCAGCTCATCGAGGCCGTCGTCATCGGGGAGATGACCCCGGGGCCCCTGTTCACGACCTCGACGGCGGTGGGCTACCTCCTCGGTGGGCTGCCCGGGGCGGTCGTCGCCACCCTCGCGATCTTCACGCCCTCGTTCCTCCTCGCGATGCTCCTCGGGCGGATCATGCCGGCGGTCAAGCGCTCGGCCACCGCCGGCAAGGTCCTCCGTGGGCTCACCGCCGCGGTGCTCGGCGTCATGCTCGCCGTCGCCGTCGAGATCGGCCTGCGGGTCATCGTCGACGTGCCGACCGCGCTGCTCGCCGCGGCGGCCCTGCTCGCGCTGCTGCGCACCCGCCTCGGCGCCGTGGCCCTCATCCCCCTCGGGGGGCTCGCCGGCTACCTCCTCGTCGCCCTCGGCGCATGAGCGGCGCGGAGGTGGGCCAGCGGTGACCGGGTCATCCTCGCTGCTGCGCGACGTCGAGCTCGCGTTCATCCGGATCCACATCCTCCACCATGCCGCCGAGCACGCCGTCTACGGCCTGTGGATGCGCGAGGAGCTCGCCGAGCACGGCTACAACGTCGCCGTCGGCACGCTCTACCCGATCCTGCACGGCCTCGAGGCCGAGGGCTACCTCACGAGCGAGGAGCGCCGCGAGGGGGGACGGCGGCGCCGCTACTACGCGGCGACCGCGCAGGGCCGCGCCCTGCTCGCGGAGGTGCTCGGCAGGCTCGGCGAGCTCGCCGACGAGACGCTGCCGCCCCGGGAGCCCGGGCGGTGAGCGGGCCCCACGGCCCGCACGGGCCGACGGCCGGTCGGGGGGCCTGCCCGCTCTTCGGGCTCACCGACGTCGTCGTGCGTCTCGGCGGGGTCACCGCTCTCGACGGGGTGAGCGTCGCGATCGCCGATGGCGGCGTCGCCGCGATCGTCGGGCCGTCGGGGTCGGGCAAGGGCACGCGGCTGCGGCTGTGCAACCGCCTCGAGGTCGCCGAGCGCGGCCCCATCGCCTACCGCGGCCGCCCTCTCGAGGAGGACGACCCCCGGGCGTTGCGGCGCGAGGTCGGCATGGTGTTCCAGCAAGCGACGCTCGTCGCCGGCACCGTCGGCGACAACCTCGCCTCGCCGACCCGGGCGCCGACGAGGACGTCCGGTGCGGGGCCCTCGCACGGGTCGCCCTCGACGCCGAGGTGCTCACGCGCGACGCGCAGGCGCCCTCCGGGGGCCAGGCCCAGCGGGTCTGCCTCGCCCGGACGCTGCTGACCCGGCCCGCGGCGCTCCTGCTCGACGAGCCCACCGCTGCGCTCGACGCGGCCCCGACCCGCGCCTTCGAGCCCGGGGCGAT
>PWFH01000025.1 GCA_003553795.1 Egibacter sp. | reverse complement strand
GGAGCCTGCGGCTGAGGAGCCTGCGGCTGAGGAGCCTGCGGCTGAGGAGCCTGCGGCTGAGGAGCCTGCGGCCGAGGAGCCTGCGGCTGAGGAGCCCGTCGCCGAGGCCGAGGAGCCTGCCGTCGAGGAGGGCGACGAGGAGGAGAAGGCGTAGCGACGGGGGAGGTCGAGGTGTACCTCGTCGGGCTGACCGGGGGCATCGCCTCCGGCAAGTCGACGGTCGCGGAGCGCTTCACCGAGCGTGGCGCCGAGGTCATCGACGCCGACCAGATCGCGCGTGAGGTGGTCCTGCCGCAGACGCCGACCTGGCACCGCATCGTCTCGCACTTCGGCCGGGAGATCCTCGACGAGGCGGGGTTCATCGATCGCGACCGCCTCGGGGCGATGGTCTTCGCCGACGCCGGCCAGCGGGCGGTGCTCAACGAGCTCACCCACCCGCCGATCCTGCGGGAGATCGCCAACCGCCTGGAGGTCATGACCCACCTCGACGGGCTCGTCGTCGTCGACGTCGCCCTGCTCGTCGAGATGGGCGCCCCGATCGAGTTCGACGCCGTCGTCGTCGTCGCGACCCACCCCGAGACCCAGGAGGAGCGCCTCGTCGAGGAGCGCGGCATGGACCGCGACGCGGCGCAGCAGCGCATCGGCGCGCAGGCCTCCCTCGAGGACAAGCTCGCCGTCGCGACCCACACGATCTGGAACGAGGGCGACCTCGGTGCCCTGCGGGCCCGCACCGACGAGGTCATCGACCAGCTCGAGGCCGCCGCGCGCGAGCGCAGCGAGGCGCTGCGCCGGGGCTGAGCCACGCCCGGTCGGGCGGGGTCGCGTCCGTGGGTGCGGCCGCGGGGCGGGATGCGCCGCGTGGTGGCGCCGCGGCGGCGGCGTCCCTAGGATCGCGGCCCGTGACCACCCGCGCGATCGACCAGCTCGGCAGGGCCCTCACCGACCTCCGCGTGTCGGTGACCGACCGCTGCAACTTCCGCTGCACGTACTGCATGCCGCGCGAGCGCTTCGGCCCCGACCACGCCTTCCTCGAGCGTCACGAGCTGCTGTCCTTCGAGGAGATCGCGACGGTGGTGCGCGTCCTCACCGGCTTCGGCCTGCGCAAGGTCCGCCTCCCCGGCGGCGAGCCGCTCGTGCGACGCGACCTGCCGCGGCTCGTCGGCCTCATCGCGGCCCTCGACGGCATCGACGACCTCGCGCTCACGACGAACGGCTCGCTGCTGCCGCGTCACGCCGACGCGCTCGCCGAGGCCGGGCTCGACCGCGTGAGCGTGAGCCTCGACAGCGTCGACGAGCGGGTCTTCGCCGCGATGGCCGACACGAGCGTGCCGCTGCGCGCGGTCCTCGACGGCATCGAGGCCGCCCTCGCCGCCGGCCTCACGCCAGTGAAGGCCAATGCCGTCATCCGCCGGGGCGTCAACGACGACGGGATCGTCGACCTCGCCCGCTACGGCCGCGAGCGCGGCGTCGTCGTGCGCTTCATCGAGTTCATGGACGTCGGGCGGACGAACGGCTGGCGCCTCGACGAGGTCGTCCCCGCCGAGGAGCTGCTCGCCCGCCTCGACGAGGCCTTCCCGCTCGAGCCGGTCGACGGCGGGCCGGAGGGCCAGGTCGCCGAGCGCTACCGCTACCGCGACGGCGGCGGCGAGGTCGGCGTCATCACCTCGGTGTCGCAGCCCTTCTGCGGGACGTGCACCCGCGCGCGGCTGTCGGCGATCGGCGAGCTCTTCACCTGCCTCTTCGCCGTCGGCGGCACCGATCTCCGCGCGGCGCTGCGCGACGGCGGGACCGACGGCGACCTCGCGGCGATCGTCCGGGGGGTGTGGGAGGCTCGCACCGACCGCTACTCCGAGCTGCGCTCGGGTGCGACGCGCGACCTCCCCCGCGTCGAGATGAGCTACATCGGCGGTTGAGGCCCAGGCCCCGGCGTCGACGGGGGAGCACTGCACAGGACGTGGGTTGGGTTCCTGGCCCCGCGACGTGTGTCGACCTCCGAGACGTGCGAGGATGACGGGAAACCGGCGCGTCGCCGGTCGGCCGCCAGTCAGGCGCGCCGCGCCGGAGGCCGTGCCGGTCGCGCTCGAGCAGGAGCGACGGACCCGGAGGACGACGCAGCAGCGGAGGGAGACCCCATGACGGAGCTCAAGAAGGCCGCCGACGCACCGGAGACCCGGCCGGCGTTCGCCGACCTCATCCACTTCGACGAGGAGAAGAGCGGCGCGGCGGAGCCCGATCCCGCTGGCGTCGACAAGAAGACCGCAGCGGGCATCGCCGGGGCGCTCCTGGGGCTCTTCGTCGTCTTCCGCATCTTCCGGCGCCGCCGCTAGCGCCGCCCCACGATGGCGGCGGGCCCGGCCCGCCGCCTCGTCAGGACCCTGACGCGCCGCCGCCGCCGCCCGACTCGCGGGCGGGGGTGGGCGGCGCGTCGCGCGTCTGGTCCCCGAGGGCCGTTGGCGCGAGCTCGTGCACGAGCGCGACGACCCGCTTGCGGTCGGCGCGGACCTGCGCGAGGTCGTCGCCCCGCTCGATGAGGGTGATCCACCCGCGCCACGAGCGCGCGACGGCAACGACCGCCTCGAGCGCGCGCACGGCGACGAGTCCGAGCACCGGCGACGCGGCGATGATCGCGAGCCGCGGCAGCCAGCCGTCCCACGGGGCGAGCCAGGCGACGACGATCCACGTCGGTGGGAAGAGCGCGACGCCCGACAGCAGTCGCGCGGTGCCCTTGAGCAGGGGATTGCGGATCACCCGGCCGGCCCAGTGCACACCCCAGTACGGCAGGGCGTTGATGACCGCGCCGGCGATGGCGAACGGCGCGACGAGCGCGAGCGCGAGCGCGGTGAGCAGGACGAGCCGGAACAGGCGCCCCGCGCGGTAGCGGCCCACGAGGTAGGCGTCGCGCAAACCGAGCAGCGAGAGGTCGAGCTCGTAGCGCGCGAGGAGGTCGAGGAGCCGCTCTCGGTCCTCTGGGCTGGCGTGGGCGAGCTCGCGGGCCACCCGCTCGCGGTCGGCGAGCGGGACGGTGCGCGGCGGGACCCGCCCATGCGGACGCAGGGCGATGTCGGACGCGCGCCCGAGCACCGCGGCCTCTCGCGTGTCGGCCGCCTCGGGGGTCACCGCGGCCATGCGCTCGGCGATCTCGCCGGTGAGCCGCCGCACCGCGTCGTGGTTGTCCTCGTCGCTCGAGGCACCCGGCTCGACGAAGCGGTCGATCTCGGCGTCGAGGTCGATCGGCTCGCCGACCTGCACGAGCGCGCGGGAGCGCAGCGCGACGCGGTCCTCGTACGTCAGCCCGATCGGCAGGACGCGCAGCCCACGCGCACCCTCGCTGCGCGCCCCGAGGGCGATGCGGGCCGCGCCGGTGCGCACCGGCGCGAGGGTCGGGGTGAGGCTCACCGCGCCCTCGGGGAAGAGCGCGACGGCCTTGTCGCGCACGAGGAGCTCCTGGCAGGTCGAGAACGCCGAGCGGTTGCCGCTGAGGTCGTCGCCGTCCTGCCGCCGGTACACGGGCACGAGCCCGGCGAGCCAGAGGAAGGGTCGGCGCCACACCCGGTCCCACAGCGCCGCCTTCGCGACGAAGCGGGGCAGGCGCCCGAGGGCGTGGACGACGAGCGCGGCGTCGACGAGGGCGTTGAAGTGGTTCGCGACGACGAGCACCGGCGCGTCGCGGGGGATGCGCTCGCGGCCGACGACCTCGATGCCGCGGAAGAAGCCGCGCAGGGCCAACCCTGCGAGGGCGGCGAGCGTGCGGTCGACGAAGGCGCGCATGGCCGGTGATCCTACGGGTGACCGTGCCCGCGGTCAGGGGATCCCGCCATCCGGGCGCGGCGGGGCCCGGCCAAGTGGGGCGCCGGTGACCGCCATCCGGGCGCGGCGGGGCCCGGCCGCGCCTACGATGAGGGGATGAGCGAGCAGCGCTTCCGCGTCGTCAGCGAGTTCGAGCCCGCGGGGGACCAGCCGCGCGCGATCGAGGGCTCCTCCGAGGCCCTCCGGCAGGGCGAGTCCGACGTCGTCCTGCTCGGCGTCACCGGTTCGGGCAAGACCTACACCGCCTCGAAGATCGTCGAGCAGGTCCAGAAGCCGACCCTCGTCATGGCGCCGAACAAGACCCTCGCCGCGCAGCTCGCGAACGAGTTCCGGGAGTTCCTCCCCGACAACGCCGTCGAGTACTTCGTCAGCTACTACGACTACTACCAGCCCGAGGCCTACGTCCCCCAGACCGACACCTACATCGAGAAGGACACCGCGATCAACGAGGAGGTCGAGCGGCTCCGCCACCGCGCGACGATGGCGCTGCTGACCCGCCCCGACGTCCTCATCGTTGCGAGCGTCTCCTGCATCTACGGCCTCGGATCGCCCGACGAGTACCGCCGCCACGTCATCCGGATCGAGGAGGGCGAGAGCGTCGACGTCGACGCGCTCTTGCGCAAGCTCGTCGACCTCCTCTACGAGCGCAACGACCTCAACCTCGTGCGTGGCAAGTTCCGCATGCGCGGCGACACCCTCGAGGTGTTCCCCGCCGACGCCGAGATCGCCTATCGCATCGAGTTCTTCGGTGACGAGGTGGAGCGCATCACGAAGCTCGACCCCCTCACCGGCGAGCTCACCGCGAAGGTCGACGAGGCGTGGATCTTCCCGAACTCCCACTACGTCGCCGGCACCGAGCGCATGGAGCGCGCCGCGACGAGCATCGAGGCCGAGCTCGCCGAGCGCCTGCGCGAGCTCGAGGGCCGCAACGAGCTCCTCGAGGCCCAGCGCCTGCGGATGCGCACGACCTACGACCTCGAGATGATCCGCGAGATCGGGTTCTGCTCGGGCATCGAGAACTACTCGCGCCATGTCGACGGCCGCGGCCCGGGGGAGACGCCGAACACCCTCCTCGACTACTTCCCCGACGACTTCCTCCTCATCGTCGACGAGTCCCACGTCACGATCCCGCAGATCGGCGGGATGTACGAGGGCGACCGCTCGCGCAAGCAGACGCTCGTCGACCACGGCTTCCGCCTGCCCTCCGCCCTCGACAACCGTCCGCTGACCTTCGAGGAGTTCCGCGCGCGCACGCCGCAGACCCTCCACGTCTCGGCGACCCCCGGGCCCTTCGAGCGGCGGGTCGCCACGAGCGTCGTCGAGCAGGTCATCCGCCCGACCGGCCTCGTCGACCCCGAGGTCGTCGTGCGCCCGACGAAGGGGCAGATCGACGACCTCATCGGCGAGATCCGGGCCCGCGCGGAGGCCGACGAGCGCGTCCTCGTCACGACCCTCACGAAGAAGATGGCCGAGGACCTCACCGACTACCTCCTGGAGTCGGGCCTGCGGGTGCGCTACCTCCACTCCGAGGTCGACACCGTCGAGCGCATCGCGATCCTTCGGTCCCTGCGCCTCGGCGAGTTCGACGTCCTCGTCGGCATCAACCTCCTCCGCGAGGGCCTCGACCTGCCGGAGGTCTCCCTCGTCGCGATCCTCGATGCCGACAAGGAGGGGTTCCTGCGCTCGGAGACGAGCCTCATCCAGACGATCGGCCGCGCCGCCCGCAACGTCCACGGACAGGTCCTGTTCTACGCCGATCAGATCACCGACTCGATGCAGCGCGCGATCGACGAGACGAACCGCCGCCGCAAGCTCCAGCTCGACTACAACGTCGAGCACGGCATCGACCCTCAGACCATCCGCAAGAAGGTCGGCGACATCATCGAGCGGGCCCGCGCCGCCGAGGCGGGCATGCCCTACGAGGCGTCGACGCCGGAGCTCGGCAGGGAGCCGCGGCGCCGGCGCGCCGGCAGCGACGACGTCGACCCGTCGGCCCTGCCGCAGGACGAGCTCAAGACGCTCATCCAGTCGCTCACCGACGAGATGACCGAGGCCTCCGCGGAGTTGCGCTTCGAGTACGCCGCCCGGCTGCGCGACGAGATCGCCGAGCTCAAGCGCGAGCTGCGGGCGATGACCGAGGCGCTCGGCTGATGCGGCCGCGGGGCGCCATGCCCCGCGGCCCCAGGCAGCGCCGGGGCCTCCCAGCCCCGAGCCTGTCCCAGCGCGGGGGCCTCACCTGCCAAGGGGGGCGAGGCACGCATTGCCGGAACCCTGGCGCGCACCCAGGGTTTCGCTGTTCCTCCACAGCCTCTCGGTGGTTCTCGGGTGTGTTGTCGTAGCCCCATGGCATGATGCCGTCATGTCGAACACACGTTCTTCCTCAGGTCCCGTCCGCCCTCCCGACCCCCACCGGATCCGTTCAGCCGCGGACCCGGAGGAGCCCCACCCCGGCATGATCGGCGAGCTGCTCGCCGCCGTGGCTGCGGCCAACGAGCGGCTCGCACACGCTGTCACCCTCCTCGCCGCGCTGGCCGGATCCGGCCTCGTCGAGCGCGAGGAGGGGCTGCCCGTCGACACGCTCCTCGCCTGCGCCGCTGGGATGACCGGGGCCGACCGGTCGATGCTGCAGACGGCGGCCGATACCCTCGCATCGATGCCGGCGACCGCCGCAGCCTTCGCTGGTGGGCAGATCTCGTGGGGCCAGGTCCGCCAGATCGTCGGCGCGACGAAGCGGCTCTCGAAGGCCCACCGCGCCGAGATCGACGAGCGCATCGGCGCCTGGCTCGCCGATCCCGGCGCCAGCGACGACCCCGATCAGCTGCCGTGGGCCGTCGACGCCGCGGTCGAGCAGTTGCGCGAGCAGCGCAAGCGCGAGCGCTCGAGCGAGCGGCGCCGGGAGACGAGCTTCGTGTCCGTCCAGCCCGCCTTCGACGGGCGGGTGCGGGTCTACGGCGAGCTCGACCCCGTCCAAGCCGCTCCGTTCCTCGCCGCGCTCGACGCCGCCGCGGGTGCGCCGACCGCCGACGAGGAGACCGCGGCTGAGACAGCCCCGTCCGACGCCGACCCCGCAGCCGATCGCTCGACGGAGCGTCCCGCCTCCCCGGCCGCTCCGGACTCCGAGGAGGACGGCACGTCCTCCGCCGACCCCGACGGGGATTGCGGGTCAGCGGACGAGCAGGAGGGTGCCTGGTCGCCGACCGACAGAAGCCGCAGCTACGCGGACGCCCTCGCCGAGATCGCCGGGGAGTGGCTCGCCGGCGGCCGGGGTCGCAAGCCCCGCGCGGCGATCACCTGCCACGTCGATCTCAACGCCGCGACGCCCCAGCCGGACGGCACCCTCGCCCTGCACCTGCGCGGAGACCTTCCGCGGGTCACCGCGGCGGTGCTCGACAGCCTCGCGGCCAATCCCTCGACCCTGCGCGTCGTGCTCGCCGATGGCGCTCGGCCGCTCGCGATGACGACGTCGACGACCGACGGCATCACCGCGGCCACCCGTCAGGCCGTCGCGGCGCGCGACCGGGGCTGTCGGATGCCGGGATGCTCGAGTCCCGCGGCGCACAGCGACCTCCATCACCACCGTGTCCCTGCCCACGCCGGCGGCGGCTCGGATCCCGACGAGCTCGCGATGCTCTGCCGCCGGCACCATCGCACGATCGAGCGCCACGGCTGGCAGCTCGTCCTCCACCCCGAGAGCGGACGGTTCACCTTCGAGCGGGAGGATCGCCGCTGGAGGACCAAGCCCAACGGCACCCCGCTGCCCCTGCCCGACCTCGGTGACGACGACACGCCCGAACCGGGCATGCCCTTCTAGCCGACGGCGACGAACGGCTGGCCGGAGGCGCGGGCGCGCACGGGCTTGGCTGGAAGCCCGGGCGGACGTGGGCCCCCTGCCGGCCTGGGCGGGCATCGGCCCGGCCTCCGCCCCCACGCGCGATCGACCATCGCGCGGCGGGCGCTTACGCGCGCCCGCAGCACCGCGGCCTTCGCGGCGCTATGGGCGCAGCGTGAGGTCGACCTCGACGTAGCCCTCGTCCGAGACGAAACGGAAGCCGGCGATCTGCGGCGGGGCGATGCCGTAGTCGTCGAGGTCGACGCGCCCGCGACCGACGACGCGGGCCGACTGCTCGTCCCAGACGACCTCGACCGGCACGGTGATCGCCGCCGACTGCTCCCGCAGCTCGAGGCGGCCCTCGATGACCGCCTCGTCGACCGCCCCGTCACCGGGAGGGTCGAGGGCCACCGGGGCGGTGAGCTCGAAGCGTGCCTCCGGGTAGTCGAAGGACTCGAGGTACCGCTGACGGATCATCTGGTCGCGACGCGGTTCCGTGCTCTCGAGCTCGGTGAGGTCGACGGTGATGGTCGCGTCGACGACGGCACCGTCGTCGACGGTGAGCCGACCCTCGATCGCGCTCGTGCGACCCACGGCCTCGTTCGTGCGCGCGCCCCGCGTCGGGTCGCGCTCGTCGATGCGGTACCCCACGAAGGACTCCGCGGCGACGATGCGCCAGGTGCCGTCCGTCGGCTCGGCGGACGGGGCGGAGGCCTCGTCGACCTCGAGTGAGGGCGGTGGCGGCTCCTCGACGGTCCCGGGTCGCAGGAGCTGCGCGCCGAGGATGATGAGCGCGATCGGCAGCACCACCCCGGCGAGGAAGCGCAGCAGGGAGCGCATGCGTCAGCGCCGGCGCCGGCGAGCGCGCGTTCGGGCGGTCGGCGCCTTCGAGGTCGCCGCGGCGGAGCCCTCGCTCGCGTCCGTGGCCAGCGTGTCCTCGGGTGCTACCAGCCTCGGGCCTCCCACTCGTCGAGGTCGGCGCGCTCGGCGCCGAGCGTCGTGTCGTCGCCGTGGCCGGGGCACACCTGGGTGTCGTCGTCGAGCGCGAAGATCCGTTCCCGCAGCGTCGTGATGATCTGCGCGAAGGCCTCCTCGTCCCCGAACGTCGCCCCGGGGCCTCCGGGGAAGAGCGTGTCGCCAGTGAAGAGCCAGCGCTCGACCCCCCCGCGCTCGGCGGGCGCCTCGAGGAGCACGCAGGTGCTGCCGGGCGTGTGCCCAGGGGTGTGGAGGAGTCGCACGGTCACGCCGCCGACCTGCAGCTCGTCGCCGTCGGCGACGTGGCGGTCGGCCTCGCGCGGCAAGCGGTCGGCGTCGTCGGGGTGCAGCAGCGTCGGCGCGCCCGTCGCCTCGGCGACGTCGAAGAGGGCCTCCCAGTGGTCCTGGTGGCCGTGGGTCGTGAGGATCCCGACGAGCTCGCGACCCTCGAGCTCGGTGAGCAGCCGTTGCGCCTCGTTCGCCGCGTCGATGAGCAGGGCCTTGCCCGACGCGACATCGGTGAGGATGTAGGCGTTATTGTCGAGCGGGCCGACGCTGAGCTTGCGGATCTCGATCGCCCCGGCGGGGCCCTCGGCGGTGCGCACGAGGGCGGGACCACCACGCCTGACGTGGCCGCGGTCGACGTCGTCGGTCATCGGCGACCTCCTCGATCCTCCGGGCGGCGCCGGCGGCGCCGCGTCCGTCCTGGACCCGCCATGATCACACGGAGCGCCCGGGGGCGGGCACGCACGCTCGAGCCGCGCCACCGGTGGACGGGCGCACGCCGTGGGACGGGCGCACGCCGGTGGACGGGCGCACGCCGGTGGACGGGCGC
>PWFH01000188.1 GCA_003553795.1 Egibacter sp. | reverse complement strand
CGACCGGCGACCGCTCAGCCGGTGATCGTCGCGCCGCCGAGGCACTCCTCACCGGCGTAGAGCACGACGGCCTGCCCTGCCGCCACGCCCTCGGGGCGTGCCTCGGGGAAGCGCACCCGCACCTCGCCGCCGCCGAGGTCGTCGACGGCCGCGGGCAGCGGCTCGCCGCGGTAGCGCACCTGCGCGGCCAGCCCCGCGCCGGCGAGCGTCGCCGCGTCCGGCGGGCGCCCGGCGATCCAGTGGGCGCCCTCGGCGGTGACCTCGGCCACCGCGAGCGCCTGGCGGGGGCCGACGTGGACCGTCGAGCCGTCGATCGCGGTGACGTAGCGCGCCTCGGGCTGCCCGGCGAGGCCGAGCCCGCGGCGCTGGCCGATCGTGAAGCGGTAGGCGCCGTCGTGCTCGGCGAGGACCGTCCCGTCGTCGTCGACGACGACCCCGGGGCGCTCGCCGAGGTGGCTGTGGAGGAAGCCCGCGAGATCACCGGAGGGGATGAAGCACACGTCGTGGCTGTCAGGCTTGGCGGCGGTGAGCAGGCCACGCTCGGCGGCCATCGCCCGCAGGTCGGCCTTGGGGTGCTCCCCGGCGGGCCAGAGGGTGTGGGCGAGCTCGTCCTGGCGCGCCATCGACAGCACGTAGGTCTGGTCCTTGCCCGGGTCGGCGGCGCGCCGCAGCCGCCAGCGGCCGCCCTCGTGGCGCAGCCGGACGTGGTGGCCGGTCGCGAGGGCGTCGAAGCCCATCGCGCGGGCACGGGCGAGGAGGGCGCGGTACTTCACCCGCTCGTTGCAGCGGATGCAGGGGTTGGGCGTCCGCCCGTCGGCGTAGGAGGCCACGAAGTCGTCGACGACGCGCTCGCGGAAGGCCTCGCTGAGGTTCCAGGTGTAGAAGGGGATGCGGAGGTGGTCGGCGACCCGCGCGGCGTCGCGGGCGTCGTCGAGGGTGCAGCAGCCCTTGCCCGGCAGCCCCGAGGGGGTGTCGGCCATCTTGAGGTGGACGCCGGTGACGTCGTGGCCGGCGTCGAGGAGCAGCGCAGCGGTCATCGACGAGTCGACGCCACCGGACATCGCGACGAGGACGCGCATGACGGCCACGGTAGCCGCCGCCGCCCAGTCCCCGCGAGCGCCTGGCCGGGCGGGCCCGACAGCCACGCCTCAGCCCCTGCGAGCCCCCGGCCAGGCCAGGCCCGCGTCGTCGACCGCACGCTCGAGGGCCTCGGCGAAGGGCTCGATTCGGCCCCCGCAGGCAGCGAGCGCCACGGCGTCGACGAGCAGGCGTGGCCCATCGCTCGTGTCGGCGACGACGCAGGGCAGGGCCCCGTCGACGAGGGCGGCCAGGGCCCCGTCGACCTCGTTGCGGTGGGCCAGCGCGAAGGGCACCGGCAGCGCCGCGGCCATCGCATCCCAGGCGGACTTGCGCCGCAGCGGGCCGTGGGTCAGGTCGCAGAGCGCGCACTCGCGCCGGCCGAGGAGGTGGCCGAGGACGTAGGCCGCCTCCCCGCGCAGGCCGCCGTCGGCGTCGTAGACGCCGGTGAGCCCGGTGATCGTCGTCATGGACCGCAACGTTGCCGCGGGACGGCGCGCACAATCCCCTGTGGGTGAGGACCTCCGCGCACGCCCCCGGCTCTACCAGAACCCCCCACCCTGCGCGCGCAGCCGGGCGACGGCGCCCTCGAAGGCGGTCGCGGCGGCGTCGACCTCCCCGGTCGTGGTCGTGCGCCCAACGGTGAGGCGCACGTGACCGACGCCGTCGAGGGGGGCACCGACCGCGGCGAGGACGTGGCTCGGCCCGGCGGCGCCGGACTGGCACGCCGAGCCGGTGGAGACCGCGACGCCGGCAGCGTCGAGCGCGAGGAGCAGCGCCTCGCCGTCGACGCCGTCGACGGCGACGTGGAGGTTGTGGGGCAGCCGGGCGGTGGCGTGACCGTTGCGGGTCACCCCGTCGATGGCGAGCAGGCGCACGGCGAGGCGGTCGCGTCGGGCGGCGAGCCGCCCGACGTCGGTGGCCATCCGCTGCGCGGCGAGCGCCGCCGCCGCGCCGCAGCCGACGATGCCGGCGGTGTGGAGCGTGCCGGAGCGCAGCCCGCGCTCCTGGCCGCCGCCGAGGCTCGTCGGCAGGCAGGCGACGTCACGGCGCAGGACGAGCACCCCGGCGCCGGTCGGCCCGCCGAACTTGTGCGCCGAGAGCGCCGCGGCGGCGACGCCCCAGCGCTCCAGGGCGAGCTCGGCGCGGCCGAAGGCCTGAACGGCGTCGACGTGCAGCGGCACCCCGCGCTCGGCGAGGCCCGCGCCGATCGCCCCGATCGGCTGGAGCGTGCCGAGCTCGTTGTTCGCGACCATGACGCTGGCGAGCACGGTGTCGTGGCGCACCGCGGCGAGGACACGCTCGGCGTCGACGACTCCGTCGGGCTCCGGTGGCACGACGGTCAGGGCGAAGCCCTCGCGCTCGGCGAGCCAGCGCGCGGCGTCGAGCACCGCGTGGTGCTCGATCGCCGTCGTCACCACGTGGGCGCCACGGCCCGCCTCCCGCGCCGCACGGGCGAGGCCGAGGACTGCGGCGTTGTCGGCCTCGGTGCCCCCGGAGGTGAAGAGGACGTCGAGCGGCGCGACGCCGAGCGCCCCGGCGACCTGCTCGCGCGCAGCCTCGACCGCGGCCCGAGCGGCCCGGCCGGCGGCATGGACCGCCGAGGGGTTGGCGGGGCGCCCGTCGAGCCAGGGGGCCATCGCCTCAGCCGCCGCGGGATCGAGCGGGGTCGTCGCGGCGTGGTCGAGGTAGATCACCGGCCGGAGGGTAGCGCCGCGCCGGGCGGGCGCCGCCGCACCCCCCGCCGGGCCCGCCACTCCACTCGATGGAGCCTTCGGCCGCCCCACCGGCCAAACGCTCCACCCAGCCGCCCAGGCGCGCCGATCACAGGTCGAAGGCGTAGCCGACCAGCGTCACACCTGGCTCTGGCGTCCAGTCGAGCTCAACGGCGCGACGGAAGCCCAGGCGCTCGTAGAGCCGCACCGCCGTGGCCATCCAGGCCGTCGAGTGCAGCACCACCCGCTCGCGGCCTTCCTGCCGCGCCCGCTCGAGGCACGCGCGGGTGAGCGCCGCGCCGACGCCGCGCCCGTGGGCGGCGGGGTCGACGGCGAGGAAGCGCATGCCTGCCGCGGCAGGGTCGGTGAACTCCGCGCTCGCGCTGTCGGGGCCGGGAACGTAGGTCACCGCGCCAAGGACCTCGTCGTCGACGACGGCGACGAGGACGACGGCGTCGGCGATCCGCCCCGCGACGTCGCGCAGGGTCTCGCGGTAGCCGTCGAGCGGCAGACCGGGGACCGACTCGTAGGCGGCGACGGTGAGCTCGCCGACGCGGGCGTGCTCGTGCTCGGCGATGCGTCGGATCTCCACGGCGGGCCAGCATAGGCCGCAACGGTGGGCCGGCGCCTCGCTGACCGATGGCCCGACACCGCGACAGCCGGCCGGAACCGCAGCAGCAGACCGGAACCGCAGCAGCCAGCCGGAACCGCAGCAGCCGGCCGAGACCGCGGCTGCAGACCGGGAGCGCAGCCGTCGGCGGCCCGCGCGGTCAGCTCGCGCGCTTGCGGACCTCCTCGATGAGCGGCGGGATGACCTTGTAGAGATCGCCGACGACGCCGAGGTCGGCGATCGAGAAGATCGGCGCCTCGGGGTCCTTGTTGATGGCGATGATGCGCTGGGACGTCTGCATCCCCGCGCGGTGCTGGATGGCCCCGGAGACCCCGGCGCCGAGGTAGAGCTGGGGGGCGACGGTCTTGCCGGTCTGGCCGATCTGGTGCTGGTGGGGGTACCAGCCCGCGTCGGTGGCTGCACGGGAGGCACCGACCGCGGCGCCGAGCGCATCGGCGAGCTCCTCGATGAGCGCGAAGCCCTCCGCGTCGCCGAGGCCGCGGCCGCCGGTGACGATCATCGACGCCTCGGTCATCTCCGGACGCCCCCCGGAGGACTCCTCGACGACCTCGACGACGCGCACCCGCGTCGCGCGCTCGTCGAACGCGACGTCGAGGGGCACGACGTCGGCGGGGCTGCCGCCGACCTCGGACGCGGCGAAGGCGTTGGGCTTGACGCCCAGGAACGCCGGCAGGCCGGGACGGACCGTGCAGCGCGACGTCATGTCCCCACCGAAGATCTGCTTCGTCGCGACGATGCCCTCACCTTCGCGGGCGAGGTCGCTCACGTCGCCGATGACCCCACCCCCGACGCGCGCCGCGGCGCGGGCGACGACGTCGGAGGCGAAGGGCTCGGCGGGGTAGAGCACGACGCTGGCGCCCGAGGCCTCCAGCGCGGCGAGGAGCGCCGCGGTCTTCGGCTCGGTGTCGTGGGCGTCGACCTCCGGGGCGTCGCAGACATAGGCGGTGGCGGCGCCGTAGGCACCGACCTTCTCCGCGGCGCCCTGCGCGCCCTCGCCGAGCAGGAGCGCGGCGGCGTCGTCGGCGAGCCCACGCGCGGCGGTGAGCAGCTGTGTCGCGACCTTCTTCGGGGCGGCCCCGTCGTGGTCGGTGAGCACGAGGATGTCGGTCATCGGGAGTCTCCTTCGCGTCTCGAGGGGGCCTAGAGGAGCTTCTGCTCGGCGAGCCAGTCGGCGATCGCCGTCGCGCCGGCCTGACCGGAGCCATCGTCCTCGACCTTCGCGCCGGCCTGCCTCGGCGGGCGCGGGGTGACCTCGAGGACCTGAGTGGCCGAGCCGGCGTGGCCGACGCTGGCAGGGTCGACGCCGAGCGCGGCGAGGTCCTTGACCTCGAGCGGCTTCTTCTTCGCGGCCATGATCCCCTTGAAGGAGGGGTAGCGCGGCTCGTTGATCGCCTCGACGACGCTGACGACCGCCGGCGCGGACGTCTCGACGGCGACGTGCCCGTTGGGGGTCTCGCGGTGGGCGAGGAGGCGCTCGCCGTCGACCTCGAGGTGCTTGACGAAGGTCAGCGCCGGCAGGTCGAGGAGCTCGGCGAGCATCGCCGGCACGAGCGTCGTGCGCGCGTCGGAGGACTGGTTGCCCATGATGAGGAGGTCGAACTCCTCCTCGGCGAGCGCGGCGGCGAGCACGCGCGCGGTCGCCGCGGCGTCGGAGCCGGCCACGGCGTCGTCGGTGACCTGGATCGCCCCGTCGAGGCCGTAGGACAGCGCCTTGCGGATCGTCTGCTGCGCCGACTCCGGGCCCATGCACAGGGCGATGACCTCGGTGCCGTCGACACGCTCCTTGATCCGCATCGCCTCCTCGATGCCCCACTCGTCGTTGGCGTTGAGGATCGGATCGGAGGCGTCGCGGTCCACCGTCCAGTCGGCCTCGTTCATCCTCTTCTCCGCGGCCGTGTCCGGCACGCGCTTGACGGGGCAGATGATTCGCACGGCAGCCCTCCCGAGTGGTGACGTGGTGACGGTGCAGCGTTGTTACCCAACAGTAACTTATGAGGTCCAGGTACGCCAGGCCGCTAGGCTGCCGGCCGTGCATGCCCGGCGACGCGACGACGACCCCGACCCGGCCAGCAGCGCCGGGCAGGGCCACCCGCTGCCGCTGACCGGCGAGCGCACGCTGCCCGGTCTCGCCGAGGAGCGCTACTGGTTCGAGCGCCACGTGGCCGGCTACGTCCGCGCCTGCGCCCGGCTCGCCGAGCACGCCGGCGGGGCGCGGCTGCGCGTCCTCGATGCCGGGTGCGGCGAGGGCTACGGCCTGCGGCTGCTCGCTGCGGCCGGTCCCCCACCGCGCGGCCACGCGGTGCTCGGCGTCGACCTCGCCGCCGACGTCGTCGCCCACGCCCGCCACGCCTACCCCGAGGCCTCGGTGTGCGTCGCCGAGGTCTCCGCGCTGCCGCTGGCCGAAGCCAGCGTCGACGTCGTCGTCTCCTCGCAGGTCATCGAGCACGTCTGGGACATCGACGCCACGGTCGCCGAGGCTGCCCGCGTGCTCGCCCCCGGCGGCCTGCTCGTCGTGCTCACCCCCAACCGACGCACCTTCAGCCCCGAGGGCGCGGGACCGGTCAACCCCTTCCACCACCGTGAGCTCGACGCCTCCGAGCTCACCGAGGCCCTCGCAGACCACCTCGACGTGCGCGAGGTCGCGGGCCTCGGCCACGGACCCCGCCTCGCCGCGGTCGAGCGGGAGCGGGGCGTGGGGCTACCCGAGGCCCAGGCCACCGTCGAGCCGTGGCCGCCGTGGCTGCGCGCCGCGGTCGCGGGCGTCGAGGCCGCCGACTTCGTCGACGTCGCCGCCGAGGGCAGCCTCGACCTCCTCGCCGTCGCGGCGAAGCCCGTCGCGGCGAATCCGTGATATCGCTGCCGCGTCGCGAGCCTCAGCCGTCGAGGGGGTCGCCGGGGATCGGCGCGCCGCGCCGGCGCAGGTCGAGCGCCTCGGCGGGGGTCATGCCGCGCGGCAGGCGGCTGCGCAGCACCCGGGCGGGCTGGCCCACGGCGATGGCGAAGGCGGGGATGGGCCCCTTGACGACCGCCTGGCTGCCGATGACCGCGCCGGAGCCGATGTCGGCGCCACGCAGGATCGAGGCCTTCTCCCCCACCCAGACGTCCTCGCCGATGCGCACCGGGGTCGTGGCGATGCCCTGCTTGCGGATGGGCAAGTCGAGGTCGTCGACGCGGTGGTCGAAGTCGGCGATGTAGATCCAGTCCGACAGCAGGCTGTCGGCGCCGATCTCGATGTCGAGGTAGCCGTTGACGACGTTGCGCGAGCCCATGACGACCTTCGCGCCGAGGCGCACATTGCCCTCGTGGGCGCGCAGGGAGTTCTCCGAGCCGATCCAGCACCACGGCCCGATGACGAGCCGCCCGCGGCGGCGGTGGGCGACGAGCTCGACGCGCGAGCCGAGGAAGGCCATGCCCTCGAAGTCGACGTGGGGGGCGCGCAGGCGGTGCGCGCCGTAGCGCAGCGCGAGCGCAAGGTGCTCGGGGGTCAGCATCCGCCGCTCGACGGCGAAGCGCACCGCCCGGCGCCAGCCCCAGCGCGGGTAGCGCGGCCGCGGCACCGGCCCGGGGCGGTCGGGGTCGTCGTCGGCGGCGAGGGCCTCGGCGCGCCGCAGCCCCTCCCGGGCGGTCTCCGCGGCCACGGCGAGCTCCCGCAGCTGACGGCCGAGTGCGACGGCGGCCTCCTGCCCCGCGTCCCCGGTGGCCCGCTCGCTCACGACCCGGCCGGCCCCGCCGTCGTGCCGCGCCTGCGCTGTCCGGGCGGCGAGGGGTCCCGCTCGGCGTCGGGCTCCGAGCCATCGGGGGCCAGGCCGGTGAGGATGCAGTTGTAGAACGCCGCCTTCGGCACGACGCGCGAGGCGACGTGGTCGTCGAAGGCGAAGAGGCGCTGCCAGGTGCGGTAGACCACCCAGGGGTAGCGCTCAGGCAGGCGCTCGGCGCCGACCATCCCCTCGACGGTGCGCGTCAGCCAGCCGAACCAGTTGGCGGTGAGCTCCTCGGTGACCGTGGCGACCTCGGTGAACCCGGCGTCGCGGGCGAGCGCCTCCAGGTCGCCGGGGCTGAAGCAGTGCAGGTCGACCTCCCACTCGAGGTCAGCGGCGGCGCGGTCCTCCGGGGTGAGCACCGCACGCGGGTCGTGGACGACGCGCTGGGAGCCGAGGACGACCGCGGCGAGCTTCACGCCGACGCGCCCGGCGCGCTTGAACTGCGTCGCGATGCGGTCCCCAACCGCGGTGGGCTCACCGGCGATGACGAAGCGCCCGCCGGGCTTGAGCACGCGGCGCGCCTCGGCGAAGGCGGCGGCGATGTCGGGGAGATGATGGACGATGGCGTGGCCGATGACGAGGTCGAAGCTGTCGTCAGCGAAGGGCAGCGCCTCGGCGTCCGCGACCCGGCCGTGGACGTCGATGCCGAGGCGGCGGCCGTTGGCGACGGCCTCGGCGACCATGCCCGAGGAGATGTCGGTGCACCACGCCTCGCCGACGATGCCGGCCTGCGCGAGGTTGAGGAGGAAGAACCCGGTACCGCAGCCGACCTCGAGCACCCGGCCGTAGGGCAGGTCGGTGGCGTCGGGCACGGCCTTGGCGAAGCGCCCCGCGGCGTAGTCGATGCAGCGCTCGTCGAAGCTGATCGACCATTTGTCGTCGTAGTGGCCCGACTCCCAGTCGTGGTAGACGACCTGCTTGTCCTTGATGACCGCACCGTCGTCGGTGGCGGTGTCGGGCCCGGGCTGAGCGGCCGACCCGGGCTCAGCGGCCGACCCGGGCCCGGCGCCGGGCGTCGACGGCTCGACGCTGCCGTCGTGGGGCTCCTCGGCGGTCGTCACCCTGGGCGCACACCTCCTCGAGCGTCTCGTGGCGCGACAGCGACGTGCGCGCGCCACGGCCGCGGGAGTGTACCGTCGGCGCCCGTGACGACGACGCGCGGACCCTTGCGTGGCAGTGCCCTGGCCGGGGCGCTGGCCATCGGCGCGGCCGTCGGCGTGCTCTCGGGGCTCTTCGGCATCGGCGGGGGCGCGCTGCTCGTCGTCGGCCTCGTCGCCGTGGGCTTCAGCCAGCACGAGGCCCACGCGACGTCGCTGTCGGCGATGGTCCTCACCGCCTCCGCGGCGGTCGTGCCCTTCGCGATCGCCGGCGAGGTCGACGTCGCCGCCGCGATCGCGCTCACGCCCACCGCGATGCTCGGTGCCTATCTCGGCGCCGGCTTCATGCGACGCATCCCCGAGCAGCAGCTGCGCACGGCCTTCGTCATCATGCTCCTCGTCATCGCCGCGCGCATGGGTCTCGGCGGCGGCATCGAAGGCCTGCTCGACGTCGACGGGGTCGCCGAAATCAGCGGCCTCGCGCTCCTCGGGCTCGCCACCGGGGTGCTCTCCTCGATCATGGGCATCGGCGGGGGGATGCTCATGGTGCCCGCGCTCGTCCTGCTCTTCGGCTTCGGCCAGCACGCCGCCGAGGCCATCTCCCTCGCGGTCATCGTGCCGACCGCGGCTGTCGGCGCGTGGCGGCACACTCGCGCGGGCTACACCGACTGGCGCCGCGGCAGCATCCTCGGCAGCGCCGGCATCCTCGGCGGGCTCGCCGGCGCCCAGCTTGCCCTCGCGCTCGACGAGCGCCTCCTCCAGCAGCTCTTTGCGGCCTTCCTCGCGATCATGGCCGTGCGGCTGTGGTGGACCAAGCGCAGCCCCAAGCGCGACCGCACCTCGCCCGTCGAGCCCGATGAGGCCGACGACGGCGGCTGACACTGGGGATCTGATGCCGAGTCGCGGGGTTCCGTGCCGCGGCGACGGGCCTTGACGCACGACTCGCCCTTGTCGTCGCCGTGGCGTTGATGATGGGCTCGGGGCATCCCGGCTCGATGGGCTCCAGGCATCCCGCCGGGGTGAGCCGGGTGACGCCGAAGACCCCTGGGGGCGCGGCGACCTGACCGGGGTGATGACGTCGGGGCTCATCGGCGGTCTGGCTCGCGCGCCTCGAACTCTCGCCGTCGTCGTGCTATCCGATGGCGTGGGTGTGCGCCCCGGGGGTCCTCCGGGGCGCAGCGAGGGTGGATGGGGGTTCTAGAGGTCGAGGGTGGGCTGCACGGGTGGTGGGGGTTCGTCGTCGGGTGGTTCCGGCGGCGG
>PWFH01000133.1 GCA_003553795.1 Egibacter sp. | reverse complement strand
GGATCCGTGCGCTCACACCGCCGCCAGCCGCCACTCGCCGGCCGAGCGGGGCGCCCGAGCCCGGCGGCGGGCGGCTGGGGGCAACTGTGGACGGAGCAACGGGGCGGCGCGGCCCCGCGCTACCCCCCGGCGAGCGCGGCGAGGCCGTCGAGGTGCTCCTCGACGCAGGCCTCGCCCACGGCGATGAGCTCGACGACTGCCGAGAAGTCGAGCATGCGGGTGCGCGAGGAGAACGCCGGGCGCAGCACGAGGTCGGCGTGGCGGAAGCGCGACTCGGCGAAGGCCCGGTGGCCGGCCTCGAGGGCCTGCAGCATCGCGCCGGACCAGTTCTCGGCGGGCTCGTCGCCGGCGGGCAACCCGACCTGCACCGCGACGACGACGTCGGCACCGAGCTCGCGGGCGACGTCGACCGGCGCGGGGTCGCTGAAGCCCCCGTCGACGAGCGCGGCGCCGTCACGCTCCACGGGCCGGGCGAGCCCGGGGATCGAGCCGCTCGCGAGCACCGCGTCGGCGAGCGGCCCGGCGCGCAGGACGACGCGCTCTCCCGCGCGCAGGTCGGTCGCGATCGCGGCGAAGGGCAGGCGGCAGTCGGCGAACGTCGTCTCCTCGCCGAAGAGGTCGACGAGCGTGGCCCGCGCGTCGCTGCTGAAGCCCTTGCTCGGCGTCCAGTGCGTCATCGTCGGCGCGAGGCGGCGCAGCGTGCGCCCGTAGGCGGAGACGCGCTGGAGGAGGTCGCCCTCGAGCGCCTCGTTGACGACCGGCAGGCGGCTCCAGTCCTCCTCGCGCAGCGCCGGCGACCAGTCCTGCCGCACCGCGTAGGTCGCGCCGATGATGGAGCCCATCGACACCCCGACGAGGATGTCGGGGGCCAGGCCGGCGGTCTCGAGGCGCTCGAGGACCCCGATGTGGGCGAGGCCGCGGGCGCCGCCGCCGCCGAGGACGAGGCCGAGACGCAAGGAAGGTGTGGCCGGCATCACCGAGGATGCTGCCACACCATCCAGGCGCGTCGGGTTCGGCGCCGTCCGGCGGCGGGGTTTCCCCGCCGCCGCGCCGTCGACCCTAGAGGCCGTAGGCGCGGGCGAGGAAGGAGGCCATCTCCGCGCGGGTCACCGAGCGGTTCGGGCAGTAGTTGTCCGCCGAGCAGCCCTTCGTGATGCCCACGTCGGCGATCGCGGCGATCGACGCGGCATGGCCGTTGCCGGTGCCGACGTCATCGAAGCCGTACTCGCCCTCGATCGGCTCGAGGTCGGGCAGTGCCCGGACGAGGAAGGAGGCCATCTCCGCGCGGGTGACCTGGTCTGCGGGGAGGAAGTTGCCAGAGGCCGCGCCATTGGCGATCCCCGCCTCGGCGACCGCGCCGATCTCCGAGGCGAACTCGTGCGAGGCCGGAACGTCGGGGAAGGAGACCTCGGAGCTGTCAGGCAGGTCACCGGCGCGGGCGAGGAAGGCGGCCATCTCCTCGCGGGTCACGGCCTCGCGGGTGCCGAAGCGGGTGCGCGAGAGGCTGTGCATGATGCCGGCGTCGTAGTTCGCCTCGATCGCGTCGGCGTGGACGGTGCCGCCGATGTCGGTGAAGGCGGCGAAGCCCTCGGCGGGCGGCCCGTCCTGCATGAGGCTGCTGTCGATCGGGCCGAGCATGAAGTTCACGGTGACCCACATCGTGCCGTTCGAGGCGACGCGGACGCCGACGCCGACCTGGTTGAAGTCCCCGACGACGTTGCGGCGGTGGCCGGGAGAGTTCATGAAGGCGTTGTGGAGGCGCTCGACGAGCTGCTCTTCCGTGGCGCCGGTGCGGCGCGAGTACCCGACGTTCTCAGCGAGGCGGCTCCAGGACCCCGTGACCGCGGTCGCGAGGTCGGGCCGGTGGTGGAGGTGGTCGTCAGCGACCATGCGGTCGGTCCAGTCACGGGCGACGCCGGTGAGCATGGTGTTCATCCGCACCGGGTCCAGGCCGAGCTCGGCCCGCTCCTCGTTGATCTTCTCCACGAAGGCGAACTCGCGGGGCGCCCAGTCCGCGGCACTGCTCGCCGGGGCCATGACGCCGAGGAGACCGGCCGCGAGCAACAGTGCGAGCAGCGCCCGGATGCTTCGAGCGGCCAGGGTCATTGTCGTCGCCTCCACCAGATCGGTGACGTGCTGTCACTGATGGTGATCGGTCGATGACGCTGCGACCTTGAGCCGCGGGTCACGTTCGGTGATCAAGGCGTGGGTCTGCTGTCATCTCGCGTGGCGGGATGATCGTGGGAAATGGCTTTGAGCAGGGGTCTTACGAGACCTTCACCGCAGCCGGCGCGCCTACCGCCAACGGTGGTTGCGCTCCGTGATCTGCCGTCACCGAGGCGTCGGCCCACGATGGCGAGACGCGGCACGCCCGCCCTGCGAGTCGGTCACGCTCCGCGAGGCCCTCGAGCGCTCGGAGACCGCCGACGGCGCAACCCGGCCAGGAGCGGGTCGGGCGGGGCCTGCCGGCGGCCTCGACGACCCGACGCGGCGCGCACCCCTCGCCGGGGCTTCCTCAGAGCGGCAGGCCGAGCCCGCGCACGAGGAACGTCGCCATCTCCCCGCGGCGCACCTCGTCGCCGGGGCAGTAGCGGTCCTCGGCGCAGCCGCGGGTGAGGCCGGCCTCGGCGATGCCGTTGATCGCCTCGGCGTGCGCCGAGCCCGCGATGTCGGCGAACGGCCCCTCGTCGGCCTCGTCGATGCCGAAGGCCCGCGCGAGGAAGCTCGCCATCTCCGCACGGGAGATGTCGTCGAAGGGGCGGTACTCGTCGGTGCCGGCATAGCCGAGGCTGATGCCCTCCTCGGCGATGGCGTTGACCATGCCGCGCCGCTCGGGCTGCAGCGCGTCGAGATCGCCGAACGGCCCGTCCTCGCGGGGTTCGAGGGCGAGGGCGCGCCCGAGGAACTCGGCCATCTCCACGCGGGAGACCTCGCCGGCGGGCGCGAAGCGCGTCGGCGAGCGTCCCTTGGTGATGCCCTCCTCGAAGAGCACGACCGCGGCGTACTCGTGCACGCCCCCGAGGTCGTCCTCGAAGGGGCCGAAGCCGATGCGGTCGATCTGCTGGGAGCGCAGCCGCCCGCCCGGACCCAGCGGCACCGAGAGCTCTCGGCGCAGCACCGAGGCGGCCACGACGTGCGACCCGGCGCCGCGGTAGGTCACCTCGGCGCGCTCGCCGTCGTCATCGAAGCCGGTCAGGCGCAGGGCCTTGGGGCTGCCCCCGGTGGTGCGCTCGGTGATCTCGACACGCGTGAGCACGGCGAGGTCGGGGGCGACGAGCCGCCCGAGGTCGCGGTGGGAGGCCTCGGCGAGCCACCGCCGGTGGGGGTTGCCTGCGGCGTCCGAGCCCGACCACGGGTCGTCGACGCTGCGCAGATACGGCAGCGTCGCGCTGTACGCCCAGCTGTCCTCGCTGTGCTCGCTGCGGCGGTGGTGGCTCGAGGAGTAGAAGGCCGAGATGAGCTCACCGTCGTAGGTGAGCACCTCACCGGAGGTCGTGTCGACGGCGTCGCGCCACGCCGAGCCCAGTGGGCTGCGCTCCCGGTCGTAGCCGAGGTAGACCTGCGTGTCGGGGCCGTCGGTGACGTGGCAGGCGCAGCCGGTCGAGCGGCTGCGGTCGGCGGCGTAGGTCCGCCCGGCGACGACCTGCGCCTTGAGCGCGTCGGCGGGCCAGCTGAACGGCACCTCGGCGAGGCCGTAGAGGTAGGTGTCGAGATCGGGCAGGGCGATGGTCGCCATGACCTCGCCACTGGCCCGCGGCGAGGGCCGCACCTCGAGCTGTCCACGGCGGTAGCTGCGGCCGGTCTGCCCGGCAAGCCCGGACTTCTGCGGCAGCTGGACGACCGCGTCGGCGTCGGCCACACGGACCCGCAGCCCGTCACCGGCGCCGAACTCGGCGCTGCCCGTCTCGGAGCCGCCCGTGGTGCGCAGCCGCACGCGGCCGTCCTCGCGCTCGACGCGCCAGGTCTCGCCCTCGCGCTGGCTCGCGACGTCCGAGCAGCGTCCCTCAGCGTCGCAGCGCTCCCAGGTCACCCCACCCTGCTCGGTGTGGACCTCGAGGTGGTCGAAGTCGAAGCGGCGGTCGCCGCTGCCCTTCGGGCTCTCGTTGAGCAGGCCCACCCGGTAGGGGCTCGGGCCCTCGACCGACGCGCGGTCGGTACCGGGGTAGTAGTGCGCGAGGATCGTCCGGTGGGAGCGGCCCTCCTCGGCCTGGGCGCGGGCGCCGTACTGGCTCATCCCGACGCCGTGGCCCCACCCGCCACCGCGCAGCAGCACCGCCGGGCGCGGCGCGTCGACCGCGTCGAAGAGGCCCGCCTCGGGGGGCGTCTCGACGCTGTCGTCCTCGTCGTCGGCGAGGGCCGCCGACGGCAGGCCGAAGAGCACGGCGAACGCCGCCGCGAGGGAGATCACGAGCGGCACGCCACCGCCGCCGGGGCGTTGTCGGGGCCGCCACGGGAGGCGGCGCTCGGCTCGTGCGGCGCGATCGCGGGCGGCCACGGCTGGCTCCTCCTCGACGGGCTGCGCCCCGGCTCGGACAGGGCGGCGACACGGCTGAGGGCAGCGTAGCGGCCGGGCGGCGGTAGTGCGCGCGGTAGCCCGAGCGTCCGTCGGTCGCGGGCGACGCTCGACCGCGCGCGACGGCATCCTCCTGTCCCATTGGACGAGTCGGGCAGCCCCGAGGGTCGCGACACTTCCGTGCGCTGGGCAAACACCGAGGTCATGGCGCTGACGCTCGAGCGCACGAGGGCTCAAGGCCGCCCATGATCCCGCCGATGGACAGCCGAGGGCACGTGGCGATCGCGTCCGGAGCCGCCGCCGAGGGAGACCGCGTCATGGAGCCGACGGCCGCACGACCGGGACCACGCCGCCTCGCCCGCACCGTCGCGCTGGCCGTGCTCATCCTCCTCGCGAGCGCGCTCCTGCCGCTGGCTGCCGGCGCCGGACCCGCCGTCCACGAGACGCGCACCGAGCGCCTCGAGGGGTTGCCCGCGGCCGCCGGTGCCCTGTCGGACGCGACCCGGGCGGCCCTGACGGCACCCACGCCCACGGCGATGCCGTTCGACACCGTCGGCTTCGGTCACCCCGACGCCGTCGACGTCGAGGTGCGGACCTCCGTCGATGGCGAGACCTGGACGCGATGGTTCACCGCCGAGAGCATCGCCGCCGACGACGTCGCCCCCGAGGCGGGCGAGGCCGGGGCGGCGTGGCGGACGATGACCGAGCCGGTCTACGTCCGGGAGGCCGCGTGGCTGCAGGCCCGCCTGCCCGCCGGCGCCGATCCCGCCGAGCTCACCGTCGAGCTGCTCGACTCGAGCGGGCTGTCGGCCTCGTGGGGCGCCCGCCTCGGCGCGGGCGTGCGCGCCGCGCTCGGGGACGGCGCGACCGCACGGGCCGCGGGCAGCCGTCCGGCGATCGTGACCCGCGAGCAGTGGGGCGCCAACGAGTCCTGGCGCAACGGCGAGCCGCGCTACGCCTCGCAGGTGCGCTACGGCGTGCTCCACCACACCGCCGGCACGAACGCCTACGGTCCGGGCGACGGCCCGGCGCGGGTGCGCAGCTACTACTCGTACCACACCCGCACGCTCGGCTGGAACGACCTCGGCTACAACCTCCTCGTCGACCGCTACGGCGCGATCTACGAGGGCCGCGCCGGGGGGCTCGAGCGGGGCGTCATCGGCGCGCACGCCCGCGGGTTCAACACCGGCTCCTTCGGGGTGTCGGTCATGGGCAACTTCCACGGCCACGGCGCGCCGCCCGCTGCCGCGCTGCGCGCCCTCGAGGACGTCGTCGCATGGAAGTTCCTCGTCCACGACATCGACCCCGACGCGGTCATCGACGTCGTCAGCGGCGGCTCGGGCACCCACGCGGCCGGCACCGTCGCGCGCATCCCCACCCTCATCGGCCACCGCGACGTCGGCACGACCGCCTGCCCCGGCAGCGACCTCTACCCGCTGCTCGACGGCCTGCGCCGTGCGGTGGCCGAGAAGGTCGGCGACGTCGACGCCCGCTTCATCGACGTCAACTACCGCGGCGCGCACGGCGCCGACATCGACGCGATCGCCGAGGCGGGGATCACCGAGGGCTGCGGCCCGCGGCGCTACTGCCCCGAGCAGCCGGTCACCCGCCGCGAGATGGCCTCGTTCATCGGCCGCACGCTGGCGCTGCCCGAAGGCAACGGCACGACCTTCGCCGACGTCGGCGACGCCGACGTCCACCGCGGGGCGATCTACGCCCTCGCCGACGCGGGGATCACCGTCGGCTGCGGCGAGGGCCGCTACTGCCCCCACGACGAGGTCAGCCGTGCCCAGATGGCCTCGTTCCTCAGCCGCGCCCTCGACCTGCCGGACGGTGATCCCGGCGGCTTCACCGACGTATGGTCCGAGTCCACGCACGCCCGTGACATCGACGCCCTCGCCGACTCGGGCATCACGAGAGGCTGCGCGCCGCAGCGCTTCTGCCCCAACGCGTCGGTGACGCGGGAGCAGATGGCGTCGTTCCTCGAGCGCGCCCGGAAGATGGGGTACTGAACCGATGCATCCTTCACGCACGCTCGTCCTGCTCGCGCTGCTCACCCTCGCCGTGCTCGCCCCACCGGGCGTCGCCGCGGCCGACGGGGACTACGAGCAGGTCGTCGACCTCACCTTCCCGCTGCCCGAGGACGCGAGGTACCACAGCGGCGGCTACACCTACACCAACGACTACAGCTTCCCGCGCAGCCGCGGGGCGCACGGCGCGACCGACGTCATGGCCGACGCGGGCACGCCGGTGCACGCCGCGGTCGGCGGAACCGTGCGCATCGTCACGGGGATGGGCTGCGGCGGGAGCTGGACCGGCGGGCTCGACAGCCCGCCGAGCTGGGGCTACGCCGCCTACGTCGACGGCGACGACGGCAGGATGTACCGCTACCTCCACCTCGGGGAGGACGCCGACCCGGCCAGCGGCGCCTACGCCCCCGGCATCACCTGCGGCAGCCGCGTCGAGCGCGGCGAGCACCTCGGCTACGTCGGCTCCTCGGGCAACGCGAGCGCGAGCGCCCCGCACCTGCACTTCGAGATCCACGACGACGACGTCACCGACCCCTACGGCGACCCGCGGATCAACCCCTACTTCAGCCTCCGCGACGCCGAGGCACGCGGTGACTTCCCCCTGGTCTGCGAGCCCAGCGAGGAGCAGCCCTTCTGCGACGTCGACGGCGGCGCCCACGCCGAGGACATCCGGCGCCTCACCGAGGGCGAGGTCGTCCGCGGCTGCGGCGAGGGCCGCTTCTGCCCCGACCGCACGGTGACCCGGGCGGAGTCGGTCACCCTCATCGTGCGCGGCTGGGCGATCCCCAAGGCCCCCGCTGACGGGTTCGACGACGTGGCGGCCAGCCGCTGGTACGCCGAGTACGTCGGCGGGGCCGCCGAGGCCGGGATCACCGAGGGCTGCACCGAGGGTGCCTTCTGCCCCGAGCGGGAGCTCACCCGCGGGGAGATGGCGAGCCTGCTTGCCCGCCAGCTCGACCTCGAGCTCGACGAGGAGGCCGCCCCGGCCTTCGACGACCTCGCCCAGAGCCCGCACGCCGCGGCGATCGGCGCGCTCGCCGAGACCGGGATCGCCCGCGGCTACGGCGACGGCACGTTCCGCCCGACCCGTGACGTCACCCGCGCCGAGATGGCATCCTTCGTCCAGCGCGCCCTCGACTGGTAGGAGACCCTTGGCCGCCCGACGCCGCCCGGCCCCCACGGCTGCGCCGGCGGCGTCCCTGGCCCCGCGACGCCTCGCCGCGCTGCTCGCCGCCGCGCTCATCGCCGGTCTCTGGCTCGCCGCGACGTCACCGGCGGGGGCAGCCGACGGGCTCCCCCACGCCGCGGTCATCGACGACGAGGGCCGCGTCCAGGTCCTCGTCGAGCTCGCCGACGCCGCCGCGCTGAGCCCGCTCGAGCGCGCCGCCGACGACACCGCCACCGCTGCGCTCGCCGCGCGCCAAGAGGGTCTCCTGAGCGAGGTGCGCGAGACCCTCGCCGACGCGGTGGAGGTGCGGCGCTTCGAGACCGCTCCCTACCTCGCGCTGCGGGTGGACCCCGAGGACCTCGACGCGCTCGCCGCGCTGGCGGGGGTCGCCGAGGTCGTGCCCGACGTCGCCTACGCGCCGAGCCTCATGGAGTCCGTGCCGCTCATCGGCGCCGACCGCACCACCGAGGCCGGCCTCGACGGCCGAGGCTGGGCCGTCGCGGTCATCGACTCCGGCGTCGACGCCGCCCATCCCTCCCTCGACGGCAAGGTCGTCGCCGAGGCCTGCTTCTCCCAGAGTGGCGACTGCCCCAACGGCGAGACCACCCAGGAGGGGCCGGGCAGCGCCGCGCCCTGTGACCTCGACGCGCGCCGCTGCGGACACGGCACCCACGTCGCGGCGATCGCGAGCGGAGCCGCGGCCACGACCGCCGCGGGCGCGGGCGCCGACGGGGTGGCCGCCGGCGCTGACGTCCTCGCGGTCCAGGTCTCCTCCGACATCGACGGCGAGGTCCTCATCACCGGTGCCGACCTCGCTGCGGCCTTCGAGTGGGTCCTGACGCAGTCCGCGACCGTCGACGTCGCCGCAGTCAACGTCTCGCTCGGCAGCGGGGCCTACGCCATGCCGTGTGACGCCCGGCCCGAGGCCGCGCTGCTCCTGGCGCAGATCGCCGACCTGCGCGCCGAGGGCGTGCCGACGGTGGCGGCCTCCGGCAACGCCGGTGCCCAGGACGCGATGGCGATGCCGGCCTGCCTCGAGGAGGTCGTGAGCGTCGGCGCGACGACCGCCGAGGACACCATCGCCGCGTTCAGCAACGTCGACGCGGGGATGTCGCTGCTCGCCCCGGGCGTCGACATCGGGGCCGCCTGGCCGGGCTCGGGCATCGTCCCGCTGTCGGGGACCTCGATGGCCGCGCCCCACGTCGCGGGCGCATGGGCGACGCTGCGCCAGGCCGACCCCTCGGCGACGGTCGGCGACCATCTCGACCTCCTGCGGGGGACCGCGGTCGCGGTGCCCTTCGGCGCCGATGCGGCCCTGCCCCGCCTCGACCTCGCCGCCGCGCACCGCGACCTCGGCACGCTCACCGACGCGCCCGGCTCCCCCGGGTGGCCGGTCGGGGTGAGCGCGACGGCCACCGACGGCGCGGCGACGGTCTCCTGGTCGGCGCCGTTCTGGGACGGCGGCGAGACGATCACGGGCTACGAGGTCCTCGCCGAGGACGGCGACCTCGAGCCGGTCACCACCGGCGGGGAGGCCCGGGAGGTCCGCATCGAGGGCCTCGACAACGGGGCGCGCTACCGCTTCTCGGTGCAGGCTCGCAACGCCATCGGGCCAGGCCGCCGCTCCGAGACCAGCAACGTCGTCATCCCCAAGCCCCCGCCGCCGGCCCACGGCTTCGCCGACGTCCCCGCTGAGCCGGCGTTCTACGAGCAGGCGCTGCGCTGGGCGCGCGCGGAGGGGATCGTCAGGGGCACCGTCACGGAGCGCTTCGACCCACGGGCCACGCTCACGCGGGGACAGATGGCCGCGCTGCTCTGGCGCATGATGGACGCGCCCTCACCGAGGGGCGACGCGCCGTTCGACGACGTCGCCGACGACGC
>PWFH01000081.1 GCA_003553795.1 Egibacter sp. | reverse complement strand
GCCGCGAGCAGGGCGAGCACCGCGAGGATGCGCGACCGGTTGCGGCCGTGCACGGCGGATCCGGGTGTCATCGGGGTCTCCTCCTCACGATGGCGCGGGCAGGTTCACGAGCACGGCGGTGACGGCGACGACCGCGGCGAGTCCGGCGGCCTCGAGACGCACGCTGCGGCGCAGCCGTGGCCAGGCGTCCGCTGCGCCAGTACGGCAGGCCGGCACGACGCGGTAGCGCACGTGCGCCCCGAGCAGGGCGACGGCGGCGACGACCGCGACCTTGACGAGCAGCACCGCCCCGTAGGCGCCGTCGACGAGGCCCCCCGGGCCGCCGAGGTGGAGCGCCGAGACCCCCACCCCGGCGAGCGTGACGACGGCGAGGCAGACCGCCGCGAGTCGGGAGAACGACGCGAGCACGTCGGCGGGTGGCGCGTCGGCGGCGCGCAGCCGCACGGTCGCCCCGAGCAGGAGCAGGCCACCGAACCACCCCGCCGCGGCGAGCAGGTGCGCGTACTCGAGCGAGAGCGCGGCGGAGGCGAGGTCGGCGGTCGCCCCATGGCCGACCGGCAGCAGCGAGGCGACGGCGAGCAGGGCGCCGGCGGTGGCCACCGCGGTGGCGCGCGGCCGCCACATCCCCGGCAGGGCGGCCACGACGGCAAGGCCGCCGAGCAGCCGGAGGCCGAGCTCGAGGGCGCGCGGCAGGCCGAGCGCGTCGCCCCAGACCGCTGGGTCGGCGAGGCCCGGGGTCCCGTCGAGGGCGCCGACCCGCAGCGGCCACGCGACCGCGGTCGCGGCGACGGCGAGCAGCGCCGCGGCGGTGACGAGGCGGGCGAGCGGCACCCTCTCGGCGCCGCGGCGGTCGTGCACGCGCGCGAGGAAGAGCACGCCGCCTGCCGCGGCGAGGACACCGACGTGGGCGAGCACCTCGATCGCGCTCGCGCCGGCCCGCCAGAGCCCGGCTGGGGGATCCCCGACGACGTCGGTGGCGAACGTGGCGACGGGGCCGCGGGGCGGCTCGATCGCGACCGGCTCGTCGAAGGCCTCGTAGCGGTGCCGCATGACGTGCCCGCCGGTGAGCATGTCGGCGGCGCGCACGAGGTCGCCGTCGTCGACGGCGAGGCGGTACCAGATCGGGCGGCCGTCCTCGTCGATGAAGAACGCGACCTCGGTGACGGCCACCCCGTCGACGGTCGCGGTGCCGACCTCCCAGACCGCGCGCGGTGGGGCGTCGAGATCCCAGATGTGGCTCGGCAGGTCGATGGGCGGGCCCTGCCGGGAGCGCCAGAACCGCTCGCCCTCGCGCTTGGTGAAGATGCGCTCACCGACCCGGACCGTCGTGTGGCCCCCGTCGGTGTCGAGACGGAAGCGGTCGGGCGCGTCGATGTGCTGGACGGCACGGGTCGCGGCCTCATCCGGCCCCATGTGCTCGATGACGCGGTAGCGCTCGAGCGCGTTCATGCGCTCGGTGGCCGCATCCAGGAGGTCCTCGCCCGACGAGGGTGGCAGCGTCGACGGCAGGGTGAGCTCGGCGCTGCCCCCACCCTCGCCGGAGATCTCGACCGCGACCTCCTCGCCGCCGCGCACGCTGGCCGCAGCGCGACGGCAGGCCTCCCCGCAGCGCTCGAGCGCCACCAGCGCGCCGTCGACGGTGAGCACGGGATCGAGCGCGGCGGCGTCGGGCGCGGGGTGGGAGGGCTCGAGGTGCAGCCACAGCTCGGCCTCGCCGCCCTCGGCGGGCCGCAGCGTGAGCCCCACGATCACCGCCCCTGCGGTCTCGGCGAGCGCGAGGTCGCCGTCACCGGGCAGCTGCCCGGCATCGCCGGCGTCGGCCGCACCCGCCGGCGCGACGGCGAGGCCGAGTAGCAGCAGTGGCAGCGCGAGGCCGAGCGCACGGCCCACGCGAGCCCCGACGCCGACGGGGGAGGTCATCGCCGCGGCGCGCCGGAGCCCACGCGGGCCAGCCCTTCGACCTCGTCGGCTTGGGCCATCGACGCGCCGTTCTCCTCGATCACCGCCTCGGGGGAAACCTACCGCTGCATGGCGGGATCGGCGCTCCGGCGTGGGGCCGCTCGCCGACCGGGGGGTCAGCCAGTGGGTGGGGCGTCGCCATGCTGGCCGTGCCGGTACACCGGGGCGTCGGAGGGGGGCAGGGGGGTGACGCCGCGGATCGCGTCGGCGGCGCGCTCGGCGATCATCATCACCGGCGCGTAGATGTTGGCGTTGGTGATGTCGGGCATCACCGAGGCGTCGACGACGCGCAGGCCGTCGACGCCGTGCACGCCGAAGGTCGAGGGGTCGACGACCGCCTCCTCGTCGGTTCCCATCCTCGCCGTGCACGACGGGTGCAGCGCCGTCTCGGCGTCGCGCGCCACCCAGTCGAGGATCTCCTCGTCGGTCTCGACCGACGGGCCGGGCGAGAGCTCGCCGGCGTCGAAGGCGGCGAAGGCCGGCTGGGTGAGGATGTCGCGGGCGACGCGGACCGCCTCGACCCACTCGCGGCGGTCACGCTCGGTCGAGAGGTAGTTGAAGCGCAGCGACGGCTTGGCCCGGGGATCGGGCGAGACGATGCGGACCTCGCCGCGGGCGTCGGAGTTCATGGGGCCGACGTGGACCTGGTAGCCGTGCCCGGTCGCGGGTGAGGTCCCGTCGTAGCGGATCGCGATCGGCAGGAAGTGGAACATGAGGTTGGGGTAGGCGACCTCCTCGTTCGACCGCACGAACCCGCCGCCCTCGAAGTGGTTGGTGGCGCCGACGCCGCGACGCAGCAGCAGCCACTCCAGGCCGATCCACGGCCGCCGCCACCAGGCCAGCCACGGGGCGATCGAGACGGGCTGCTTGCACGCGTACTGGATGTAGACCTCGAGGTGGTCCTGCAGGTTGCGTCCGACCCCGGGCAGGTGGGCGACGGGGTCGATCCCCAGCCCGCGGAGGTGCCCGGCGTCGCCGATGCCCGAGAGCTGCAGCAGCTGCGGCGTGTTGATCGCCCCGCCGCACAGCAGCACCTCGCCGGCCCGCACGCGACGGCGCCGGCCCCGGTGGACGTACTCGACGCCGACCGCGCGTGGCGCCGGCCCGGCGGCGCCGCCGCCGCGGTCGGTGAGGACACGGGTGACCGACGCCCGGGTCTTGACGGTGAGGTTGGCTCGCCCGCGCACCGGGTGCAGGTAGGCGCGAGCGGCCGACTGCCGCCGGCCGCGGTGCACGTTGCCGTCGAACGGCGCGAAGCCCTCCTGGCGGTAGCCGTTGACGTCGTCGGTGCGGTCGTAGCCCGCCTGCCGGGCCGCGGTGAACAGGGCCTGGAACAGCGGATTGGTCGCTGGGCCGCGCTTGAGCGACAACGGCCCGTCGCCGCCGCGCCAGGCATCCGCACCGGCCGTGCACGTCTCCATCCGCTTGAAGTAGGGCAGGCAGTGGGCGTAGTCCCAATGGGCCATCCCCGGAGCCTGCGCCCAGCGGTCGTAGTCCATCGGGTTGCCGCGCTGGAAGATCATCCCGTTGATGCTCGACGACCCGCCGAGCACCTTGCCGCGGGCGTGGTAGACCTGCCGGCCACCCATGTGCGGCTCCGGGTCCGACTCGTAGCGCCAGTCGTAGAACCGGCTGCCGATCGGGAACGGCAGGGCAGCCGGCATGTGGATGAAGGGGTCGGCGCGGGAGTCGCTGCGGCCGGCCTCGAGCACGAGCACGCTGCGGTCGGGGTCGGCGCTGAGGCGGTTGGCCAGCGCCGACCCCGCCGAGCCGCCACCGACGATGACGATGTCGTAGTGCGGGTCGCTCATGGCAGCCAGGCCCTCCAGACGGTCTCGGTGGCGTCCACCGCCGTCGCGGCGGCGTCGTCGCAGGCCGAGGTCATCGGCCATCCGCCGACGCGCCGAACCAGCCCGTCGGCGTGGGCGCGAGGTTGGTGTGGACGTGCTTGCTCTCCTGGTACTCGGCCAGGCCCTCCGGTCCCAGCTCCCGACCGATGCCGGAGCGCTTGAACCCGCCCCAGGGCGCCTGGGGGGAGTACGGGTGGTAGTCGTTGACCCAGACCGTGCCGAGCCGCAGGCCCGCGGCGACCCGCTCGGCGCGGGCCAGGTCGCGGGTCCACACCGCGCCGGCGAGCCCGTAGACGGTGTCGTTGGCCCGCGCGAGCGCGCCCTCCTCGCTCGTGAAGCGCTCGACGGTGAGCACGGGCCCGAACACCTCCTCGGCGAGGATCGCCGTGCCCGGCTCGCAGCCGACGAGCACGGTCGGCTCGTAGAAGAAGCCGTCCGCGAGCGCGGGATCGTCGGGGCGACGGCCTCCGACGGCCACCTCGGCGCCGTCGGCCACCGCCTGCTCGACGTGGGCCTCGACCTTGGCCCGGTGCTCGGAGGAGATCAGCGGGCCCATCTCGGTGCGCTCGTCGAGCCCGTTGCCGAGGCGGATGCGACGGGTGCGCTCGACGACCGCCTCGACGAAGGCATCGTGGAGGTCATCCTCGACCAGCAGCCGCGCGCCGGCCGAGCACACCTGCCCGGCGTGGCTGAACACCGCGAGCAGGGCGTAGTCGACGGCCGCGTCGAAGTCCGCGTCGGCGAAGACGATGTTGGGGTTCTTGCCACCGAGCTCGAGGGCGATCCGCTTCACGTTGTCGGCGGCGGCGCGCACGATGCCCTGACCGGTGGCGAGCCCGCCGGTGAACGACACGAGGTCGACGTCGTCGCTGTGGGCGAGCTCCGCCCCGACGCTGGGGCCGGGCCCGAGCACGAGGTTGGCCACGCCCGGGGGAACGCCAGCCTCCTCGAGCACCTCGAAGCAGCGGATCGTCGTGAGCGGTGTGAGCTCGGACGGCTTGAGCACGAGGGTGCAGCCCGCGGCGAGCGCCGGGGCGAGCTTCCACGACGCCTGCAGCAGCGGGTAGTTCCACGGGGTGATGAGCCCGCAGACGCCGACCGGCTCGCGGACGACGACGCTGCGCGTCTCAGACGAGTCGGTCGCGAGCACCTCACCGGCGTGCTTGTCGACGAGGCCGGCGTAGTAGCGGAACACGGCGACGACGTCGTCGACATCGACGCGGCTCTCGATGAGGGTCTTGCCGGTGTCGCGGGTCTCGAGCCGGGCGATCCCCTCGCGGTCGGCCTCGAGGAGGTCGGCGACGCGGCTCAGCAGCCGGCCGCGCTCGGCCGCCGGCGTCGCCGGCCACGACCCCTCGTCGAACGTGCGCCGGGCGATGGCGATCGCGGCGCGTGCGTCGGTCTCGGTCCCCTCGGCGACCGTCGCGGCCACGCTCGCATCGAAGGGATCGATGACGTCGCGCTGCGCGCCGTCGGCCGCCGCGCGCCACTGCCCGTCCAGGTACATGCCGTTCACGAGGTGCCTCTCCGTCGTGGTCGTCGGGCTGCCGGTCGTCCCGCCGCCGGCGGGCCGCCAGGCGCCGCGGGGTCGTGGACGGCCACGCCGCCGGGGTGGTCACGTCGCCGGGTCGGTCCGCCCGCGGTGCGACCACGCAGCCAGGTCGGCCTCTTCTGACCATAGCGCCACACCCGCCGTGCTCGTCCAATCCCCGCCGCAGTGCCGCACACCGGCCGTTCCGGGGGCGGTGCTAGGGTCACCGACCCTCCACCCCCACCGTCGAGCCGGAGCGTCCATGCCACCCGTCACCGGCGGCGAGGCCGTCGTCCGCAGCCTCGCCGCGCACGGCGTCACCACCGTCTTCGGCATCCCCGGGACCCACAACCTGCCGATCTACGCCGCCCTCGACGACTACGGCATCGGCCATGTCCTGCCGAGGCACGAGCAGGGTGCCGGCTACGCCGCCGACGGCCACGCGCGGGTGACCGGCCGGCCCGGCGTGGTCGTGACGACGACCGGCCCGGCGCTGCTCAACGCCGCGACCGCGGCGGCCCAGGCCTACTCCGACTCCGTGCCGGTGCTGCTCGTGTCGCCGGGGATGCCGCTCGAGCATCCGGGGTCGTGGGCCGGGGAGCTGCACGAGGTCAAGGACCAGTCGGGGGCCATGGACCGCATCGTCGCGTCGAGCCACCGGGTCACCTCCGTCGCGGAGATCCCCGCAGCGGTGGCCGCCGCCTTCGCCCGCATGGGCGACCGGCGGCCGCGGCCGGTCCACCTCGAGGTGCCCCTCGACCTCCTCGAGGTCCGGGCCGAGGCGGTCGAGGTCGCCCCCATCGGGCTTGCTGGCGACGTCGCCGAGGCCACGGGGGTCGACAAGGCGGCCGGCGAGCTCGCCGGCTCCGAGCGCCCAGGGCTGATCGTCGGCGGCGGTGCCCGTACGGCAGGGGGCGAGGTGCGTGCGCTGGCGGAGCGGCTGGGGGCCCCGGTCGTGACCTCGACCAACGGCAAGGGCGTGCTGGCCGAGGACCACCCGCTGTCGGTCGGTGCCGGTCTGCACCACCCGTCGGTGCGCGCCTTCCTCTCCGACTGCGACCGTGTGGTGGCGATCGGGACCGAACTGGCTCCGGCCGACACCTGGGAGTCGCTCGACCTCGACGGCCGACTGGTGCGCATCGACGTCGACGCCGACCAGCTGCTCCGCCCCTGTTCCCCGCGGGTCGCCGTGCTCGGCCGGGCCCAGCCGGCCCTCGAACGGATCCTCGGGCGGCTGAGCGACCCGCCGGGACATCCCGATGGGACCGCCCGCGCGCAGCGCTGGCGCCGTGCGCACCGCGAGGACGCCGCCCGCGAGGGCGGGCCGTGGCTCGGCCTCCTCGACGCCCTCCATGACGGGCTCGGGCGCGACGGCATCGTCGTCGGCGACAGCGCCATGGTCTGCTACTACGGGGCGCTGTCGAACCTGCCCCGGTACACCCCGGCCTCCTTCCTCTACCCCACCGGGCTCGGGACGCTGGGCTACGCCGTGCCCGCCGCCGTCGGCGCCAAGCTCGGCCGCCCCGACGTCGACGTCGTCGCCCTCAGCGGCGACGGCGGGCTCATGTTCACCCTCGCCGAGCTCGCCGCGGCGGCGCAGCTCGAGCTGGCGCTGCCCGTCGTCGTGGTGGACAACGGCGGCTACGGCGAGATCGACCGTGGGATGCGCGAGCGCGGGCAACGCTCGATCGGCGTCGACCTCGCCCCCGCCGACCTGCCCGCCGCCGCGCGGGCGCTGGGGTGCCACGGCCAGGACCTCGACGACCTCGCCGCGCTCGGTCCCGCGCTCGCCGCGGCGCTCGCCGCTGACCGGCCGACCCTGCTGCGGATCCCCGAGTCGGCCACCGGTGCCGCGAACTGGGAGGAGACCCCGTGACGACCTTCCGTGACGTCCCCTTGAGCGACCCCGGCGACGCGTCCGATGCCACGCCGGCCGCCGGGCGCGTCGACGCGCCCACCCTCGAGCTCACCTGGACCGACCCGGTCACCGGCGTCCGGGGCTACCTCGTCGTCGACCGGTTCTTCCGAGGCCTGGCCAGCGGCGGGTTCCGGGTCCGCGAGGGCCTCGACCTCGCCGAGGTGGCCGGACTCGCCCGGGCGATGACCCGCAAGGAGGCCCTCGCCTACGACCCCACCGACCGCTACGTCCCCCTCGGCGGCGCGAAGGGCGGCTTGGACCTCGACCCCTCGGCGCCGGAGGTCGAGGACGTCCTCGTGCGCTTCTTCGGGGCGATCCGCCCGCTCCTCGAGCGCTCCTGGGCGACCGGGGAGGACCTCGGCATCCGCCAGGAGACCCTCGACGCGGCGGCCAAGCGGGTCGGGCTCGCCTCGACGATCGAGGCCGTCTTCGCGCGCCTCGAGGACCCGGAGGCGGCGCGGGTGCGGCTCCGGCGGGCGTTCGCCGTCGAGGTCGACGGCATCGCGCTCGCCGACCTCGTCGGCGGCTTCGGGGTCGCCGAGGCCGCCCTCGCCCTCGCCGAGCGCGACGGGCGCGCGGCGGCCGGGATGACCGCCGTCGTGCAGGGCTTCGGGTCGATCGGCGGCGCCACCGCGCGCTTCCTCCACCGCGCCGGGGTGCGGGTCGTGGGGGTCGCCGACCGCGCCGGGCTGCTCGTGGCCGAGGACGGGTTGGACGTCGACGCGCTCCTCGCGATCCGCGACGCGACGGGCTGCATCGACCGTGAGGCCCTGCCCCCGGGCGTGCGTGAGCAGCCGGGCTCGGCCTGGCTCGGCCTCGAGGTCGATGTCCTCGTGCCCGCGGCGCTGTCGTACGTCATCGACGAGACGAACGTGCGCCTGGCGCACGCTCCGTGGATTGTCGAGGGCGCGAACCTCCCCGTGACGCCCTCGGCCGAGGCCGCGCTCGCCGAGCGGGGGGTCCGGGTCCTGCCGGACTTCCTCGCGAACCTCGCCACGAACGCGTGGTGGTGGTGGGTCGTCTTCGGCGACCTCCCGCCGACGGCCGACGCGGCCTTTGCGCGCATCTCAGCGCGGATGCGGGCACTGACCGCTGCCGTCGCCGAGGATGCCGAGCAGGCCGGCGTGACCCTCCGTGCCGCGGCGCTCGCGCGGGCCGACGCCAACGCCGCGCGCCTCGAGGAGCGGTTCGCCAACGGGCCCGTGGACTAAGGCGACCCTCAGTCGGAGAGGCCGGCAAAAGCGGGCATTCGGCGCACACTCGGCTGGTGGCCATGGCGCCAACTCGCTACAACCACGTCGCTGATCACACCGCCGGGCGATGGCTGGGAACGGACCGGCCGGTTCGATGCGGGGGGACGGGCTGCGCCCCGGCACCTCCGGCGAGCCGGTGGCTCGACGGGACCGACGTGGTCAGCGAGACCGCTGACCCCGAGGAGAGGAACGCCACGTGAGGCGCAAGTCCCGATCACTGCTTATCCTGTCCGGCCTGCTCGCCCTGGCCCTGATGGTGGCCGCCTGTAGCGAAGGGCAGGACGACGGCGAGGACGTGGCCGACGCCCCCGACACCGCCGAGGACGGTGAGGACGTCGCCGAGGCCGTCGACGCCGACGACGTGCCCGAGGCCCCCGAGGGCCAGGAGCTCGTGCTCTTCGACGGCCAGTGGGAGAGCCTGTGGATCCTCAACGAGATCTTCACCGTGGTGGCCTAGCACGGCTACGGCCACACCGTCGACGCGCCGACGACCAGCACGCCGGTGATGATGGAGTCGATGCCCGCCGGGGAGATGCACGTCGCGATGGAGTTCTGGTGCATGAACATCCCCGACTGGTGCGACGATGAGCTCCTGCCGGAGGACTCCTCGGTCGCCTCGGCCGGCACGGTCTTCGAGGAGGCGTCGCAGGGATGGTTCGTCCCCCGCTACGTCATCGAGGGCGACGAGGAGCAGGGCATCGACCCCGTCGCCCCCGACCTCGCCTCCGTCGAGGACCTCGAGGGGCTCGGCGAGCTCTTCGAGGACCCCGAGTCCCCCGGCTCGGGGATGCTGCTCGGCGGCATCGACGGCTGGGAGGTCACCGAGATCAACCGCTACAAGCTCGAGGCCTACGGGCTCGCCGAGGAGTACAACTTCCAGTCCGCCGGCTCCGCGGCGGCCTTCGACGCGGCGATCGTCTCGGCGATCGACCGGGGCGAGCCGGTGCTCTTCTACTACTGGACCCCCGCCTGGATCCCCGGCGTCTACGACCTCGTCCAGCTCGAGGAGCCGGACTGGAACGAGGCCTGCCAGGACGACCTCGACGCGGCCCTCGAGGCCGAGCTCGACCCCTCCGACGTGGGCCCCGAGGTCGGCTGCGCGCAGCCCTCGGGTGAGATCCGCCTCGGCGCCTACGCCGGGCTCGAGGACACCGCGCCGGAGATGATG
>PWFH01000179.1 GCA_003553795.1 Egibacter sp. | reverse complement strand
GCCTCGAACGGCGTCATGTCGTCGTGCGGCTCGGGCATGCTCGGCGCCTCCGCTCCGGTTCGGCCTGATCCTCGCAGGATCGGCCCACCGGGCCAAGGCAACGGCGCGCCCGTCATCGCGGCCGGTCGGGCGTCCACCGCCGCGTTGGCCTACGGCATCGCCCCGTCGGCGGCGACCGTGGCGGCGAAGGTGCGGTCGAAGGCGATGATGCGGATGCCGCCAAGGGGCGTCATCGCGGCTTCGGCGTCGACCGCGAGGCTCGTCGATCCCACCCGCGCCGGTGCCCGCAGGGCGCCGCCGACGACCGCGCCGCCGTCAGCTGTCGCGGCGAGCCCCGTGACCGTGACGGGGCTCGCGCTCTCGACCGCGTGGCGTGCCCAGTCGATCCCGCCGTCGGCGTCGAGGGCGAGGAGGAAGCCGTCGCTGCCGCCGGCTGAGCTCCAGCGCTCGGCGCCGACGTCGACGGTGCCCTCGAAGACGCCGGCGACGATCGCTCGCCCGTCGTCGGCGAGGACGAGCGAGGTCGGGGCGAGGCGGTCCTCGTCGTCGAGGCTCGCGGGCTGGGTGACCCACTGCTGCTCGCCGTCGGCTTCGAGGCCGACGCTGTAGGCGGTGCTGCGCGCACCACCCTCGAGGGTCACCAGGCCGAAGCGCGTGGTCTGCTCGAAGGTGCCGACGACGACGAGGTCGCCAGCGGAGGTCGAGGCGATCGCCGTGGGCGAGGTCTGTCCCTCGGCGCTCGCGCCGCTGTGGCGGGCCCACGACGTCGCGCCATCGGCGGTGACCTTGAGCACGAAGCCGTCGTCGAGAAGCGGTCCCCCCTCGGCGGTGAGCGAGGGCCCCCCGAAGTCGACGGTGCCGGCGAACTCCCCGGCGACGGCGAACCCCCCGTCGGGCGTCGCGGTGACGGCGTTCGCGCCCGTGACGATGTTCTCCGGGGAGCCGACCGACTCGGCCCACGCGAGGTCGCCGTCGGTGTCGAGCGCGGCGAGGTATCCGGCGTCACCGCTGGGCCCCTCGACCTCGATCGAGCCGAACGTCGCGGCTCCCTGGCTGAACCGGCCGACGACGAGGGCGTTGCCGTCGTCGCCGACGGCGACGTCGTTGGGGCCGACGAAGGCATCCGACCGCGCGACGTGGCTCGCCCAGTCGACGTCCCCGTCGGCGGTGAGCCGCACGGCGTAGCTGTCCGCGACGCTCGCGGCGTCCTCGGCCGTGTCGGGCCCCCGCAGGGTCGTCTCGCCGAAGGTCACCGCCCCCTCGAAGGTGCCGACGACGATCGCCCCGCCGTCGGGGGCGGCCGCGACGGCGCTTGGCGGGGCGGCGCCGGTGCCGGTGTGCAGCCACCGGGCGTTGCCGCGCTCGTCGAGGGCGAGCACATACGGGGTGAGGCCCTCCCCGCCCTCGCCCCGCCGCCCGTCGAAGCTCGCCGTGCCGGTGAACCATCCCGCCACGACCAAGCCGCCGTCGGCGGCGGACGCCATGTCGGTCACCGCGATCGCCTCGTCGCTCTCGGCGGTGATGCGGGCGTACGGCACGGCAGGTGACGGCCGACCGGGAGCGGCGGCACGCAGACGGCCCGCGCTGATGTTCTCGTCGAGGTGCCGCATGATGAACAGCGCCATCTGTGACCGGAGCACGGGCTGGAACGGCCCGTAGGTGCCGTCGGCGCCCCCTTGGACGATGCCCTGGGAGGCGAGGCGGTCGATGTCGTCGGCCCGCGGGAGGTCCTCGGCGACGTCGACGAAGTGCCGCGCGTCGGTCTGGTAGCTGTCGCTGCCGCCGTCGATGACGTCCTGCAGGCGCACGAGGAATGACGCCATGTCGCGGCGGGTGACGGTGTCGAAGGGCGAGAACCTCGTGCCGTCGCCGGTGCCTCCGGTGATGCCGAGTGTGCCGAGGAGATCGATGGCCTCGCGGCGCTCCTCGCTCAACCCATCGACGTCGGCGAAGCCCTGGGCGATCGGCTCGGGCAGCTCGAGATCCCCGCTGTCGTCGCCGTGGGCGAGGACGCGGCTGAGGAACACCGCCATGTCGACCCGCGAGACCGCTTGGGCTGGCCCGTAGGCGCCGGGGGCCGTCCCGGAGGTGATGTCGTAGTAGGCGAGGCAGAGGACCGCCTGCTCCACCGGCCCGGCGAGCCCGTCGAGGTCACGGAAGGCGGGGTCGAAGTCACCGACGACGGCGCAGGCCTCGTCGACCCCACGGTCGTAGGCCTCCCCCGACGCTGAGGCCGGCGTGGCGGGTGAGACGAGGCCGATGACGAGGGCGAGGGTGACCAGCGCGGCGAGCGTTGGCAGGCCCGCGCCAGCGGCGCTCGCGCGTGTCCCGCGCGGGTAGCGCGAAGGCGACGTCGAGGCGTCGAGCAGCACGCGCCGCCACCCCCTCTGGCTCGGTGGACCCCGGTCGGGAGGCCGCTGCACCCCGCGTGATGGTGTGCCACGGCATGCACGGAGTCTGTGACGCCTCCCCTACGCGGACCTAACCACAGCGCGGCCGAGGAGGCAAGGCGCTCGCACCCCGGTGTGGGAAACCGGCAGGGGCCTTGGGTTGTCCTGCCGATCCGCGTCGGGGGCTCGCTGCCGCCTACGACGCCCTGCGGTTGCGGAACTTCGACTTGCGGTAGTCCTTGTTCATCATCGCGATGAAGTCGATGGAGATGTCCTGCGGGCACGCGGCCTGGCACTCGCCGTAGTTCGTGCAGGAGCCGAAGTACTCCTCCATGATCGTGACCATGCGCTGGGTGCGGGCGTAGCGCTCCGGCTGGCCCTGCGGGAGCATGTTGAGCTGGCTGAGCTTCGCGGAGGTGAAGAGATGGGCCGCGCCGTTGGGGCAGGCGGCCACGCACGCCCCGCAGCCGATGCAAGCCGCGGCGTCGAACGCGAGGTCGGCGGTGCCCTTGTCGACGGGGGTGAGGTTGGCCTCCGGAGCCGAGCCGGTGTTGACGGAGACGTAGCCGCCGGCGGAGATGATCTCGTCGAACGCCGAGCGGTCGACGATGAGGTCCTTGCGCAGCGGGAAGCCGCGGGCGCGCCACGGCTCGAGGGTGATGGTGTCGCCGTCGCGGTAGTTGAAGAGGTGCACCTGGCAGGCGGCGGTGTTCTCCATCGGCCCGTGGGCCTTGCCGTCGACCATGACCCCGCAGGTGCCGCAGATGCCCTCGCGGCAGTCGGAGTCGAAGGCGATCGGCTCGACGCCCTGCTCGGTGAGGCGGTCGTTGACGATGTCGAGCATCTCGAGCAGGGAGGCGTGCTCGTCGATGTCCTCGGCCGGATAGGTCTCGAAGCTGCCTGGCGCGTCCGGGCTTGGCTGGCGCCACACCCTGAGGGTGAGGTCCATGGTCGTACGGTCCTTTCGTCGCCCTCCGCCGGGCTGTCGGTGCCCCTCCGCCGGGTGCCGGTCTACTTGTAGGAGCGGGTCGCGAGCTTGACGTTCTCGAAGGCGAGGTGCTCCTTGGTGAGCGAGGGGTCCTCGCCGGTGCCCTCGAAGCCCCACGCCGCGACGTAGGCGTAGTGCTCGTCGTCGCGCAGCGCCTCGCCCTCGTCGGTCTGGTACTCCTCGCGGAAGTGCCCGCCGCAGGACTCGTTGCGGTCGAGCGCGTCGATCGTCATGAGCTCGGCGAGCTCGAAGAAGTCCGCGACCCGCCCGGCCTTCTCGAGGGACTGGTTGATCGTCTCGTTCTCGCCGAGCACGCGGACGTCCTTGTGGTACTCGTCCCGCAGGGCCTGGATCTCCGAGCGCGCCTTCTCGAGGCCCTGCTCGGTGCGCGCCATGCCGCAGTAGTCCCAGACGATCTTGCCGAGGTCGCGGTGGAAGCTGTCGACCGAGCGCGTGCCGTTGACCGAGAGCAGGCCGTTGACCTTGTCGCGGACCTCGGCCTCGGCCTCGGCGAAGGCGGGGTGGTCGGTCGGCGGCGGGCTCTCCCCGAGGTGGGGCGCGAGGTAGTCGCCGATGGTGTAGGGCAGGACGAAGTAGCCGTCGGCGAGGCCCTGCATGAGCGCCGAGGCGCCGAGGCGGTTGGCGCCGTGGTCGCTGAAGTTCGACTCGCCGATCGAGAAGAGCCCCGGGATCGTCGTCATGAGGTTGTAGTCGACCCACAGCCCGCCCATCGCGTAGTGCGGGGCGGGGTAGATGCGCATCGGCACGTCGTAGGGGTTCTCGTTCGTGATCTTCTGGTACATCTCGAAGAGGTTGCCGTAGCGCTCGGCGATCTTGTCCTGGCCGAGCCGGCCGACGGCGTCGCTGAAGTCGAGGTAGACGCCGTTCTTGCGCGGCCCGACGCCGTGGCCGGCGTCGACCATGCGCTTGGCCGCGCGGCTCGACACGTCACGCGGGGCGAGGTTGCCGAAGGAGGGGTAGATGCGCTCGAGGTAGTAGTCGCGCTCGGCCTCGGGGATGTCGGCAGGCGCCCGCTCGTCGTCGGGGTCGGCGGGCACCCAGATGCGCCCGTCGTTGCGCAGCGACTCGCTCATGAGGGTGAGCTTCGACTGGTAGTCGCCGGACTGCGGGATGCACGTCGGGTGGATCTGGGTGAACGAGGGGTTGGCGAACGCCGCGCCCTTGCGGTGCGCGCGCCACGCGGCGGTGACGTTGGAGTTCTTCGCCATCGTCGACAGGAAGTAGGCGCTGGCGTAGCCGCCGGTGGCGAGGACGACCGCGTGCGCGGCGTGGCTCGTGACCTCGCCGGTCTCGAGGTTGCGCACGACGATGCCGCGGGCCTCGCCGTCGACCTTGACGACCTCGAGCATCTCCGACTTCGTGTGCAGCTCCACCGAGCCGGCGTCGACCTGGCGCATGAGCGCCTGGTAGGCGCCGAGCAGCAGCTGCTGGCCGGTCTGGCCCTTGGCGTAGAAGGTGCGCGAGACCTGCGCGCCGCCGAAGGAGCGGTTGTCGAGGAGGCCGCCGTAGTCGCGGGCGAAGGGCACGCCCTGGGCGACGCACTGGTCGATGATGTCGACCGACACCTGCGCGAGGCGGTAGACGTTGGCCTCACGCGAGCGGTAGTCCCCACCCTTGATCGTGTCGTGGAAGAGGCGGAAGACCGAGTCGCCGTCGCCCTGGTAGTTCTTCGCGGCGTTGATCCCGCCCTGCGCGGCGATGGAGTGCGCGCGCCTGGGGGAGTCGTGGTAGGTGAACGCCTTGACGTTGTAGCCGAGCTCGCCGAGCGTCGCCGCGGCGGAGGCGCCGGCGAGGCCGGTGCCGACGACGATGACGGAGAACTTGCGCTTGTTGTTGGGGTTGACGAGCCTCATCGAGAAGCGGTGGTTGTCCCACTTCTCCTCGAGGGGGCCGTCGGGGATCTTCGCGTCGAGCTGCATGGGGACGCTCCTCGTCGCAGGTGGCGCGGCTGGCTAGGAGACGACGCCGGTGAGCACCGCGAGCGGGAAGCTCACGTTGCCGACGACGACGACCACGGCGAGGGCTACCGCGAGGTAGCGACGCCAGTGGTTGAAGCGCCGGTTGTTCCACCCCATGGTCTGGAAGAGGCTCCAGGCGCCGTGGAAGATGTGGAAGCCGAGCGCGAGGTTGGCGACGATGTAGATCCCGGCGATGAGGGGGTCGGAGAAGCTCGCGACGATGTTGCCGTAGACGTCGGCGTGGTCGAAGTCGGGGTTGGTCGCCCCGAGGGTGAGGTCCGCGACGTGGAAGATGATGAAGAGGGCGATGATGATGCCCGTCCAGCGCATCGTCCGGTTCGCGAAGTTCACGGCGACGTAGTCGCGCTTCTCGTACTTGGCGGGCCGCTTGCGGCGGTTGTCGAGCCACAGGGCGTAGGCCGCGTGGATGTGGATGAGCACGCTGCCGCCGAGCACGACGCGGAAGATCCAGAGGCCGCCCTCCTCGGGCAGCGCCGGGTAGGCGATCTGGCGCAGCCACTCGGCGTAGGCGTTGATCTCCTCCGGCCCCTGGTAGAGCTTGAGGTTGCCGATCATGTGCACGACGACGTAGGCGAGCAGCACGATGCCCGTGATCGCCATCGCGTACTTCTTGCCGAGCGCGGAGCCGTAGAACTCCGCGATCCAGGACCGTTGGCCCTGCTTGGGCGGCGGCGTGGTGGCGGTGGGCTTCTGCTGCGTGTCGGCCATCTCTCGCTCCTGCCGGGAGACCGCCCCCGACCCCTGTGAGCGGCCTGATCGTTGCGGACGCCGAGCGTAGCAGGGGCCACTGACGCTTTCCCATCCGTGGGAGGGCCGCCCCTAGACTGCGCCAGCGCCCCCGGACGCAGGCCGCGCGAAGGCGCAGGGAGGAGCGTGGGGCCGATGGCAGGGCAGCGTGAGGTCCGCACCGCAGCCGGCATCCCCGTCGCGGCGGTGTACCGCCCCGAGGCCACCGCCGACCTCGACTACGACGCCGAGCGCGGCGATCCCGGGGCCTTCCCCTACGCCCGCGGCGTCTACGGCTCGATGTACCGGGGCCGGTCGTGGACGATGCGCCAGTACGCCGGCTTCGCCACCGCCGCGGAGTCCAACGCCCGCTACCGCTACCTCCTCGACCAGGGGCAGACCGGGCTGTCGGTGGCCTTCGACCTGCCCACGCAGATGGGCTACGACTCCGACGACCCGATCGCCCTCGGCGAGGTCGGCAAGGTCGGCGTGGCCGTCGACTCGCTCGCGGACATGCGCGCCCTCTTCGACGGCATCCCCCTCGACGCGGTGTCGACGTCGATGACGATCAACGCGCCGGCGGCGCCGCTGCTGCTGCTCTACGAGCTCGTCGCCGAGGAGCAGGGGGTCGCGCCCGAGGATCTGCGCGGGACGATCCAGAACGACGTCCTCAAGGAGTACATCGCCCGCGGCACCTACATCTTCCCGCCGGCGCCGTCGCTGCGGCTGACCACCGACACGCTCGCCTACTGCGCCGGGCGGCTGCCGCGGTTCAACACGATGTCGATCTCGGGCTACCACATGGCCGAGGCCGGGGCGACGGCGGTCCAGGAGGTCGCCTTCACCCTCGCCAACGCCGTGGCCTACCTCGAGGCCGCCGCCGAGGCCGGCCTCGCCGTCGACGACGTCGCGCCCCGCCTGTCGTTCTTCTTCGTCGCGCGCTCCTCGCTGCTCGAGGAGGTCGCGAAGTTCCGTGCCGCACGGCTCGTCTGGGCGCGCCTCGTACGGGAGCGCTTCGGCGCGAGCGACCCGAAGTCGGCGATGCTGCGCTTCCACACCCAGACCGCCGGCGTGCAGCTCACCGCCCAGCAGGCCGAGGTCAACCTCGTGCGGGTCGCGATCCAGTCGCTTGCGGCCACGCTCGGCGGCACGCAGTCGCTGCACGCCAACGCCTTCGACGAGGCGCTCGCGCTGCCCTCGGAGAAGGCCGCCCGCCTCGCGCTGCGCACCCAGCAGGTCATCGCCCATGAGACCGACGTCACCGCGACGGCCGACCCCCTCGGCGGCTCGTGGTTCATCGAGTCGCTCACCGACGAGGTCGCCGCGCAGGTCGAGGGCTACCTCGCCACGATCGACGAGCGCGGCGGCGCCGTCGCGGCGATCGAGCAGGGCTACCAGAAGCGCGAGATCGAGGAGGCCGCCTACGCCCTCACCCGCGAGGTCGAGCGCGGCGAGCGCACCGTCGTCGGCGTCAACGCCTTCCGGCTCGAGGCCGACGAGGTCGAGCCGGAGCTCTCCCGGGTCGACGACGCGGTCCGCGACGAGCAGAGCGCCGCGCTGTCGCGGCTGCGCGCCGAACGCGACGCCGCCGCGGTCACCGCGGCGCTCGCCGCGGTGGGCGCGGCCGCGCGCTCGAGCGAGAACCTCCTGCCGCCGATGAAGGAGGCGCTGCGGCAGATGGCCACCGTCGGGGAGGTCTGCGGGGCGCTGCGCGAGGTCTTCGGCCGCTACACGCCCGCCGACGTCTTCTGAGCGCGCGCCTCGGCCCGGCCGTGACGGTGCCACGCGCCCGTCGTGGCGAGCGGCGGCCGCCGCGCTCGATGGAGCGTGGCCCCGCGGTCGCGGCCATGTCCTCCGTCGAGGGCGGCGTGCCTACGGCTCGGGCAGGAGCACGCCGGGGTTGAGCAGGCCGGCGGGGTCGAGCGCCCGCTTGACCGCGCGCATCGCGGCGAGGTCGCCCGCGTCGCGCGAGCGCGGTACCCACCGCGTCTTCGTCACGCCGATGCCGTGCTCGGCGGAGACGCTGCCACTGCGGGCCAGGACGCCCTCGAGGATCCGCTCCTCGGCGGCAGCGGCGGCGTCGTCGGCGAGGCCGAGCACGTTGACGTGGAGGTTGCCGTCACCGACGTGGCCGAAGACGTAGCAGCGGCAGCGCGGGTCGAGGTCGGCGAGCAGCGCCTCGACGTCGGCGACGAAGCCGGCCATCTCGGCTCCCGGCAGCGTGACGTCGAGCTTGAGGGGCTCGCCCTCGGCGGCGATCGCGTCGAGCAGGGCCTCCCGGTAGGCCCACAGGCCCTCGCGCTCGCGGCGGTCGACGCCGACGACGGCGTCGTCCACGCCGGCGTCCTCCACGGCTGCGGCGAGGCGCTCGGTCGGGTCGTCGTCGGCGGCGCACTCGACGAGCAGGGCGGCGGGAGGCAGCGCGGCGAAGGGTGTGGTGAGGCCGCCGTGCTCGATCGACAGCCGCAGGCTCGCCTCGAGGATGAGCTCGGCGGCCTCGAGGTCGGGCAGGGCGCCCCGCAAGCGGGCGGTGAGGGCGACCGCCTCGTCGATGCCGTCGACGGCGAGCAGGGCGGCGACGCGCTCGCGGTGAGCGGGCACGAGCCGCAGCCTGACCCGGGTGAGGATCGCCAGCGTGCCCTCGCTGCCGGTGAGCAGCCCCGGCAGGTCGTAGCCGACGTTGTCCTTGGGCAGGCCTCCGAGTCGTCGGGCGACGCTGCCGTCGGCGAGGACCGCCTCGATGCCCTGCACCTGCGCGCGCATCATCCCGTAGCGCAGGACGTGCATGCCGCCGGCGTTCGTGGCGACCATCCCACCGATCGTGGCCTGCTGCCGGGAGGCGAAGTCGACGCCGAAGGCGAGGCCCTCGGCGGCCGCGTGGGCCTGCACCGACGCGAGCGTCGCTCCCGCGCCGACGACGACCGACCGCGCGGTCGTCTCGACCGGCCCGAGGTCGTCGAGGCGGGTGAGGCTCACGACGACCTCGCCGCGGCGCGGCACCGCGCCGCCGACGAGCCCGGTGTTGCCGCCCTGCGGCACGATCGCAGCGCCGGCATCGGCGCACGCGGTGACGACGGCGGAGACCTCCGCGGTGTCCGCGGGGCGCACGACGAGACGGGGCGTTGCGGAGTGCTTGCGCGTCCAGTCGGTCGCGTAGCCGGCGACGAGGTCGGGGTCGGCGAAGGCCTGGGTTGGGCCGACGATTCCGCGCAGTTCGTCGAGCAGGGTGTCGGGCATGGCAGGCAGGCTAGATGCCCCGGCCTGGGGAAACCGGGCTTGCCTGTGAGGCCAACGTCACGTTGACTTCAGCCGCGACGGGGGAGCGCGACGGAGGTCGGGGGATGACGGGGGACGTGCGCTGGTGGATGCTCGTGCTGTCGCTGGCGGTCCTGGTCGGGGCCTGCAGCTCGGCGGAGGAGGCTGAGGAGGTGGCCGCGGCGACGGTGCCGACGGCCGAGCCCACGCCCGACCCCGCTCCGGAGGCCACCGAGGACGTCGAAGCGGAACCGGCCGCCGACGACGTCGCGGCGGAGGAACCGGAGGACCCCTACGCCGTCCCCGACGAGATCGACGAGGACTACGTCCAGCGCATCCTCGACGTGTTCGCATCCATCGAGGGAGACGCGCTGCGCGAGATCGCGGCCTCGGGCATGTACACGCCGGAGGCCGACGAGCTCTACGCGTCGATCTACGCGGAGG
>PWFH01000019.1 GCA_003553795.1 Egibacter sp. | reverse complement strand
GCGGGGGAGAGCCGCACGCACCTGAGCGTCTTCTGCGGCCCGGACTGCGAGCCGCTCACGAGCTGGCGCGGCGCCGCGGAGGTCGCGCCCGACGAGGTCGGCAGCGAGCTCGGCTACGACGTCGTCACCACGACCGAGCGCCTCAAGAGCGGGCAGTCGCGCACCCGCAGCCACGACTGGGCGATCCCCGAAGCGTGGGACCCCGACGAGGGCCTCTACCGCCTCAAGGTCGCCCACCAGCCGACGATCCGCACGACCGACCTTGAGCTGCGCGTCGTCGCCCCCGACGGCCTCGTCGTCCGCGACGGCAACGTCCGCCTGCCGCTGGGGCAGGGCGAGACGGTCTGGGAGGGCGAGCTCACCGAGGACCTCGACGTCGCCGTCGCGCTCGGCGAGCCGGGCCGCACGCCGCTCGCGCGCCTCGTCGAGTGGCTCGGCGAGCCGGCCTTCACGATCGGCGACCCCGAGGAGGCGTGAGGCCGGGGCACCGCGGAGCTAGTCGAGCGCGAAGTCGCTGCCGACGACGACGTGGAGGTCGACGTCGGCGGTGAGACCGGGGTTGGCGTCGACCTCGGCGAAGCGCTCGTCGAGGTCGCCGAGCGCCTCGGCCTCGGGCTCGAAGTCCTCGGTGAACCACACCGCGGAGGTCTCGTACTCCGAGTCGGTGACGTCGAGGAGGACGATCTCGTAGCCGAGCGCCTCAAGGGCCTCGCGAGCGGCCTGCAGCCGCGCCTCGTCACGGGAGCCGTTGAGGAGCTGGACGCGGACCTCCTCGGGCGGGCGGGCCTCGGGGCCCTCGTCCTCGTCGGGGTCGTCGGGATCCTCGGTGGGCTCCGGGCGCTCCGTCGGCTCGGGGTTCTCCGGTTCGTCGCCGTCGTCGCCGTCGTCGGCGGTCACGTCGACCGAGCGGTCCGGCGTCGGCGAGGGCGTCGGTGACGGTGCCGGCTCGGGCTCGTTGGCCTCCACCTCGACGTTGTTGCCGAGCACCGCAGTGATGTCGGAGACCTCGGTGTCGTCGGAGAACAGCGGCAGCGCGAAGATCCCGGCCACCGCCCCGAGCACGAAGAGCACGAGCGCGACGATGATCCACCGCCAGCGGCGGCGCCTGGCCTCCTCGGGGGTCATCTCCACGACGGCCTCGTCGTCCTCGTCGACGACCTCGACCTCGTCCTCGTCCAAGGTCTCTGGCTCGATGATCACCGCAGGATCTCGAGCGGGATCCTCAGCCGGCGCCTCGTCTGGGTCGGTCCCATCCGTCTCTGGTTCGGCGGGGGCCTCCTCGTCATCGCCGTCGGCATCCTCGACGTCGACGGTCTCAGCCTCCGGCGCCGGTTGGTCGTCCTCAGCCTCCGGCGCCGGTTCTTCGTCATCGGGCGGCTCGGCCAGGGCCTCGTCCTCAGCAGCGCCCTCAGGCGCGTCGTCGACAGGGTCCTGAGCCGACCCCTCAGCCGACTCCTCGGCGCCCTCATCGCCGCCCCCCTCGGCGGCACGAGCCTCGCCGTCGTCCTCCGATGCCGCTTCCTCCTCTGTGGGCTCGACCACTTCGTCCTCGGGGGGCTCGACCGCTTCGTCCTCTGGCGGCTCGACCGCTTCGTCCTCAGCGGGAGCGGGCAGCAGGGAGTCGGGGTCGGCGAGGAGCGTCTCGGCGTCGAGGCCGAGGGCGCGGGCGTAGAGGCGGATGTGGGCGAGGGCGTGGAGCTCCTGGCCGAAGGCCTCGAAGTCGCCGGCCTCGAGGTCGGCGAGGAATTCCTCGGGCATCGAGACCTGCCCGGCGACCTCGGCGAGGGAGCGCTCCTGCTTCTCGCGGGCATGTCGCAGCGCATCAGCGACAGCGGGCGGGATGTTCACCAACGACCTCGCTCAAGCCTCGGGAGGGGACCCACAGGAGGGCGGGCGTGGAGGGCTGCCTCACGCGCCGCCGGAGCCCCCTACCATAGTGGATCCACGTCTCAGGGGAGTCGCGTGAAGCGCTTGTCCGATTCGGGGATTGACCTCACCAAGCGTAGAGTTCACTATGTTCGTGTAACAGAGAGTGCAGGACGGCACACCGACGTGCTGGCAGCAACGCGGGAACCGGGAGCATCGCCCTAGGGCCTGGCATGGCAGGGCGGGACCGGGAGGCCTGGACGCAAGCGCTTCACCGCATGGTGGGACCCGCACCAGGGGTGGTGGAGCCAAGGAGCACGACGTGACCGAGCGCGACCTCGCGCGGGCGGAGGACACGAGCATTTTGGCGCGCCTAGCGCGCGCCGCGGCGCGGATGCGGGCGGACCTGCCGCTGGCCGGCCTCGACCTCCTCTTGCTCAGCATCGGCTACCTCAGCGTCCTCGCCTTCCGCTTCGACGGCGCGGTCCCCGAGTCCTACTGGACCGGCTTCCTCCTCGTCTTCCTGCCCACGGCGCTGCTGACCCACCTCTCGGCCAACACCGCCCTGGGCCTCTACGGCAAGGTGTGGCGCCACGCCAGCGTCGACGAGGCCCGCCGCGTCGTGCTCGCCGGGGGGGCCTCGACGGGCTTGCTCAGCGTCGGCTTCCTGCTGCTGGCCCCCAACGGCCGCATCGTGCCGGCCTCGGTCGTCATCCTCGGCGGGGCGCTCGCGCTGCTGCTCACCGGCGTGCTGCGCTTCCAGGCGCGGCTGCTCTCCAGCCACCGCCGCCAGGCCGACAAGGCCGGCAGCCGCGTCCTCGTCGTCGGTGCGGGCTCGGCGGGCAGCGCCGTCGTCCGCGACATGCTCACCGACCCCGCCTCGACGTTCACGCCCGTGGCGATCCTCGACGACGACCCCCGCAAGGCCCACCGCGACGTCGCCGGGGTGCCCGTCGTCGGCGACGTCGACGACCTGCCCGAGGCCGCCGCGCTCTTCGCCGTCGACCTCGTGCTGCTCGCGATGCCGAGCGCGCAGGGCGAGACGATCCGCGAGATCGCCGCCGCCGCCGACGCCGAGGGCCTGCCGGTCAAGACCGTGCCGCGGCTCTCCGAGCTCGCCTCGGGCGACGTCGGGCTGCGCGACGTCCGCGACCTCGAGATCGCCGACCTCCTCGGCCGCGAGCAGATCCCCATCGACCTCGCCGCGGTGCGCGAGGCGCTGCGCGACCGCCGCGTGCTCGTCACCGGCGCCGGCGGCTCGATCGGCCGGGAGATCGCCCGCCAGGTCGCCGAGTCCCAGCCCGCCGCGCTCGTGCTCGTCGACCACGACGAGACCCACCTCCACGACGCCGCCGCGCTCATCGACGGCGAGGCGACCCAGGCGCTGGCCGACATCCGCGACCGCTCGGCGGTCGAGGACCTCTTCCTGCGCCACCGCCCCGAGGTCGTCTTCCACGCCGCAGCGCACAAGCACGTCCCGCTGCTCGAGTCCCACCCGTGGGAGGCGGTGCAGACCAACGTCCGCGGCAGCGAGCACGTCCTCGACGCCGCCGCCCGCCACGACGTCGAGCGCCTCGTCTTCATCTCCACCGACAAGGCTGTCGAGCCCTCGAGCGTCATGGGCGCGACCAAGCGCCTCGGCGAGCACCTCCTGCGGATGTACGCCCCGCAGGACGCCGCCTGGTGCGCGGTGCGCTTCGGCAACGTCCTCGGCAGCCGCGGCAGCGTCATCCCGACGTTCATGCGCCAGATCGCCGAGGGGGGCCCGGTCACCGTCACCGACCCGCGCATGGAGCGCTTCTTCATGTCGATCGAGGAGGCCGTCCGCCTCGTGCTGCAGGCCGGGGCGCTGGCGGAGGACCGCGAGGTCTTCATGCTCGACATGGGCGAGCCGGTGCGCATCGCCGACCTCGCCGAGCGGATGATCCGCCTGTCGGGCCGGCGCGTCGGCGAGGACATCGAGATCGTCTACACCGGCCTGCGCCCCGGCGAGAAGCTCGCCGAGGTCCTCGCCAACCCCAACGAGATCGCCCACGCGACGGGGCATCCCGCCATCGTGTCGCTGTCCGCTGGTAGAATCGACCTCGCGGTGGCCGAGCGCCTCGCCGACCTCTACCAGGCCGCCGAGGCCCGCAACGAGGACGCGATCCGCGAGATGCTCTTCGGCCTGCTGCCCAAGGGCTCCGCCGCCGCCGACAGCCACACGACCGCGCGCCCCTGACCCCTCACAGGACGGTGGATGGACCCCCTCGAGTACCTCCAGGCCCTCCGCCGCCGCTGGCCGATCATCCTCGTCGTCGTCGCGGTCGCGGGGCTGCTGGCGTGGCTCACGACCCCGCCGGCGGAGTCGGTGCCTGAGGAGCGGTTCTTCACCGCCACCCACACCCTCTACGACGACCCCACCGAGACGAGCCAGCGCGACATCGGCCTCGACACCATCGCGCTGCTCGCCACGACCGGCGAGATCCCCCAGCGGGTCGCCGACGAGCTCGGCGCCGACGTCAACCCGGCCGTGCTCGCCAGCGAGGTCGAGGTCACCCCCGACCAGGGGCTCGGCACGCTGACCGTCAGCGCCCAGGACGATGACGGCGAGCAAGCCGCGGAGCTCGCGAACACCTTCGCCGAGGAGATCCTCTCCTTCGTCGACGAGCGTGACCAGGTCCGCCGCGAGGAGCAGCTCGAGCGGCTCACCACCGAGCGCCAGGACCTCGAGGAGGAGATCCGCGCGCTCGACGACGACATCGCCGACGCCGACGAGGGCAGCTCCGCCGAGGAGCTCGCCCGCGCCGACCGCGACGCGCTGCTCAACCGCTACCGCATCACCAGCGAGCAGCTCGACGAGGTCGAGCGCGCCCAGGTCACCGGCTCGGGCATCGTCACCCTCGAGGCCGCCGTGCCCGTGCCCGAGACGACCGGCGGCATCCAGGTGCCCCGCGACCTCGGCACGCGGCTGTCCGTCGGGATCCTCCTCGGCCTGCTCCTCGGGGCCGGGCTCGCGATGTTCATCGACCGGATCGACACGAAGATCCGCGCGCGCCGCGACGCCGAGCGCGCCTTCCGCCTGCCCGTCGTCACCGAGGTGCCGAAGCTCGCCAGCCAGGCGACCCACCACCAGATCATCACGAGCACCCAGCCGGCCTCCTACGCCGCGGAGTCCTACCGCATCCTGCGGCTGTCGCTGCAGATGGCGCCGAAGTGGCTCGCCCGCCAGCGCGGCGAGACCACCGGCAACGGGGAGGCGCCCACGGAGGTCCAGGTCGTGCTCGTCACCTCCGCCGGCGCCGGGGAGGGCAAGACGACGACGGTGGCCAACGTCGCCGCGAGCTTCGCCGAGATCGGCAAGCGCGTCCTCGTCATCGACGCCGACTTCCGCAACGCCCAGCAGCACCGCTACTTCGGCGTGCCGCGCAGCCCCGGGGTCACCGAGTTCCTCACGAGGGGCGTCCGCCGGCCAGCACTGGCCTCGCTCACCCAGGAGACGAACGTCCCCGGAGTCGAGATCCTCACCAACGGCACGTTCGTCGACAACCCCGGTGAGCTCATCGGCCCCGACCAGGATCTCATCGCCCAGGCCCGCCAGCTCGCCGACATCGTCGTCGTCGACGCCGGCCCGGTGCTCGCCGTCAACGACCCCTCCGCGCTCATGCCCCAGGCCGACGCCGTCGTCGTCGTCGCCCGCAGCGGAGCGACGACCGAGGAGTCGGCCACACGCACCGCCGAGCTGCTCGCACGCACCGAGGCGCCGGTCGTCGGCGTGGCGCTGACCGCGGTGCCGCGCAGCGCCTCGGGTCAGCCCTACTACGCCCAGCTGCGCTCGGTTCCCGGCCCCGCGCGGCGCTGGCGCTCCCCGGCTACCGCCCAGGGCGCCCCGGGTGGCGGCGGTGAGCGCTGAGGCCGCTCGCCGCTGGCAGCGCCGCGCCGACGTCCTCTGGCATGAGAGCCTCGGTGGGGTCGTCCTCCTGCCGCCCGAGGCCACCGATCCCTTCGCCGTCTCCGCGCCCGCAGCGCTGCTCTGGGAGGCCCTCGCCGCCCCTCGGGACGTTGACGAGCTCGCCGCGGCGATGAGCGAGCCGCTCGGCGTGCCCGCCGCCGAGGTCGCCGAGGCCCTGCCGGCGCTGCTCGACGAGCTCGCCGGTCTCGGCGCGCTGCGCGAGGACCCATGAGCCACCCTGCGCTGCTGCGCGCCGTCGCCGCCCACGGCCTCGCCGCCTCGACGCTCGGGCTGCCCGACGGCCCGCTCGACGACGACGCCTGGGCGGACCTGCTCCGCGGGGTGCGCAGCCAGCGCCTCGCCGGCTTGCTCGCCGAGGCCGTGGCCTCCGGCGCCCTCGAGGTGACCGACAGCCAGCTCGCCGAGGTCATCGAGCTGCACCGTGCGGCGATCGGCTCGGTGCTCCTGCTCGAGCGCCAACTGCAGCACAGCAGCGCCGCGCTCGACGCCGCCGGGATCGCGCACCGGGCGGTCAAGGGCGCGGCCTTCGCCCACCTCGACTACCCGAACCCGTCGTGGCGCCACTACGGCGACGTCGACGTCCTCCTGCCGACCGCCGAGCTCGACCGCGCCGTCGAGGTCCTGCTCGACGCCGGCCACGAGCGACGCAACCCTCCGCTGCGGCCGGGCTTCGAGGCGCGCTTCGCCAAGAGCGTCGAGTTGCGCGTCGGCGCCAACGGGGCCGAGGTCGACCTGCACCGCCTGCTCGTGCCCGAGCCGCTCGGCTGGTGGATCGTCGAGGGCGACCTCTTCGCCGACCCGGCGACGTTCACCCTCGCCGGGCAGGCCGTCCCCGCGCCGTCGCGGAGCGTGCGCTTCCTCCACGCCTGCTACCACGCCGCGCTCGGCTTCCGCCCGACGCGCCTCGTGCCGCTGCGCGACCTCGTCGAGGCCGCGGGCGACCCCGCCTTCGATTGGCGCGAGGCGGTCACCCTCGCCGAGCGCTGGCGTGGTGCGCCGATCGTCGCCCACGCGGTGCGCACCGCGATGGAGGCCTTCGCGCTCGAGCCCGCCAGCGGGCTGTGGTGGTGGGCGCGCGGGCACCGCAGCGACGAGCCGGCCACGCGCATCCTTGAGCACTACCTCCACGGCACCCGTCGGCAGACCGAGCGCAGCCTGGACGCGCTGCGGGCGCTGCCGCGCTGGCGTGACCGCGCGGCCTACCTCTCGGCGCTGCTGCGACCCGACCGCGCCTACCTCGAGTACCGCGGGGTCAGCGCAGGGGACTGGTGGCGCCAGGGCGCCCGCAGCCTCGAGCGGAGGCTGCGGCGATGAGCCCGCTGCGCGTCCTCGCCGTCATCAAGACCCTCGACCGGGGCGGGGCCGAGACGCTGCTCGCCGACGCCGTCGAGCGCCTCGACCGCGACTCGTTCACGGTCACCGTCGCGCGGATCCTCGACGACGCCGACGGGCTCACCCCGCGCTTCGGCCGCGCCGGCGTGCCGGTCGTCAACCTCGGCGCGCGCTCGGGCACCGACCCGCGGTGGGTGTGGCGGCTCGCCCGCCTGCTGCGGGAGGTGCCCTTCGACGTCATCCACACCCACAGCCCGATCGCCGCGCCCGCCGCCCGGCTGCTCGCCCCGGCGGCGACCCCGGTCGTGCACACCGAGCACAGCGCGTGGGACCTCCTGCACCCGCTGACACGCTGGAGCAACGCCCTGACCTACCCGGGCGCCGACGAGGTCGTCGCGGTCTCCCATGCCGTCGCCGCGACGATCCGCCCGCCGTCGCTGCTCGCCGCCGCGTCCTGGCCGACCGTCGGCGTCGTCCACCACGGCATCGACCCGGCCGGCCGGCCCTCAGGCCCGGCGGCTCGGGCGGCAGCCCGCGCGACGCTCGGCCTCGGGCAGGACGAGGAGGTCGTCGGCTGCGTCGCGAACTTCGCGCCGAAGAAGGGCCACGACGTCCTCGTCGACGCCTTCGCCGCGCTGCGGGCCCGGCGGCCGTCGCTGCGGCTCGTGCTCGTGGGCTTCGGGCCGTCGGAGCAGGAGGTCCGCGCGCATGTCCGCCGTCGCGGCGTCGCCGACGCGACGCTGTTCACCGGCGACCGCGACGACGTCGCCGACCTGCTGCCGGCCTTCGACGTCTTCGCCCTCGCCTCCCGCCACGAGGGCTTCGGGCTCGTGGTCCTCGAGGCGATGGCCGCCGGCGTGCCGGTCGTCGCCACGACCGTCGACGGGCTGCCCGAGGCCGTGGGCAGCGACGCCGCAGGCCGACTCGTGGCCCCGGGGGACGCCGACGCGCTCGCCGAGGCGATCGAGGAGGTCCTCGCCGACCCTGCCGCCGCCGCACAGCAGGTCGAGGCCGGCGCCGCGCGCGTCGAGCAGATCCGCCCCGAAGCGGCCGTCGATCGCCTCGCGGAGCTCTACCACCGGGTGGCGCGGTCGGGGCCTGCCGGCCGTGGTCGCGGCGTTGGCGGGACCCTACGATGAGCGAAGAGGAGGTTGTCCATGGCCGTGGGTGAGGGGCGCAGGCCATCGACGGGGGCGGCCACGGCCGCCGGCCTTGTCGTGGCCGTCGGCCTGCTCGCGGGGTTCTTCCTCGTGATGAACACCGTCGAGACGGAGATCTGGCAGGGCCTCGGCGTCGCCGCGGGCCTCTCGCTGGTGACGCTGCCGCTGCTGGCGCTCGTGCTGCGCCGCGAGGAGGACCCGTGGATCCGGGTCATCATCACCCTTGGGATCGTCGGCAAGATCGCCGGCTCGATCGCGCGCTACTACGTCGCGTTCGTCGTCTACGAAGGCTCCGCCGACGCGCTGCGCTACGTCCGTGCCGGAGAGGAGTACGCCGCCCACTTCCTGGGCGGTGACCTCTCGCCGATCGGTGACGGTCGCTTCGTCGGCACCCCGGTGCTCGAGTACCTCACCGGCATCGTCGTGACGCTCACGGGCCCGTCGCTGCTCGGCGCGTTCCTCGTGTTCTCCTGGCTGAGCTTCTGGGGCCTCTACGGCTTCTACCGGGCCTTCCGCATCGCGGTGCCCGACGGCGACGCCCGCCGCTACGCCCTGCTCGTCTTCCTCCTGCCGTCGCTGCTCTTCTGGCCCTCGAGTCTCGGCAAGGAGGCCTGGATCCTCGCCTGCCTCGGCCTCGCCGCCTACGGCGCCGCGCGGATGCTCACCCGCTCTGGCGGTTACGCCGCCGCGTTGGCCGGGGGGTTCGGCGTCGCGATCATCCGCCCGCACATCGCGCTGCTGCTCTTCGCCGCGCTGGCCGCCGGCTACCTGCGGCGCACCCGCGGTGAGCGCGCGCCGCTGTTCGGCCCGGTCCCCCAGGCAGTCGGCGTCGTCGCACTGCTCGCGGTCATGTTCGTCGGCCTGCAGCAGGTCGAGGAGTTCTTCGGCGTCGAGGAGGAGACCGACGGGGTCGCCGACACTGCCGAGCAGATCCTCGACTTCACCACCGACCGCACCGCGACCGGCGGCTCGGAGTTCGATGCCGCACCGATCGAGAACCCGCTGCAGTTCCCCGAAGCGTTCGTCACCGTCCTCTTCCGCCCCTGGCCGACCGAGGCCGACAACGCGCAGATGTTGCTCACCGCGCTCGAGTCGCTCGTGCTGCTGGGGTTCGTCGCGCTGTCGTGGCGCCGTATCCGGGCCGCGATGCGCCAGGCGTGGAGCAACCCCTACATCCGCATGGCGCTCGTCTACACCATCGGGTTCATCATCGCCTACGCGGCGATCGCGAACTTCGGGATTCTGGCACGGCAGCGCGCGCAGCTGTATCCGTTCTTCCTGGTGTTGCTGAGTGTGCGGCCGTGGGTGCGCGCGCGCCGCGGGGAGGACGGAGTCGTCGCGGACGACGCCGCGGAGGTCGCGCCGGGCCCCGCGCCGCGGCTCGACCGCCTCGACCGGCTCGAGTAGCGGCCTCCGCGGGTCCGTCGGTCGAGACACGGATGTCGCGCCGTACCGGCGAGCAGACTGTTGAGCAGTTGCCCTTGCTCGCCGACCTGGCCCGGGAGGTCCCTACCTACCGGCTGCCGCGCGACGAGCCGGCGCGGATGCCGCGACGGTGC
>PWFH01000017.1 GCA_003553795.1 Egibacter sp. | reverse complement strand
GCGCGGCGGGGAGGGCGTGCGCCGAAGGCGCGGCGGGGAGGGCGTGCGCCGAAGGCGCGGCGGGGAGGGCGCCGAGCGGTCCCGCGGCGAGCAGCGCGATCGTGAGGGCCGCGGCTGCGCGGGCCGGCGGCCTCCGACGGGCGTGGGCGGCGGTGCTCAGGAGCCGCCCGCCCGCGCGCCGAGGCGCACCGTGGCGAGCAGCCCGCGCAGGAACACCGAGCGCAGCGGGCCGATGGCCCGGTCGGCGGTCGGCTCGGGCGCGCGCTCGAGGTGGCTGAGCAGTCGGGCGACCGCCCGGGGGCCGGCACCAGGCAGGGTGTCGACGAGGAGGTCGCCGAGCTTGCCGCGCTCGACGGCCATGGCGATCATCCGCTCGAGCCCGGTCTCGGGGGTGTAGGGGCGCTCGCCCCGCGGGGCCATCTCGCGCACCCCGAAGGCGCAGGCGTCGACGCACACCCCGCAGCCGATGCAGCGGCTGGCCTCGACCTCCGCCCAGTAGCGCCGCCGCCCGCGACCGTCGTTGTCGACCCGGGTGATCGCCGCGGTAGGGCAGGCCTCGAGGCACCCGCTGCGGCAGCCGCGGCAGGCGGTGAGGTCGCCGGCGGCGACCCAGGCCGACGGCACGACCGCGCCGTCGATGCCGGCGCTGCGGATCGACTGCAGCATCCCGCAGCAGCACCCGCAGCAGTTGCAGAGGTAGGACACCTCGTGCTGGACGTTGTCGGCGGTCTGCGCGAGCCCCGCGGCCTTGGCCTCGGCGAGGATCTCGAGGCCCTCGGCGTTGCTGATCTCCTCGGCGAGGTCGGCGCGCACGAGGGCCTGCGCGGCGCTGCCGAAGGTCAGGCACGTGCGCTGCGGCGCGTCGCAGGCGAGGTCGAGGAGCTCGGCGTGGTAGCGGCACGGGCAGCGTGAGACCGCGACCGTCGCGGCGCCGGCCACGACCGCGGTCGCCCGCTCGAAGTCGAGGACCTCGCTGGCCGCGTCCGCCGGCAGCGCCTCCTCGCGCACGAGCGAGCGGCCGAGCTGGACGTTGCCGGCGAAGACCGCCTCGGCGAAGCGGTGCTCGGGGTCGTCGAAGAGGTACTCGTGGAAGAGCGCCGCGAGCTCGGTCATCGGCGCGTCGTCGCGCACCCGCATGAAGGTGAACTCGAAGAAGCCGATGACCACCGGCGCGAGCGCGACCCAGCGCTGCCCGCGGTGCTCGAGGTCGAGGACGAGGCCGCGCGCGGCCATGCTCGAGAGCGTCGCGTCGAGCTCGTCGCGGTCACGGTCGAGCCGGCGCGCCAGCGCCCGCACCGACACGAGCGAGGGCAGCTGCGCGGCGAGCTCGGCCTCGCCGGGGCTGAAGAGCAGCCGGAGGATGCGCCGCAACGCGGCGGTGTCGGGCGCACCGGTCGGCATGCGGTCGAGGCGGCGCTGCAGGGCCGCGTAGCTCGCCGCCGCCGCCGCGGCCTCACCGCCGGCAGACCCGCCGCCGTCAGCGGTCGGTGGGGTCGTCGTGGCGTGGCCCATCGTCGCGCTCCCCGGCTCGGGTCCGCGCCGGCGCCGGCCGGGAGTCGGCGGCGCAGGCGCGCGGTGCCTGCCAGGCTCGCGGGGCGCGCCGCGCGGGGCCACGGCGATCACGGCCGCTGCCGGGGGGCCGAAGGTCCCCCATCGCCGCGGGGCAGCCGGACCGGCACCCGCGTCGCTTAGGCGCTACGCGGCGCGGCCGTCGCCTCGGCAGGCGGGGCGAAGCCCGGCAGCCAGCGCTCGAGCACCGAGCGGACCGGCACCGTGGCCTCGAGGTGGCAGAGCACTCCGACCATCCCGAGCCAGACCCGGTGGGTGAAGAGGTGCTCGGCGGGCATCCGCAGCTGCAGCGCGACGCCGAAGTCGGGGTTGCGCGGGTCGTTGACGCGGCCGAACTGCCCGCGCAGCCACGACCGTGTGAAGGTGAACTCCGACGCGGCGGCCGGCTCGGTGAACGGGCGCATGTAGTCGAGGAGCTTGTCGACCTCGACGGCCGCGCCCGGCTCGACGAAGCCCGCGTCCTCGAGCGCCGCGCCGACCTCGGCGGGGGAGTCGGCGATGAGCGCGGCAAGCAGCCGCCCGAACGAGTCGGGCATGCCGTTGGGCATCGCCAGGGCCGAGCCGAAGTCCATGACCCCGAGGGCGCCGTCGTCGAGGATGCGGAAGTTGCCCGGGTGGGGGTCGGTGTGCAGCCAGCCGGCGTGCTCGGGGCCGGCGACGAGGAAGCGCTGGTAGGCGCGCGCCGCGGCGTCACGCCGCTCGGGCGGCGCGTCGGCGAGCGCGGCGAGCGGCGTGCCGTCGAGCCACGTGCTCACGAGCACCCGCGGCGTCGCGGCGACGACCTCGGGCACGACGACGCCGGTGTCGCCGGCGAAGCCCTCGACGAAGCGGGTCTGCACCGCCGCCTCGCGGGTGTAGTCGAGCTCCTCGGCCAGGCGCGTGCGCAGCTCGTCGACGAGTGGCGGCAGGGCCAGGGAGGGCGCGAGCCGGGCGGCGAGCCGTGACATCGCCGCGACCGTGCCGACGTCGCTGGCCACGGCCTCGGCCACGCCGGGGTACTGGATCTTCACCGCGACCTCACGGCCGTCGCGCCAGCGCCCGCGGTGGACCTGCCCGAGCGAGGCCGCGGCGACGGGGGAGGCGTCGAGGGCGGGCAGGTCGCGGCGCCAGCTCCCGCCGAGCTCGTCGAAGAGCACCGGCGCGAGCTCCTCGAAGGGCACCGGCACGCCGACCTCGCGCAGCTCGCCGAGCGCCTCGCTCCACGTCGCCTCGGGGTCCTGCGGCAGGAGCGCGTCGACCGTCGACAGCAGCTGGCCGGCCTTGAGGGCCCCGCCCTTGAGCTCGCCGAGCGTCGCGCGGGTGCGCTCGGCGTTGCGCCGCCGCAGCTTGGCGCGCACCGCGTCGGGGTCGCCGCCGGCGAGGGTGGCCAGGCGCGCCCGCAGCCCGAGGGCGGCGGTGCCGAGCGGCAGCGAGAGCAGGCGCAGGCGCCGCAGCGAGGTCGCCATGGGCTCAGGCCGTCATCGTCGCGGGGTCGAGGCCCTGCGCGGCGCACCAGTCGCGGTAGGCGTAGGGGCTGATCTCGCTCGGCTTGATCTCGCTGCGCCCGCCCCAGAAGACGTTCGTGTACTCCACGGGGATGCCCGCCTCGGCGAGGTGGTCGTCGATCGCGGCCTTGTGGGCGAGCACGCGGTCCTTCTCGGTGCCGTGGGCCACGCCCATGACGTTGACGTCGGCGAACGCCGGGCCGCCCTCGCGCCAGTACGCGTGGGTCATGCAGTGGTGCCGGCCGACCTCCTGGCCGGCGTCGAGCTCGCGGCCGGCGGGCACGCGCCAGTGGAAGAGCGCGTTGTAGCGGGTCACCCGCGTGCCGTCGGCGAGCCGCTTGGCGTGCTCGAGGAACGTCGAGAAGCGCCCGACGATGTCGCGGCTGGCGAGGTCGGCGGCGACCTCGCAGAAGCCCTCGAGGGTCTCCCCGGCCTCGGCGGCGCGCGGCGCCCAGAGCTCTCTGCTGAGCTCGGCGGGGGTGAACTCGCGCTTGAGGGCGGTCAGCACCCGCCACTCGCGGTCGTTGAGGTCGACGACCTCGGTGTCGAGGACCCGGCCGGGCTCGGGCGTGCGCTCCCCGGGCTCGACGCTGCGGCGGCGCACGTGGCCGACGCCGAGGGCGAAGAGCCGCTTGGCCGGCAGGAGCGCGAAGTCCGTCGCCCCGGTGCGCTCGGCGAGGTGGCGCGCGTGGGCCTCGAGCGAGAAGGGGCGCGGGACCTTCAGCGTCGTCCAGAGCCGGTAGTCGCTGCCGGGGGTCTCGCGGTCGGTCGTGCGGATGACGACGTGGCCGGTGAAGGGATCCTCGCGGAACATCCAGTCGAAGGCCTCGTCGAGGCGCTCGGGGGGCACCCGCCAGGCCACGAGCGCGCCCGGCGCGAGGCTCGTCGACAGCAGGGTCTGGCGCACCCGCCGGATCGTCCCCGCCTCGAGCATCGCCGCGATGCGCGTGATGACCGTGTCGACGTCGGCGTCGGAGCCCTCGGCGATGACCTCGAGGGGGCGGCGGTGGAAGCCCTGCACGCGGTCCTCCGAGACGCTGAGGATCGCGGCGTTGACGGGGTCGTCGATGCTCGTGGGCACGGTCGAGGTCGTCATGGACCGAGTGTAGGTCGCGCTGGTGCCCCGGCTCAGTCCCCCGCGCCGGCGCCCCGACCGCCGCGGGCCGTGGTCCCGCGCCGCGGCCACGCGCCGGTGCTCCACAGCGCGAGGACGACGAGCACCGGCTGGAACAGCAGCCGCACCCCCCGCGCGAGGTCGCTGTCGAGGCCGAAGGCGTCGGCGCCGGTGAGCAGCTGGGAGACGTTGCCGGGGAAGATCACGACGTAGAAGGCCGCGAGCGCCCAGCCGACCTCCCGGCGCCGGCGCCGCCACGCGAGCAGCGCGAGACCGAGGACGACCTCGACGACGCCGCTGGCGTAGACGATGAGCTCGCGGGCGGGCAGCCACGGCGGGGTCTGGGCGAGGAAGGCCTCGGTGGCGGTGAAGTGCCCGACGCCGGCGACGATCATGAAGACGCCCAGCGCGACGCGCACGGCGTGGCGCACGGCGCGGCCTGGCGCCGCGGTGCGGCTCGCGGAGGCCATCTAGCGCACGAGCGGCAGCCGGTCGAGCAGCCGCAGGGTCCGGGTGAGCAGGGCCGGGTAGCGCTCGGGGGCGAGCCCGGGCGGCGGGGCGATCGGCGCGAGGCGCTGCACGGCCACGGTCTGGGGCTCGGTGTAGCGGCGCAGCCCCTCGCGGCCGTGGCGCCGCCCGAGGCCGGAGTCCTTCATGCCGCCCATCGGCGCGTCGATCGAGGCCCACGCGGCGACGTAGCCGTCGTTGACGTTGACGCTGCCGGCCGCGATGCGCGGCGCGAGCCGCCGTCCCCGCGCCGGGGAGGTCCACAGGCTCGCGTTGAGCCCGTAGGGCGAGGCGTTGGCGTGGGCGAGCGCCTCCTCGGCGTCGGCGACGCGCTCGACGGCGACGACCGGACCGAAGGTCTCCTCGCCGGCGACGGCCATCGCCCCGGTGACGCCCTCGAGGACGGTCGGCTCGTAGAACAGGGGCCCGAGGTCGGGTCGGGCGCGGCCGCCGGCGAGCACCCGGGCGCCCTTGGCGACGGCGTCCTCGACGTGGCCGGCGACGGTCTCGAGCTGGGCCGGCCGCGAGAGCGAGCCGACGTCGACGCTCCAGCCGAAGCCCGCCCCGAGGCGCAGGGACGCGACCCGGTCGAGGAAGCGCGAGAGGAACGCCTCGGCGACGGCGTCCTCGACGTAGAGCCGCTCGATGGCGATGCAGAGCTGCCCGGTGTTCGTGAACGCCGCCCGCACGGCACCGGCGGCGGCGTCGTCGAGGTCGGCGTCGGCGAGGACGATGAGCGGGTTCTTGCCGCCGAGCTCGCCGGAGAAGCCGATGAGCCGGCGCGCGCAGTGCTCGGCGACGCGGCGACCCGTCGCCGTCGAGCCGGTGAACGTCACGTGGTCGACGGCCTCGACGAGCGCCGGCCCGATGACGTCCGCCTCGCCGGTGAGCACGGTGAGCAGCCCACGGGGCAGCCCGGCGGCGGCCAGCAGCTCGGCGGCGGCCAGCGCGGTGAAGGGTGTCTGCGGGTCGGGCTTGAGCAGGACGGCGTTGCCGGCGAGCAGCGCGGGCAGCGCGTCGCTCACCGCGAGGGTCAACGGGTAGTTGAACGGGCTGATGATCCCGGCGAGGCCGACGGGGTGGTGGTGCACGCGCGCGGCGGTGAGTCCCGGGAACGCGCCCTGGCGCCGGGCGGGCGCGAGCTCCTCGGCGGCCACGCCGGCGTAGTACCTCGCGGTCGAGGCGACGTCGGCGACCTCCTCGAAGGCGCTGCGGCGGTCCTTGCCGGTCTCGAGCTGGATGAGGTCGAGGAGGTCGGCCTGCCGGGCCAGGACGAGCTCGTGGTAGCGCTCGGCGACGCGCACCCGGTCGGCGACGGGGGTCGCTGCCCAGCGCGCCTGGGCCTGCCGCGCCCGCGCGGCGGCGGCCTCGACGTCCCCGGCCGTGCAGGCGGGGACCTCGCCGACGAGCCGGCCGTCGAACGCGGCGTGGGAGGCCAGCGTCGGCCTGCGACCGCCGGTGGGGACCGCGGCGGCGAGCCGGGCGAGCGCGGCGGGTGCGAGCAGCCGCGAGCGGCCTCCTGCCGTGGCGGCCATCAGCGCCCGTGCCCGCTGAACGTCGACATCGCGTCGTTGACCCCGAAGGCGTCGGCGAGGCGGTCGTAGAGCCCGACCGGCAGCGCGCGCAGCGGGCGGGTCAGCCGCGCCAACGGCGGCAGGATGAGCTCGGCGCGGCCGCGCTCGAGGCTGTCGAGGACCCGGCCGGCGACGTCGTCGGCGTCGAGGATCGGCAGCAGGCGCGGCCAGCGCGTCCGCACGCCGTCGAACATCCCGGTGTCGAGGTAGAAGGGGCAGACGAGCAGGGTGTGGACGCGTGCCCCGGCGGCCCGCAGCTCGGCGCGCAGCGACTCGGTGAAGCCGACCGCGGCGTGCTTGCTCGCGGCGTAGTCGGTCTGGCGCGCGACGCCGATGAGCCCAGCGGCGCTGGCGATCGTCACGATGCTGCCGCGCTGGCGGATGAGCATCGACGGCAGGAACGCCCGCGTCACCCAGTACAGCGGCAGGACGTTGACGGCGAAGGTGCGCTCGATCGCCTCGGTCGGGGCCTCGAGCAGCGCAGCGCCGGCGACGACGCCGGCGTTGTGGACGACGACGTCGACCGGGTCGCCCGTCGCCAGCCGGGCCTCGGCGGCCTCGGTGACCTGCTCACGGTCGGCGACGTCGACGGCCCGCGCCTCGGCGTGGCCGCCCTCGGCGCGCACCGCCTCGGCCGTGGCCTCCGCGGCGTCGGCGTCGAGGTCCCAGATCACCGCCTCCGCACCCCGGCGCGCCGCCTGCAGCGCGAGATGCCGGCCGAGGCCGTTGCCGGCGCCGGTCACGAGGACCGTCGCGCCGTCGAGGCGGGGACGGGGGCGCATGGGCCCCAGCCTCGCGCGCGAGCCCGCAGGTCGCCAGGCGGTCCGCGGGGCGGGCGTGGCATGCTGCAGCGGCCGCACGCGCCGGCCCGCGCGCGGCGAGGAGCCGCCGATGGACGCCGAGCGCGCCACTGAGGAGGCCCGCCGCATCGTCGCGGGGCTCGACCTCGACGAGCGCATCCGCCTGCTGTCGGGGCGCGACGCCTGGCACCTCGAGGGGGTGGCCGAGGCGGGCCTCGCCCCGCTCGCCGTCGCCGACGGCCCGCACGGGGTCCGCCGCAAGCGCGATGGTGCCGGCGACGCGACGCTCGGTGACGCCGAGCCGGCGACGTGCTTTCCCACCGCGGTGACCCTGGGCGCGACGTGGGACGAGGGGTTGCTCACCGAGGTCGGCGCCGCCCTCGGCGCCGAGGCCGCGGCGCAGGACGTCGCCGTCCTGCTCGGGCCCGGGCTCAACCTCAAGCGCCACCCCGCCGGCGGCCGCAACTTCGAGTACCTCAGCGAGGACCCGCTGCTGGCCGGCCGGCTCGCCGCCGCACTCGTGCGCGGCATCCAGGGTCAGGGGGTCGGCGCCTGCCTCAAGCACCTCGCGGCCAACCACCAGGAGCACCACCGCATGAGCGTCGACACCGTCGTCGACGAGCGCACGCTGCGCGAGCTCGAGCTCGCCGGCTTCGAGCACGCGGTAGCCGGCGGGGCGCCCTGGACGGTGATGCACGCCTACAACCGCCTCAACGGCGTCTTCTGCGGGGAGCACCGCTGGCTGCTCACCGAGGTGCTGCGCGAGCAGTGGGGCTTCGACGGCCTCGTGATGTCGGACTGGGGGGCGACGAGCGACCGCGCCGCCGGGATCGCTGCCGGCTCCGACCTCGAGATGCCGGGCAGCAACGGCGCCTTCGACGACGAGGTGCGCGCCGCGCTCGCCGAGGGTCGGCTCTCCGCCGACGACGTCGCCCGCAGCGCCACGCGGGTCGTCGCGCTGCTGCGGCGCGCGCACGCCGCCCGAGAGTCGCGCGGCGCGGCGGGGGAGGTCGACGCCGACGCCCACCACGACCTCGCCCGCCGGGTCGCCGCCGCAGGGTCCGTCCTGCTCGCCAACGACGGCACGCTGCCGCTCGACCTCGCCGCGCTCACCGCGCGCCCCGGGGGCCTCGCCGTCGTCGGCGCCTTCGCGGCCCACCCGCGCTACCAGGGCGCGGGCAGCTCGCAGGTGACCCCGACCCGGGTCAGCGACGCCCTCACGGCGCTGCGCGCCCGCGTCGCCGGCGACGGGCTGCGCTACGCGCCGGGCTACGACCCGTTGAGCGGGGCGACGACGCCGCACCTCGTCGCCGAGGCGGCCGAGGCCGCGGCCGCTGCCGAGGTCGCGGTGGTCTTCGCCGGCCTGCCGGGCGCCTACGAGTCCGAGGGCTTCGACCGCGAGCACCTCCGGCTGCCGGAGGGGCACACCGCGCTCATCGAGGCGGTCCTCTCAGCGAACCCCCGCACCGTCGTCGTGCTCGCCAACGGCGCGCCGGTGGAGCTGCCGTGGGCCGACCGCGCCGCGGCGATCCTCGAGGGCTACCTCGGAGGGCAGGCCGGCGGCGAGGCCGTCGCCGAGGTGCTCGTCGGGGAGGCCGAGCCGGGCGGACGCCTCGCCGAGAGCTTCCCCGTGGCGCAACGCGACCTGCCCGCCGACGCGCACTTCGCCGCCCACCCCAGCCAGGTCGAGCACCGCGAGGGCCTCGCGGTGGGCTACCGCTTCCACACCACCGCCGGCGTGCCGGCGCGCTACCCCTTCGGCCACGGCCTCGCCTACACGTCCTTCGCCTACGGCCGCCTCGAGGTCAGCGGGCAGGGCACCGACCGCGAGGTCGCCGTCGAGATCACCAACACCGGATCCCGCGCGGGCTCGGAGGTCGTGCAGCTCTACGTCGGCCAGGTCGCCCCGGCGGTGCCCCGGCCGCTGCGCGAGCTCGCGGGCTTCGCGAAGGTCCGCCTCGAGCCGGGGGAGACCGCGACGGTGCGCCTGCCCCTCGACGCCCGCGCCTTCGCGCTGTGGGACGTCCGAGCCGGCGACTGGCGCGTGCCCTCCGGGGCCTACGAGGTCGAGGTCGGCTCCTCGGCGACCGACGTCCGGGCCAGGGCCCGCGTCGAGGTCGTCGCCGAGGCCGAGCCCGGGCCGTCGGCCACGCCGGTGGCCGCCGCGGCCGACGACGCGGCGTTCGCGGCCGCGCTCGGCCGCCGCGTGCCCACCCCGGCCGGTCCGCGCCCCTTCGACCGCGACTCCACCGTCGACGACCTCGCCGCGACGCGTGCCGGCGCGCTGCTGCAGCGGGCGCTGCTCGCCCTGCTGCGCCGGCGGATCGCCGCGGACGTCGGCGCCGACGCAGCGACCCGGCGCTTCTACGAGGCCGCGGTCCTCGAGGCGCCGCTGCGGGCGCTCGTCATCCTCGCCGGAGGCCGCCCGCCGCTGCGGGTGCTCGACGCCCTCTGCGCGGTGCTCGACGGGCGCGCCCCGTGGCGACCGGTGCCGCGCCCGCGCTGAGTGGACCGTCGAGGTGGGGTCCGAAGGCCTCTACCGCCCTCGGATCGCCGTCGATACTGCGGGCAACGGCCGAAGGAAGGCTCGAGGGCGGCGGCGGGCCGTGCCCCTTGCCCGGGACGCGCCGTGGAGAGGAGCCCACGATGATGGCGACGATGGTCCTCCTGCTCGTGCTCGCCGTGGTGATCGCGTCGTGGGCCCGGCGCTCCCGGCGCCTCGCGCTCGCCGGCGTCGCCGCGGCGGCGCTCGTGCTCGCCGGCTGCGAGTTCGAGGGCTCGGTCGGTGACGACGAGCCGCTCGAGATCGGCAACGCCGTCGCCGCGCTCGGCGTCGACGGCGACGACCGGCCCGTCGACGTCTCGGAGGTCTTCGACGTCGACACCCCCGAGATCGTCGTCGTCGTGCCCGTCCGCGGCGTGGCGGAGGACACCGTCCTCGCGAGCGAGTGGGTCCACGAGGGCGCCACGGTCTTCGCCGAGGTCGACCTCGACCTGCCGGAGGGCCGCTCGAGGCCCAACCTCAGCGTCACCCGCCCCGACGACGGCTGGCCGGTCGGCGACTACGTCGTCGACCTCGAGGTGGCGGGGCCGGACGGCGAGCGGGTCACCGAGCAGGTCGCCTTCCGCGTCGAGGGCGAGCCCGCCGTCGAGGAGCCCGAGGAGGAGCTCGCCGAGGAGGCCGAGGAGGTCGTCGAGGAGGCCGTGCCCGAGGATGACCCCGACGGGTCCGAGCTGTCGTCCCTCGAGCGGGCCGAGGGCCTGCCCGCCGACGTGCCGCTACCCTCCGAGCCCGGGCGTGTGCTGCCGATCTCCGAGGAGGACGGCGACCTCCTCTTCGGGTTCCAGGTCATCGCCGACCACACCGACATCGTCGCCTTCTACGACGAGGCCCTCGAGGAGGAGGGCTGGTCGACGATCATGCGCGAGGACGACTGGGAGCAGGACGATGACAGCGTCTTCTGGTTCGTCTCGAAGGGCGACCTCCACATGGTCGTCGTCGTGGGCCCCGACGAGGACACCCCCGATTGGACGCTGATCGCCATCGAGGTGGACCCCGACTTCGAGCCGTGACGGGGCCGCGGGCCGACGGCCGGCCCTGGCTGGGCCTGCTCGCCCTGCTCGGCGCCGCGACGATCTGGGGCTCGACGTTCGTCGTCACGCGCGGGATGCTCGACGCGATCGGTCCCCTGACGATCGCCGCGGGGCGCTTCGTCCTCGCCCTCGCCGTGCTCCTGCCGCTGGCCTGGCGCGAGGGCTACCGGCCGCGCGACAGCCTCGCGCCGGCGTTCCTCGGCTACGGGGTCACCGGGGTCGCGCTCTTCTTCGGGCTGCAGAACCTCGGGCTCGTCTTCACGACCGCGGGCAGCGCCGCGCTGCTCGTCGCCCTCGTGCCGGCGGTCACCGCGGCCCTCGCGCGCGTCGTCCTCGGCGAGCCGCTGCCGGGCCTGCGCCTCGCGGGCATCGCCGCCGCGGTCCTCGGCGCGGCGCTCGTCGTCGCCGCGGGCGCCGACCTCGGCGGGCCGCGCGCCTGGATCGGCAACCTCCTCATCCTCGGCGCGGTCGTCTCCTGGGCGGCCTACACCGTCCAGGGGCGGCGGGTGCTCGCCCGGCGCTCGGCGGTCGTGGCCGCCACCGGCGGGATCGTCGCCGGCCTCGGCGTGCTCCTGCCCGCCGCGGCGCTCGAGGTCGCCCTCGTCGGCCCGCCCGCGCTCACGCCCGGCAGCGCCGCGGGCCTGCTCTACCTCGGCCTCGTCGCCTCCGCGGCGGCGCTGCTGCTGTGGAACGCCGGGATCGGTCGCGTCGAGGCGTCGGCGGCCGGCGCGACGCTCAACCTCGTGCCGGTCGTGGGCCTGCTCTTCGCCGCGCTCGCCGGCGAGCCGCTCTCGGCACTGCAGATCGCCGGCGGCGCCCTCGTCGTCGTGGGCGTCGCGCTCGCCAACCGCCCGACCGGGCGCCGGCCGGCGGCCGCCGGGGCGAAGGCCAGCGAAGGGCCGCCGACTGCCAGCGGGCCTCGCTGAGCCGCTCGCCGGGGCAGGGGTGGGACCGCCGCGCCCTCGGAGCCGGGACCGTCGGCCCTCTCGGCGGGGGTGATCGGGGGGAGGGTCGGCACGACGCGACGCAAAGCGCGCTCCCAGGCAGCGGAGGTCGGGATGTCGGCGACGGCGGCGACCGAGCAGCGGCCCCTGCACGCCCTCGAGGCCGAGGAGGTCGTCGCGACGCTCGACGGCGACGCCGAGGAGGGCCTCAGCGCCGGGCAGGCCGCGACCCGCCTCGCCGAGCACGGGCCCAACACCGTCGAGGAGGACGAGGGGCCGAGCCGGCTCGCGATCCTGCTGCACCAGTTCACGAGCCCGCTCATCTACCTCCTCATCGTCGCCGCGATCGTCACGACGCTGCTCGGCGAGTACGTCGACACCGGGGTCATCGTCGCGGTGCTCCTCCTCAACGCCGTCATCGGCTACACCCAGGAGTCGAAGGCCGAGGCGTCGGTCAAGGCCCTCATGCAGCTCGCCGCGCCGCGCGCCCGGGTCGTCCGCGACGGCGAGGAGCGCGAGGTCGAGGCCGTCGACCTCGTCCCCGGCGACCTCGTGCTCCTCGAGTCCGGCAGCAAGGTGCCCGCGGACCTGCGCCTGCTGTCGACGCGCTCGCTCGAGGTCGACGAGTCGCTGCTGACCGGCGAGTCCACGGCGGTGCGCAAGCACGCCGACCCGATCGACGCCGACACCTACACCGCCGACCGGGCCAACGTCGCGTTCATGGGCTCGTCGGTCATCACCGGGCGGGGTCGCGGGCTCGTCGGGGCGACCGGGACCGACACCGAGCTCGGCAAGATCGCCGAGCAGGTCCGCACCGAGGAGCAGCCCCAGACACCCCTGCAGCAGCGCATGGGGCGCTTCGCCAACCTCATCGCCGTGCTCGTCGTCAGCGCCGCGGCGGTGTCCTTCGCGCTCGGCCTCGCCGTCGGCGAGCCGGCCGGCGACATGTTCATGCTCGCCGTCGCCCTCGCCGTGGCCGTCGTGCCCGAGGGGCTGCCGGTCGTCTTCACCGTCGCGCTCGCGCTCGGCGTGCGCCGGATGGCCGCGCGGCGTGCCCTCATCCGCCGGCTGCCGGCCGTCGAGACGCTCGGGTCGACGACGACGATCGGCTCGGACAAGACCGGCACGCTCACCGAGAACCGCATGACCGTCACCGAGGTGTGGACCTTCTCCGGGGTGCGCACCGTCGACGGCGACGAGGAGGCCTTCGGCGAAGGGGACGGCGACGCCGAGGGCGGTGACGCCGTCGATCTCGAGGACGGGCTGCGCGCCGTGTTGCTCGCCGGGGTGCTCGCCAACGAGGCGCAGCTGTACCGCTCCGATGGCGAGACCCGCACCGAGGGCGATCCCACCGAGGTCGCGCTGCTCGTCGCGGCCTCGCGCCTCGGGCTCGACCCGGGGCGGGCGCGCCGTCGCGCCGAGGCCCACCTCGAGCTGCCCTTCGAGTCCGACCGGCGCTTCTCCGCGGTCGTCGCCGACGTCGACGGCGACCCCGACGACCGCCGGGTCCTCGTCAAGGGCGCGCCCGAGCGGGTCCTCGACATGTGCACCGCCGCGGACGGGGCCGACGAGCTCGCGCGCGAGGCGGTCCTCGACGCCGCCGCGGACATGGCCGCCCGCGGGCTGCGCGTGCTCGCGATGGCCCACGGCCCCGTCGCGGACATCCCCGTCGACGACCGCGACCTCGCCTTCGAGGGCCTGACCTTCGCGGGGCTGCAGGGCATGCTCGACCCGCCGCGCCAGGGCGTGCCCGAGTCGATCAGGGCGTGCGCCGACGCGGGGGTGCGGGTCTGCATGATCACCGGCGACCACCCCGAGACCGGCCTCGCGATCGCCCGGGACATCGGCATCGCCGAGGAGGGGGCGCGGGTCGTCACCGGCGCGGAGATGGAGCGCCTCGACGACGACGAGCTCGACGGCTTCGTCGAGGACGTCAGCGTCTACGCCCGGGTCGCGCCCGACCACAAGCACCGGATCGTGAAGTCGTTGCAGCGCCGCGGGCACACCACCGCGGTGACCGGCGACGGCGTCAACGACGCGCCCGCGCTCAAGGCCGCCGACATCGGCGTGGCGATGGGCCGCGACGGCACCGACGTCGCGCGCGAGGCCAGCGACATGGTGCTCACCGACGACAACTTCAGCTCGATCGTCGCCGCGGTCGAGGAGGGGCGGGTGACCTTCGACAACGTCCGCAAGGTCACGTTCTTCCTCGTCTCCACCGGCGCGGCGGCGATCGTCGCGCTGCTGTCGACGATCCCCCTCGGCCTTGTCCTGCCGTTCGTGCCCGCCCAGCTGCTCTGGCTCAACGTCGTGACCAACGGGCTGCAGGACCTCGCCCTCGCCTTCGAGCCGGGCGAGGAGGGCGTGCTGCGGCGCCCGCCGCGTCGGCGCGAGGAGGGCCTCGTCAGCGGGCTGCTGTGGGAGCGTGCCGCGCTCGTCGGCGTCGTCATGGCGATCTTCACGCTCGTGCTCTTCGACTGGCAGCTCGACCGCACCGACTCGATCGAGCAGGCGCGGACCGTCGCACTGTCGACGATGGTCGTCTTCATGGGCGTGCACCTCTTCAACGCCCGCAGCCTGCACCGCTCGCTCTTCCGGACCCCGCTGCTGTCGAACCGCTTCCTCCTCGTCGCGCAGGTCCTGGCCCTCGGCGTCCACATCGGCGCGCTCTACCTGCCGGCGACGCAGTTCGTCCTCCGCGTCGAGCCCATCGACGTGAGGGCGTGGGGGCTCATCGTCGCCGCCTCGCTGTCGATGATCGTCGTCAACGAGCTCCACAAGCTCGTGCGCAAGCCCGCGTACGTCTGAGACCCGGAGACCGCGCGCGGTCCGGCGCTGCTCAGCGCGCTCCGCGCACGGCGACGGCGACGACGACGAGGCCGACGCCGGCGATCTCCGCCGCGGCGAGCACCTGCCCGAGCACGAGGTAGCCGACGACCGCCGCGGTGGCCGGCAGCAGGGCGATGAGCAGCGCGAACGTCGAGGGCCCGACCCGGCGCAGGACGACCTGGTCGAGGGCGTAGGGCACGGCGTTGGAGAGCACGCCGAGCGACAGCCCCGTCGCGAGCAGCGCGGCGTCGGCGAGCGCCGGTGTCGCCCCGGGAGCGGCGATCGGCGCGATCGCGATCGCGCCGAGGGCCATGCCGACCGCGAGGGAGTCGACGCCACCGCCGCGACGGGCCACCGCCGAGCCGAGCAGGATGTAGAGCGCCCAGAAGCCCGCCGCGAGCAGGGCGAAGCCGACCCCCGCCGGTGAGCCGGCCCACTGCACGTCGGCGAGCAGCGCGATCCCGCCGATGGCGAGGACGAGGGCGGTGACCTGCCGCCGCGAGCGGCTGCCGGCGGCGGCCACGACGATGGGGCCGAGGAACTCGATGGCGACGGCGGTGCCGACCGGCAGGCGCTCGATCGCGAGGTAGAAGCTCAGGTTCATCGCCGCGAGCGCGGTGCCGAAGGCCGCGACGAGCAGGAGGCGTTGACGGTCCCACTGCCCGCGCCAGGGCCGTCGCCAGGCGAGCAGCACGAGCGCGGCGCCGACGGTGCGCAGCCACGCGACCCCGGGCGCGGGCATGACCGCGAACATCTCGACGGCGAGCGCTGCGCCGAGGTACATCGACGTCGCGCCGACGACGAAGAGCGCGGGGGCCGGCACGCGGTCGAGGAGTCGGCCCGCGAGGGTCGGCTCGCTGCTCGCGGGGGACGTGGCCATCGGCCGCAGCCTAGTGCCCCGGCGGACGCCTGGGCCTCGGGTCCCGCCTGCGGTAGGCCGCTCGGCCCGGCGGGCGGGTCGCCGACCGCGCAGGGTGCGAGGCGGGCCGGATGCGCCGTCCGCCGCGAGCGCGGGCGGCCGGGCGCCGGTCGAGGGAGGTGCGCGGTGAGCGTCAACGGGCAGAGCCCCTCGAGCCGCTCGCATGCCTCGACGCCGGCGTCACGCTTCCGTGCCCTGGAGTTCGAGCGCTGCCCCGACTGCCGCATGGACCCGCTCTCGGGGCGCGGGTTCCGCGCCTGCCGTCAGCCACGCTGCCCGTTCATCCCCCGCGAGCTCGACCCGGTCTGCCCCGAGTGCGGCTACGACGTCGCCAACGACCGCGGCACGCCGGCCTGCGGTGGCCCCGGCGTCTGCGCCTTCGCCGCCGACGAGGGGCCGCGTCGGGTGGCGCTGCTGCGCGCGTGGCGCGAGCGTCACGAGGTCGACTGACCGCACGGGGGTTCGCCTGCCGGCGGGCAGGCCGCTACCGTTGCCCCTCGCACGAGCGGCAGTGGCCACTGCGGAGGTGATCGATGGCGGTCTTGATGGTGGTGCGTGAGACGGCGCCCGGCGAGCGCCGCGTCGCCGCGACCCCGGAGTCGGTGGGGCGCTTGACCGCGCTCGGCCTCGACGTGACCGTCGAGACCGGCGCCGGCGCGCACGCCCACCACGACGACGACGCCTACCGCGAGGCGGGCGCGACGATCGTCGGGGCCGACGCCGTCGCCGAGGCCGACCTCGTCGCGCGGGTCGCCCCCCCGAGCCTCGAGGAGGTCGCGCGGCTCGCCGAGGGCACGGTCCTGCTGAGCTTCATCGCGCCGCACCGCAACCTCGAGGTCGTCGCCGAGCTCGCGCGGCGCCGCGTGACGACCCTCGCGATGGAGCTCGTGCCCCGCATCAGCCGCGCGCAGCCGATCGACGCGCTGTCGAGCCAGGCGAACATCGCCGGCTACCGCTCGGTCATCGTCGCCGCCTACGCCCTCGACAAGTACTTCCCGCTCTTCATGACCGCGGCGGGCACGATCCGCCCGGCCACCATCGTCGTCCTCGGCGCCGGCGTCGCGGGGCTGCAGGCGGTGGCCACCGCCAAGCGCCTCGGCGCGATCGTCTACGTCTCCGACATCCGCGAGGCCGCGCGCGAGGAGGTCGCCTCCCTCGGCGGGGAGTTCATCGACGTCCCCGACGCCGAGGACGCCACCGGGGAGGGCGGCTACGCCAAGGAGGTCGGCGAGGACTTCCTCACCCGCCAGCGCCGGGCGCTCTCCGAGCGCCTCGCGAAGGCCCACGCGGTCATCACGACCGCGCAGATCCCCGGTCGTCCCGCGCCCGAGCTCGTCACCGCCGAGATGGTCGAGGAGCTGCAGCCCGGTGCGGTCGTCATCGACCTGGCCGCCGCCGACGGGGGCAACTGCGCGCTCACCGACCCGGCGGGCGAGGTCGAGCACGGCGGGGTGCGCATCATCCCCGGACAGGACTTCCCCGCGCAGATGCCCGGCGAGGCCAGCGCGGTCTACGGCCGCAACATCGCGAACTTCGCGGGGCTGCTCGTCACCGACGGGGCCCTGGCCGTCGACCGCGAGGACGCGGTCGTGGCCGGGGCGCTGCTCACCCATGACGGCGAGGTCACCCACGACCGCACCGCCGAGACCCTCGCAGGAGGTGACCGCTGATGGGGACGCTGCTCGTGAGCGTCTACGTCTTCGTGCTCGCGGCGTTCCTCGGCTTCGAGCTCATCAACAAGGTGCCGCCGACGCTGCACACCCCGCTGATGTCCGGCGCGAACGCGATGTCGGGGGTCACGATCATCGGCGCGCTGAGCCTCGTGACCGTCGCTGACCCCGACGCCAGCGTGCTCCTCGGCACCGCGGCGCTCGTCCTCGCGACGGTCAACGTCGTCGGCGGCTTCCTCGTCACCGACCGCATGCTCTCGACCTTCTCGAGGCGGAACTGATGGGCGCCGACGTCCTCGCCCTCGTCGCGCTCGGGTCCGTCGCGCTCTTCGTCGTCGGGCTCAAGCGCCTCAGCCGCATCCGCACCGCCCGCAGCGGCAACGCGCTCATGGCCGCGGGCATGCTCCTCGCCGTCGTCCTCACCCTCATCGAGCAGGGCCTCGTCGACTACCGCTGGATCGCCGGCGGCCTCGCGGTCGGCGCCGCCGGGGGCGTGGCGATCGTGCTGCGCGCCAAGGCCACGGCGATGCCGGAGATCGTCGCCCGCTTCAACGGCTTCGGTGGCGCGGCCTCCGCGCTCGTCGCGCTGTCGCTGTTCTGGCGCCACGTCGTGGAGTCCGGCGACGCGGTGACCGCCTCCGCCGCGCTCGGCGCGACCTCGGCGGCCACGCTCGTGCTCTCGGTGCTCATCGGCGCGACGACGTTCAGCGGCAGCATCATCGCCGAGCTCAAGCTCCGCGGGGTCCTCAAGGGTCAGCCGACGATCCCGGTGCGCGGTGGGGTCATGGGCCTGCTCGTCCTCGGCGGGCTCGCCCTCGGTGGCGTCGCCGTCCTCGGCGTCGAGGACCCGACCCTCGCCGCCGGCCTCGTCGTCGGCGTGCTCGCGGTGAGCCTGCTCACCGGGCTCGTGCTCGTCACCCCCATCGGCGGCGCGGACATGCCGGTCGTCATCAGCCTGCTCAACTCGCTGTCGGGGCTCGCGGCCGCCGCCACCGGCTTCGCGCTCGCGAACAACCTCCTCATCATCGCCGGGACGATCGTCGGCGCCGCCGGGCTCATCCTCACCCAGATCATGTGCGCGGCGATGAACCGCTCGCTGGTCAACGTCATGGTCGGCGGCTACGGCACCGACGCGCCGAGCGGCGACGCCGCGGAGTACGAGAGCATCGTCTCCGCCGACGCCGAGGAGGCCGCGATGGTCCTCGAGGCGGCGCAGTCGGTCATCATCGTGCCCGGCTACGGCCTCGCCGCCGCCCGCGCGCAGAACGCCGCCTACGACGTCGCCAAGGCGCTCGAGGCCCGCGGGGCGACGGTGCGCTTCGCGATCCACCCGGTCGCCGGGCGCATGCCCGGGCACATGAACGTCGTCCTCGCCGAGGCGGAGGTGCCCTACGACCTCCTCTACGAGATGGACGAGATCAACCAGGACTTCAGCCAGACCGACGCGGTCATCGTCGTCGGCGCCAACGACGTCGTGAACCCCGCGGCGAACACCGAGCCGGGCAGCCCCATCGCCGGGATGCCGATCCTCGAGGTCGGCAAGGCACGCCGCGTCTTCGTCATCAAGCGCAGCCTCGCCCCGGGCTACGCCGGCATCAAGAACGCGCTCTTCGAGGCCGACCAGACCGTCATGCTCTTCGGTGACGCCAAGGCCGTGCTCGACGGCCTCGCCTCGGAGCTGTCGTGACGCCGCGCTAGCCTTCCCCCTGCCGCCGCTGGCCCGTCACGAGGTCGCCAAGGTGCTCATCGAGGTGCTCCGCCACGCGAAGGCCTACTCGCGCAAGCGCTGGAACGGCGCGTCGGACCGGGAGCGGCCCCTCGATGACGCCGGCGAGGCGCAGGCGCGATGCCTCGTCGACGAGCTGCTCGCCGGCGGCGCGATCGCGGCGATCCACACGAGCCCGCTCGTGCGCTGCACCCAGACCGTCGAGCCGCTCGCCGCGGCCCTCGGGATCGCGCCGATCGTCGACGAGCGCCTCGCCGAGCTGCGGACCCTGCCGGTGCACGACCGCGGCAGCGCGTGGGTGGCCTCGGCCTGGCTCGGTGGACGCGCCCTCGCCGTCGTCGAGGAGCTCGCCGCCGCACCGGTCGAGGGGCGCGTCGTCCTCTGCAGCCACGGCGACGTCATCCCCGCCCTGCTCGCCACCCTCGTCGGTCGCGACGGCCTCGTCCTCGACGACGTGCGCGTGCGCAAGGGCGGCCGGGTCACCCTCGAGCTCGCTCGCGGGCGCGTGTGCCACGCCGTCGCCGTCGCCCCGCCGCGCCTCGACCCCGTCTCGCCCACCGCGGGGAGCTCTGCTTGACTGCGCCGGCCATGGACCCCTTCCTCGCCGGTGCGCCCCGCCTGCCCGCGACGCCCGTCGGCCTCGGCCTCGCCGCGGTCGGCCGCCCCGCCTACCTCACCCCCGGCCGCGACGCCGACCTCGGCGACGACCGCTCCGAGGAGGCCCTCGAGGCCGCCGCCCACGCCGTCCTCGACGCCGCGTACGCCCGCGGGGTGCGCTACCTCGACGCCGCACGCTCCTACGGGCGCGCCGAGGCCTTCCTCGCGAGCTGGCTCGCCGAGCGCGCGCCCGACGACGTCACCGTCGCCTCGAAGTGGGGCTACCGCTACACCGGGCAGTGGCGGCTCGACGCCGAGGTCCACGAGGTCAAGGACCACGGCCTCGACGCGCTGCGCCGCCAGCTCGCCGAGACCCGGGCGCTGCTCGGTGACGCGCTCGACGCCTACCAGATCCACTCCGCGACGCTCGACACCGGCGTGCTCGCCGACCGTGCGGTGCTGGCCGAGCTCGCCGAGCTCGCCGACTCCGGGGTGACCGTCGGGTTCACGACGAGCGGGCCACGCCAGGCCGACGTCGTGCGCCAGGGCCTCGCTGCCGAGGTCGACGGCGTCAACCCCTTCGGCCTCGTCCAGGCGACGTGGAACCTCCTCGAGCCCTCGGCGGGGCCGGCGCTCGCCGAGGCCGCCGAGGCCGGCTGGGTCGTCGTCGTCAAGGAGGCCCTCGCCAACGGACGGCTCGCCACCGCCGAGGCCGGCCCGCTGCCCGAGGTCGCCGCCCGGCACGGCACGACCCCCGACGCCGTGGCGATCGCCGCGGCGCTCGCCGAGCCCTGGAGCGCCGTCGCCCTGTCCGGGGCGGTCACCCCCACCCAGCTCGCGCGCAACACCGCAGCGGTCGACCTGCGGCTCGACGGCGACGACCTCGGCGCGCTCGGCGCGCTCGCCGAGGACCCCGAGGCCTACTGGCAGGCCCGCAGCGCCCGCGCCTGGACCTGAGGGTCCCGGCGTCGGAGGGGCGCCCGTCCCGACCGTCCCGACGGCCGGGCCTCGGCCCGCCGCGGAGGAGGTAGCGTCCCCGTCAGGTGACCCGCCGTCACCCCGGGCCCTCGTCGGGAGGGGACGACATGGCGCAGGCGATCGGGCTGCCGCCGTATGAGCGGCCGAGCGCTCGCGTGCGCCGAGGCTCGCCCGAAGGGCCCGCGGAGCGCCTCGACCGGCCACGGGTCGGGGCAGGCGGCGCGCGGTGACGCTCCTCGTCGTCCTCGCCGCAGGCTTCGCCCTCGCCGCGCTCGCGCCGGCCCTCGCCCGCCTCGCCGGCCGTGACGCCGCGTGGCTGCTCGCGGCGGCCTTCGCCGCGGCCACCGCCGCGCTCGCAGCCGCCGGCCCCGGCGTGCTCGCCGGCGAGCCCGTGAGCGCCGAGCTCGCGTGGGTCCCGGCCGCCGACCTCGCCCTCAGCCTGCGCATGGACGCCCTCGGGCTGCTCTTCGCGCTCATCGTCAGCGGCATCGGCACCGCGGTCATGGCCTACTCCGCCCGCTACTTCCACGCCGGTGACCCCCAGGTCGGCCGCGTGCTCGGGCTGCTCACGCTCTTCGCCTCGGCGATGCTCGGCCTCGTCGTCGCCGACGACCTCCTCCTGCTCTTCGTCTTCTGGGAGCTCACGAGCGTGAGCTCGTTCTTCCTCATCGGCGGGCTCGGGGAGGGCAAGCCCGGGGCGACGCGGGCCTTCCTCGTCACCGCCGTCGGCGGCCTCGCGATGCTCGCCGGCTTCGTCCTCCTCGGCGTCGACGCCCAGACCTTCACGCTCTCGGCGATCCTCGCCGACGCCGCCCTCGCGTCCTCGCCGCTCGCCCCGGCGGTCATCGTCCTCCTGCTCGCCGGGGCCTTCACGAAGTCCGCGCAGGTGCCGTTCCACTTCTGGCTGCCCGGGGCGATGGTCGCGCCGACGCCGATCTCGACGTACCTCCACGCCGCGACGATGGTCAAGGCCGGCGTCTACCTCCTCTTCCGCATGACCCCGCTCTACGGGGAGGTCGCCCTGTGGCGCTCGAGCCTCCTCGCCTTCGGGCTCGCCACCGCGCTGCTCGGCGCCGTCGTCGCGCTCAAGAAGACCGACCTCAAGGCGCTGCTCGCCTACGGCACGGTGAGCCAGCTCGGGTTCCTCACCGCGCTCATCGGCGTCGGCACGCCCCTCGCGCTCGCCGCCGCGGGCCTGCACACCCTCGCCCACGCGCTCTACAAGGCGACGCTCTTCATGAGCGTCGGCATCATCGACCACGAGACCGGCACCCGTGACCTCACCGAGCTCGGGGGGCTGCGCCGCGCCCTGCCCGGCGTCGCGCTCGCCGGCGGGCTCGCGGCCCTGTCGATGGCCGGCATCCCCCCGCTGCTCGGCTTCGTCTCCAAGGAGGAGGCCTTCGCGGCCTTCGCCGCCGCGCCCGGAGACCCCGCGCTCGCCCCGCTCGTCGCCACGCTCGCGGTGACCGCCTCGGTCGTGACCTTCGCCTACTCCGCGCGCTACTACTGGCGCACGTTCGAGGGGCCGGCACCCGAGGGTCTGCACGTCCACGCCGCGCCGGGGGCCTTCGTGGCCGTGCCGCTCGTCACCGCCGTCGGCGGGCTCGTCGTCGGCCTCGCCGTGCCGCTGCTCGACCCCCTCGCCAACGGGGTGGCCCTGGCCACGACCGGCGTCGACCCAGGGCTGCACCTCGCGCTGTGGCACGGGCCCACCGTCCCCCTCGCGCTGTCGGCGGTCGTCGTCGCCGGCGGGCTCGCGCTCTTCGCCGCCCGCGGGCGCGTCGAGGCCCTCCAGGGCCGCGTGCGCCTGCCGGTGACCGGCGACGGCAGCTTCGACCGGCTCTACGACGGCGCGATCGCGCTCGGCAAGCGCGTCGGCGAGCCGGCGACGTCCTCGCGTCCGGCGACCTACCTCCTGCCGATCCTCGGCGTGCTCGTCGCCCTCGGCGGTGCGGCGGTGGCCTGGCCAGAGCTCGGCATCGACGGCTCCGCGGCGCTGTCGCAGGGCCCCGACTGGGTCGTCATCGCCCTGCTCGCGGTCTCGCTCGTCAAGGTCGCCCAGGCGCGCAGCCGCCTCGCCGCCGTCGCCGCGCTCGGCTTCACCGGCTTCCTCGTCGCGGCGTGGTTCGTCCTGCTCGGTGCGCCCGACCTCGCGCTGACCCAGCTGCTCGTCGAGACGCTCACCGTGGCGCTCGTCGTCTTCGCCTTCAGGCGGCTGCCGCTGCGCTTCTCGCCGACGCCGGTGCCGCGTCAGCTCGGCGCGGTCGTCATCGCCGTCGTCGTCGGCGCGCTCGCGGGCACGGCGACGTTCGTGCTCACCGGGCGTCGCGGACTCTCCGAGCCCGGGGCCTGGTACCTCACCGAGGCGGCGGGGCAGACCGGCGGGGGCAACATCGTCAACACGATCCTCGTCGACTTCCGGGCCCTCGACACCCTCGGTGAGATCACCGTCCTCGGCGTCGCGGTGGCCGGGATCTTCGCGGTGCTGCGCCTCGGGGTGCGCGTCGAGGGCGAGGCACTCACCGCCCGTGACGTCGCCGAGACCGGCGAGGCGGCCGCGAGCGAGGAGCGCCGCCGATGATGCCCGACAGCCTCATCCTGCGGACCGGCAGCCGCGCGCTCGCGCCCCTCATGCTCTTGGTGTCGCTCTACCTCCTGCTGCGCGGCCACGACGCCGTCGGCGGCGGCTTCATCGGCGGGCTCACCGCCGGGGCGGTCGTCGTGCTCCTCTACTTCAGCCGCGGCAGCAAGCGCATCGTCGGCAGCCGGGTCCTGCGCTTCACCCCGCTCGTCGGCACCGGGCTGCTCATCGCCCTGCTCTACGGCCTGGCCGGCCTGCTCCTCGACGGGGCGTTCCTCGCCGGTGGCAAGGTCACGCTGCCGGGCGGCCTCGAGGTCGCCGCCTCGCTCGTCTTCGACGTCGGCGTCTACCTCGTCGTCGTCGGCCTCGTCGTCGGGATCGTCCGTCACATGGGCTACGCCGCGGAGTCCCAGGAGGTCACCCTGCCCGAGCGGGAGGACGCATGACCGCCGCGATCATCGTCGGGCTCCTCGCCGCGGCGGGGACGTTCCTCATCCTCCAGCGCGGGCTCGTGCGCGCCGTGCTCGGCTTCGTCCTCCTCGGTCACGCGGCGACGACGCTGCTCATGGCCGCCGGCGGCGTGAGCCGCCGCGGCGTGGCGATCATCGGCCAGGAGGGCGTCGCCGCGCAGCCCGCCGACCCGCTGCCGCAGGCCTTCGCGCTCACCGCGATCGTCATCTCCTTCGGCGTCACCGCCTTCCTCCTCGCCCTCGCCGCGCGCGGGATCGTCGTCCTGCGCGGCGGTGACATCGAGCGGCCCGGCGGGCACGAGCCCGAGGACGATCCAGCATGAGCGGCCTGCTCACCGCCCCCTTCTGGCTGCCGCTGCTCGGCGCGGTCGTCGCGCTGCTCGCGCGCCGGCACTACCACGTCCAGCAGGCCATCAGCCTGCTGACCCTGTCGGCGAGCGTGGCGATCGGTGGGGTGCTCGTCGCCGAGACCGCCGACGGGGCGGTCCACGCCACGCAGATCGGCGGCTGGCCGGTCGGCATCGCCATCCCCTTCGTCGCCGACCGCTTCGCCGCGCTGCTCATCACGACGACCGCGCTCGCCGCCCTGCTCGCGGTCGTCTTCGCGATGCTGCGCGGCGAGGACCACCACGTGCAGTTCCACCCGCTCGTCGGCGTCCTCGTGACCGGCGTCTTCGCCTCGTTCCTCACCGCCGACCTCTTCAACCTCTTCGTGACCTTCGAGGTCATGCTCATCGCCTCCTACGTCCTGCTCACGCTGCGCGCAGGACGCGCGCAGGAGCGCGCCGGGGCGATCTACATCATGACGAACCTCCTCGCCTCGACGGCCTTCCTCCTCGGCCTCGCGCTGCTCTACGGCCGGGTCGGCACCGTCAACCTCGGCGAGCTCCACGCCGCGGCGGCCGACCCGGGCGCGGCGGTCGCCGCCGGGGTCATCGCGATCGCCATCGGGGTGAAGGCGAGCCTCGTGCCGCTGCACGGCTGGCTGCCGCGCGCCTACGTCTGCGCGGGGCCGGCGGTGACCGCGCTCTTCAGCGGCCTGCTCACGAAGGTCGGCGTCTACGCGCTCTTCCGGCTCTACAGCGTCGTCTACGCCGGGGAGCCCCGCTGGTCGCTGCTCCTGCTCGTCGTCGCGGGGATCACGATGCTCGTCGGCGTCCTCGGCGCCGTCGGCAAGGGCGACATGCGGGCGATCCTCGCCTTCCACATGGTCAGCCAGGTCGGCTACCTCGTCCTGCCGCTCGGGCTGTGGAGCCTCGCGGGGGTCACCGCCGGCATCGTCTACCTCCTGCAGTACATCGCGGTGAAGGGCGCGCTCTTCCTCGCCGCGGGCACCGTCGAGACGGTGACCGGCACCGGGCGGCTCGCCGAGCTCGGTGGGATGCTGCGCACCCGCCCGGCCGTGGCGATCGGCTTCCTCCTGCCCGCCCTCGCCCTCGCCGGCGTCCCGCCGACATCGGGGTTCGTCGGCAAGTTCATGCTCATCCGCGCGTCGTTCGAGGGCGCGCACTACGTCGTCGGTGGCGTCGCCGTGGTCGTGAGCTTCTTCACGCTCATGTCGATGATGAAGATCTGGAACGGGGTCTTCTGGGGTGAGCCGAGCGCGGCGGTCAGCGCCGAGGCCGGCACCGAGGGCGACCCCGACCGCGCGCGGCTGCCGCGCGTCGTCGACGGCATCCCCCAGCCGCCGCCGGTCGTCTTCACCCCGCCGCGGGTGCGCGCGCTCGCCCTGCCCTCGCTCGCCGTCGGCGTCGCCACGATCCTCCTCGGCCTCGGCGCGCAGCTCCTCGTCACCCTCGCCGAGCCGGCCGCGGCCGGCCTGCTCGACCCGAGCGCCTACCTCGAGGCGGTGCGGGGACGATGAGGGCATGGCTGCGCCGCCTCGTCCGCGTCCCGGTCTTCGGCGCGTACTTCCTCACGATCTTCGTGCAGGCCAACCTCCGCGTGGCCTGGGAGGTCCTCACGCCCGGCACCGCGATGCGCGCGGGGATCGTGCGCGTGCCGATCCACACCGCGAGCGACTGGGAGACGATGCTCCTCGCGAACGCGATCTCGCTCACCCCGGGCACGCTGTCGCTCGAGGTCTCCCTCGACGGGCGGGCGCTCTACGTCCACGCGCTCTTCATCGACTCCCGCGAGGCGCTCGAGGCCGACATCGCCGACCTCGAGCGCCGTCTGCTGTGGGCCCTGCGATGACCCCCGACCCCGGAGCGCCACGATGACCACGACCCTGCTCGACGGCCCCGTCATCGACCTCGCCCTGCTCGGCCTCGCGCTCGCCTTCCTCCTCGGCATGCTGCGCGGCGTGCTCGGCCCGCTCGTCGCCGACCGGGCGATCGCCGCCGACGTCTGCTTCTTCTCGGTCGTGGCCTCCTTCGCGCTGCTCGCGCTGCGCAGCGGCTCGGAGGCCTTCATCGACGTCGTCCTCATCGCCTCGCTGCTCGGCTTCCTCGCCACCGTCGCGCTCGCGGCGCTCGTCACGGCGAGAAGCGCATGAGGGCCGTGGTCGCCGCCGTCCTCATGTTCGCCGGCGTCCTCGTCATGCTCATCGCCGGCATCGGCGTGCTGCGCATGCCCGATACCCTCACGCGCTCGAGCGCGGCGACGAAGGGCACCGGCCTCGGCGCGGGGATGATCCTGCTCGGCGTCGGCATCGCGATCGGCACGCCCAACGCCCTCATCAAGGTCGCGCTCGCGATCGCGCTGCAGATCGCGAGCGCCCCGTTGGCCGGCCACCTCATCGGCCGCGCGGCCTACCGCTCCGGAGCACCGCTGTGGGAGGGCACCGTCATCGACGACTATCGCCGCTTCTACCCCTACGAGCGCCAGCGCATGGCGTGGCACCGCGACGCCGCCGAGGGTGCCTCCTCCGACCGCGGCTAGGCCCCGCGCCGCTGCGCGCCGCAGCGCACCCCGTCACCGCGGGCGGCCGACGGCCGCAGGCGGGGTCGGCGCCCCTGACTTTGGGTTGGGACGACGCTGACGGTAGGCTCCCGCCCGCTCCCCGAGCCTGCGCCTCGGCGTCGTGCGCCGAGGCCCCTGCCCGCGGGCCTTGACCGACGCGACCGCACCGGACGACGCTCATCGACGCCACGCCCTCGCTGCTGCCGCTCGCCGCCGTGACGCTGCCCCTCGTCGTGGCGGTGCTCGTCGTGCTGCTCGGCAAGCGCCCGAACCTGCGCGAGACCGCGTCGGTGCTCGGCGCGTTCGTGACCTTCGGCGTGATGCTCGCGATGGTGCCGGGACTGCGCGAGGGGCGCCCGCACGAGGTCACCCTGCTCGAGCTCGTCCCCGGTGTCTCCTTCGGGCTGCGCGCCGACGGCCTGGGGATGCTCTTCGCGCTCACCGCCTCGGCCCTGTGGATCCTCGCGACGTTCTACAGCGTCGGGTATCTGCGCGGGGAGGGCGCGAAGAAGCAGACGCGCTTCTTCGCGAGCTTCGCGGTCTGCCTCGCCTCGGCCTTCGGCATCGCCCTGGCCGCCGACCTCTTCACCTTCCTCGTCTTCTACGAGCTGCTCACCGTCGCGACCTACCCGCTGGTGGTCCACAAGGAGAACGACGAGGCGATCGCCGCGGGCCGTCGCTACCTCAGCTACCTGCTGACCGGAGGGGTGGCGCTCCTGCTCGCCGTGGCGATCATCTACGCCCAGGTCGGCACGCTCACGTTCACCCCCGGCGGCTTCGCCGCGGCGGGGCTCTCCGACGGCATGCTCGTCGCGGTGTTCGCCCTCATGGCCCTGGGCTTCGGCACGAAGTCGGGGATCATGCCGCTGCACGCCTGGCTGCCCTCGGCGATGGTCGCGCCGACGCCGGTCTCGGCGCTGCTGCACGCCGTCGCCGTCGTCAAGGCCGGCGTCTTCGGCTTCGCCCGGGCCATCGGCTTCGTCCTCGGGCCGGCCGCGCTCGCCGAGGTCGGCGCCACCGCCGCGCTCGCCGCGCTCGCCGCGATCACCATCGTCGTGGCGTCCTCGATCGCGCTCTTCCAGGACAACCTCAAGCGCCGGCTCGCGTTCTCCACGATCGCCCACCTCTCCTACATCATCCTCGGGCTGTCGATCCTCGCCGCCGAGGCGTGGGACGGGGCGATGCTCCACATCGCCAACCACGCGACGCTGAAGATCACCCTGTTCTTCGCGGCCGGCGCGCTGCACATCCAGGCGCACCTCGATCGCGTCAGCGACCTCGACGGGGCGGGCCACCGCATGCCGTTCACGATGTCGGCGTTCGCGGTGGCCTCGGTGGGGCTCGCGGGCCTGCCGCCGATGGGCGGCTTCATGAGCAAGTGGTTCCTCGTCGACGGGGCCTTCGAGGCCGGCGACGTCGTCCTCGGGCTCATCCTGCTCGGCAGCGGCCTGTTCACCGCCGGCTACCTCTTCCCGATCATCCACCGGGCGTTCTTCCGCCCGCCGCCCGAGGGCGCCGCCCGCGGCGACGCGACGCCGCTCATGGTCGTGCCGCTCGTCATCACCGCGGCGATCGGCCTCGCGCTCGGCCTCGGCGACGTCTTCGGGTTCTTCGACATCGCCGAGGGCGTCTCGGCGAGCGTCATCGGAGGTGCCCCGTGACGCCGATGACCCTGTCGCGCGGCCTCGCGATCGCCGCCGTCGCCCTCCTCGTCGGGGTGGGCATCGACCTGCTCGTCGACCTGCCGACCGGCCGGGCGGTGCTGCTCGGCCTTGGGGGCTGCGTCGGGATCATCGTCGTGTCGAAGTGGCTCGGCAAGGTCTGGCTGCAGCGCCCCGAGGACTACTACGAGCGGCAGCGCGCCCTGCGTGCCGGTGACGCGCCCAGCGCCCACGACGACGCGGGGGCGGGGCATGCTTGACCTCGTGCCGCCCGCGGCGATCCTCCTCGTCGGCGCCCTCGCGCTCATGGGCGTGCGCGGCCGCCTCGGCGCCGCGCTCATGCTCGCCCTGCCGGTGCTCGCCTTCGCCCAGGTCGCGAGCCTGAGCCCCGGCGACGTCCTCGCCGTCGACTTCTACGGCTTCACGCTCGAGCCGCTCAAGGTCGACGCGCTCAGCCTCGCGTTCGGCTACGTCTTCTGCCTCGCGGCGTTCCTCGGGGCGGTCTACGGCTTCCAGATCATGGGCACGACCGAGCGCGTCGCGGCGACGATGTACGCCGGCAGCGCCCTCGGGGTGGTCTTCGCCGGTGACCTGTTGAGCCTCTTCCTCTTCTGGGAGATCAAGGCCCTCGCGAGCGTCTTCCTCATCTGGGCCCGGGGGACCGAGGAGGCCGGGCGCGCCGGCAAGCGCTACCTCTACGTCCAGCTCGCCGGGGGCAAGCTCCTGCTCGCCGGGGTCATCTGGCACTACGCGCTGACCGGGTCGCTGGCGTTCACCGCCTTCGAGCTCGTACCGGCGACCGTGCTCATCATGGTCGGCTTCCTGCTCTCGGCGGCGGTGCCGCCGCTGCACGCCTGGCTGCCCGACGGCTACCCGATGGCGACGGTGGCCGGCACGGTGTTCCTCTCGGCCTACACGACGAAGGCCTCGGTCTACGCCCTCGCGCGCGGCTTCCCCGGGGTCGAGCTCCTCGTCTGGCTCGGGGTCGCGATGGCGCTCTACGGCGTCGTCTACGCCGTGCTCGAGAACGACATCCGGCGCCTGCTCGGCTACCACATCATCAGCCAGGTCGGCTACATGGTCGCCGCGGTCGGCATCGGCACCGAGCTCGCGATCAACGGCGCGACCGCGCACGCCTTCGCCCACATCCTCTACAAGGGCCTGCTGCTCATGGGCACCGGCGCGGTGCTCCACGCCGTCGGGACGTCGCGGGCCTCCGAGCTCGGGGGGCTCACGAAGAAGCTGCGGTGGGTGCTCATCCTCTACATGATCGGCGCGGTGTCGATCTCGAGCTTCCCCCTCTTCAGCGGGTTCATCTCCAAGGAGCTCGTCGTCGAGGCGGCCTCGGTCGACGGCCGCACGCTCGTGCTCATCCTCCTCAAGCTCGCCTCGGTGGGGACGTTCCTCCACACCGGGCTCAAGCTGCCCTACAACACGTTCTTCGGTCCCGACCGGGGGCTCGAGCCCAGGCCGATCCCCGGGACGATGTACGCCGGCATGGCCCTCGCCGCGCTCGCCAACACCGTCCTCGGCCTGTTCCCGGGGCTGCTGTACGACCTCCTGCCGTTCCCCGTGGACTACAACCCCTACGCCGCGTACAAGGTCATCGAGACCTCGCAGATCCTCTTCTTCACCGCGCTCGGCTTCGTGCTCATGCTCGCGAAGGTCGACGCGCAGCGGAAGGTCTCCCTCGACACCGACTGGTTCTACCGCGTCGCGCCCTTCCGCCTCGCCGCGTGGGTGCGCGGACTGCGACCCGAACGCGAGCCGGCGCCCGCCGGCGGCCTCGCGCACCACCCGCCGCTGCGCACGCGCGTGGCCTCCGGCGTCGCCGAGGTCGTCGGGCAGCTGCCGCTCGTCAAGGAGGCCCGGGCCTCGTCGGACTCGCCGGTCTACCCGACGTGGATGGTCGGCGCGGTCATGATCGCCACCGCCGTCGTCGTGCTGGGGGTGACGTTCGTCTGATGCCACAGCAGCACTCCGCGGACCAGGGTCGCGGTCCCGGCCTCGGGCCGGGCTCGATGGCCGTCGAGTTCGTCCTCATGCTCGCCTTCTGGCTCGCGATCTCGGGGCAGTACAACGTCCTCTTCATCGCCATGGGGGTGGTCTCGGCGGCGCTCGTGACGTGGTTCACCCATCGCTACGTCGCGGCGAACCTCGGCCGGCACACCCCGCCGTCGACCATCCCGCTGCGCTGGGCCCGCAGCATCGCCTACGTCCTGTGGCTGCTCGCGCGCATCCCCCCCGCCGGGGTGCTCATCGCCTGGGTCGTGCTCCAGCCGCGCCTGCCGGTCGAGCCCTACGTCCTGCGCTTCACCACCCACCTGGAGAGCCCGGTGGCCCGCACGACGCTCGCGAACTCGATCACGCTCGTGCCCGGCACGCTCACCCTCGACGTCGACCCCGACACCCGGGAGTTCACCGTCCACGCCTTCGTGCCCTCCGCCGCCGACGACCTCGTCAGCGGCGAGATGCAGAACCGCATCGCCCGGCTCTTCCTCCAGGACCCGGCCCCGCCCCCCGAGGTCGTCTGGGAGCCGGCCGCCGAGGAGGTGCCGCGCCGATGACGACGTTCCTGCTCGTCGCGCTGCTCACCGTCGCGGGGGTCATCCTCTTGACCCTCTGGCGGGTCTACGCCGGCCCCACGGTCTTCGACCGCCTCGTCTCCGTCGCGCTCGTGAGCGTCAACGGCGTCGTCGCGCTCGTCATCATGGGCTTCTACTTCGAGCGCCCCGTGCTCTTCCTCGACATCGCGCTCGGCTTCGCGCTGCTGGCCTTCCTCCTGCCGATCGCGCTCGGCAAGTACGTCGAGCGCCGCGACGACGACGAGGCGGTGGAGCGGCGATGAACGGCCTCGACACGCCGATGGCGATCGTCGCCATCGTTCTCATCAGCGCCGGCCTCGCCTTCCTCGTCATCAGCGTCGTCGGCGTGCTGCGCCTGCCCGACCTCTACACCCGCACCCACGCCGTCGCGAAGTCCGAGACGCTCGGGCTCATCCTCATCTTCGGCGGGCTCTTCTTCGTGCCCGGCCTGACCTGGGACGCCGCGGTGCGACTCGTGCTCGTGCTCGGCTTCAGCGTCCTCGCCAACCCCACCGCCGCCCACGCCCTCGTGCGCGCCGGACGCGAGTCCGGCGTCGAGCCGTGGGTCAGCACCGACGACGTCAAGCCACCACCGGGGGGTCTGACGTGATCCTCGAGCTCGACGTCCTGCTCTTCGTCATCCTCATCGTGACCGCGGTGCTCGCGCTCAAGGTGCGCGACCTGCTCGCCGCGGTCGCGCTGCTCGCCGCCTACAGCCTCTTCGCCGCGCTGATCTTCGCCGGCGCGGTGGCCGTCGACGTCGCCCTCGTCGAGGCGGTCCTCGGCGCCGGGGTCACCGGGGTGCTCTTCATCGCCGCGATCCTCACGACGAGCCGGCGCGCCGACGTCGTGGACTCCTCGCGACGGCGCTGGGCGACCCTGCCGGTGCTCGCGGCCTTCCTCGCGCTCATGATCTACGCGAGCACGGGGCTGCCCGACAAGGGCGACCCCGAGGCGCCCGCCCACCAGGGCGTCGCGCCGGTCTACCTCGAGGACTCCCTCGAGGACACCGAGACCCCGAACGTCGTCACCGCGCTGCTCGCCGACTACCGCTCGCAGGACACCCTCGGCGAGACCCTCGTCATCGTCACCGCCGCCCTCGGCGCCGCGCTCGTGCTGCGCGCCCGTGAGCAGGAGGAGCTCGGATGACCGGCGCCTACCCCAGCGAGGTCGTGCGCACCGTCGGTGGGCTGCTCAGCCCGTTCATCGCGATGTTCGGCCTCTACATCATCGCCCACGGCCACTACGGCCCCGGTGGCGGCTTCGCCGGCGGCGTCATCCTCGCCGTCGGCGTGATCCTGCCGCGGCTCACCCTCGAGAGCCGCATCGCCTTCGGCTCGGTGCCACGCGAGCTCGGCCCGCTCGCCGCCGGTGCCGGCATGCTCGCCTTCGCCCTCACCGGCCTCGTCGCGGTGCTCGCCGGCGGTGCGTTCCTCGACTACGCCGCGGTGGAGGTCGGCGAGATCGCCGCGAGTCGGCTGCGCTACCTCGGCATCCTCGTCGTCGAGATCGCCGTCGGGCTCGCGGTGTTCGGCGCGATGGTCCTCGTCTACGACGAGCTCGCAGGGAGCCCCGTCGATGGTTGAGCTCTTCGTCGACCGCTACGTCTACCTCTTCGTCCTCGTGCTGCTCTCGATCGGGCTCTACGGGATGTTCGCGATGCGCAACCTCGCGAAGAAGCTCGTGGGCATGACGATCTTCACGACGGCGATCTACCTCTTCTTCATCGAGGGCAGCGTCAAGGACGGCGCGACCGCGCCGATCATCAGCCCGGCGGTCGGCGTCGACGCCGCCGGCTACGTCGACCCGCTGCCGCATCTGCTCATCCTCACCGCGATCGTCGTCGGCGTCGGCATCGTCGGGGTCGGCCTCGCCCTGCTCGTGCGCATCTACCAGGCGCACGGCACCCTCGAGGAGAACGAGGTCGTCGCTCGGCTCTCCGGCTCGCCGCGGGCCGGACGGCGCGGCCATCCCCTCGACGAGCCAGCGCAGGCCACCTCCGCCGGTGAGGCCGACGGGGAGGCCGGGGCATGAGCGCGCTGCCCGTCCTCCTGCCGGTCATCCCGCTCATCGCCGGGGTCCTCGCGGTGCTCGTCGGGCTCTACCGCCCGGCGGCGGCGCAGGCCGTGGCGACGCTCGGCATGGCCGGCGCGCTCGGCGTCGCGCTCACGGCCCTCGCGCAGGTCATCGACGGCGCGCCGCTGCGTCACGAGGTCGGGGGCTGGCCCCCGCCCATCGGCATCGAGTACGTCCTCGACCCGCTGTCGGGCTTCCTCGCGACGATCATCGCCGGCATCGGGCTGCTCGCGGTGCTCTACCCCGCCAAGGCCGGGCTGGGCTTCGTGCCCAAGGCGGGCCTGCCGGCCTACGGCCTCATGTGCCTGCTGCTCACGGGCCTGCTCGGCGTCGTCGTCAGCGGCGACCTCTTCCACCTCTTCGTCTTCCTCGAGATCTACGCGATCTCGACCTACGCCCTCGTGGCCCTCGGCGGCGACCGGGCGATCTTCGCGAGCTTCCGCTACCTCCTGCTCGGCACCGCCGGCAGCGGGCTCTACCTCCTCGGCGTCGGCTTCATCTACTTCACGACCGGCTCGCTGAACATGGCCGACGTCGCGGGGCTCCTGCCGGCGGTGGCCGACTCCCCGACGATCGCGGCCGCGGCGGCGCTCATCACCGTCGGCCTCGGCGTGAAGATGGCGCTCTTCCCGCTGCACGTCTGGCTGCCCGACGCCCACACCAACGCCCCACCGGCGATCGCCGCGCTGCTCGCCGCCGTGCAGGTCAAGGCCGGGGCCTATGCGATCATCCGCATCAACTACGGGGTCTTCGGCCCTGGCCTCGTCGCCGACGAGCTGCCGATCGCCGAGCTGCTCACATGGTTCGGCGCGGCGGGCATCCTCGTCGGCTCCGTCATGGCGATCCTGCAGACCGACTTCAAGCGGCTGCTCGCCTACTCCACCGTCGCCCAGCTCGGCTACATCGGCGTCGGCATCGGCCTCGCCAACCCCATCGCCCTCATCGGCGCCCTGCTGCACATCCTCAACCACGCGGTGATGAAGAGCGGGCTCTTCTTCATCGCCGGCGGGATCTACTCCCAGACGAAGATCAAGGAGATCCCGCGCATGAGCGGGCTCGGGCGCAAGATGCCCCTGCTCATGAGCGGCTTCGCGATCGCCGCGGTGTCGATGGTCGGGCTGCCGCCCACCGCGGGCTTCATCTCGAAGTTCTACCTCGTGCTCGGCGCGATCGAGGGCGGCCGCTGGCCGATCGCGGTGATCATCGTCGGCTCGAGCCTGCTCACCGCGGTGTACTTCGTGCGGCTCATCGAGCGGATCTTCACCGGCAAGGTCACCGACCCCAAGCTCGAGGACGCCCACGAGCCCGGGCCGCGCATCCTCGGGCCGGTCATGCTCCTCGCCGTCGGTCTGCTCGTGATCTTCCTCGCCAACGTCTGGATCGTCGACGCGATCCTCGCGCCGGTCGCCGACGCCCTGCTCGCTGGGCGCTGACCCGCCCGGGCCTGTGCGCCCGGCGATCGAAGGCGCTCAGCGGCCGGCGGGGGTGGGCTCCTTCGCTGGGCCCGCGTCGGCGCGCTGTAGCGCCGGGGGCGCGGCGGTGCCGCCCTGCGGCAGGTGGGCCTGCACGCTGCTGGCACCGCCGTCGACGACGGCGCGCAGCGCCGCGGCGACCTGACGCAGGTCACCGGCGGCCTCCTGCGCGCGGCCCGCGCCCCGGGCGGCCTCACCCGCGGCGGCGGCCACCGAGGTGATGTTCTCGGCGATGTGCGCGCTGCCCGACGCCGCCTCGTTGACGCTCCTCGCGATCTCGTTGGTGGTCGCGGTCTGCTCCTCCACCGCCGAGGCGATCGTGGTCTGCATGTCGGCGATGCTCTCGATCACCGCGCCGATCTCCTCGATCGCCGCGACCGCCTCACCCGAGTCGCCCTGGATCGCCGCGATCTTGCCGCTGATCTCCTCGGTCGACGTCGCCGTGCGCTGCGCGAGCTCCTTGACCTCGCCAGCCACGACCGCGAAGCCCTTGCCGGCCTCACCCGCCCGCGCCGCCTCGATCGTGGCGTTGAGTGCCAGCAGGTTCGTCTGCTCGGCGATGGAGGTGATGACCTCGATGACCTGCCCGATCTCGGCCGAGGAGGTCCCCAGCCGCTCCACCTTGCCGTTGGTCTCCTGCGCGGTGGCCACCGCACGCGACGCGACCTCGGAGGCCTCCGAGGACGACTGCGCGATCTCCCGGACGCTCGAGGAGAGCTCCTCGACCGCCGTGGCCACCGTCTGCACGTTCGACGACACCTGCTCACCCGCGGCCGCGACCACATTGGCCTGCGCCGAGGTCTCCTCCGAGCTCGCGCCGAGCTGGGCGGAGACCGAGGACAGCTCCTGGGATACGGTGTCCAACTCGCTGGAGGAGCGACCGAGCCGTGCGCCCACCCGGCGGGAGAGCCACCAGCCGAGCGCGATCGCGGCGCCGGCGATGGCCGCGAGCATGCTCCAGCCCAGCCACTGTGTCGCGCGGTAGGTGGCTGCCGAGGTCTCCACCTG
>PWFH01000022.1 GCA_003553795.1 Egibacter sp. | reverse complement strand
TCGACCCTCGTGTCGATCCCGCTCATCATCGTGGCGCTGCTCTTCCAGCGCCGGATCGTCTCGGGGCTGACCGCCGGCGGCGTGAAGGGCTGACCGAAGCGGGCCATCCCCACCGAGGGGCCGACGCCGACCGGCGTCGGCCCCTCGCGCGTTCGGGGCCACGGTCCGCCTGGCGGCACGACACGCGAGCGGGGCCACCGACGGCGCTACCCTGCGTGGGCACACCCCGAATCGCCACCCACCCGGGGAGGAGCAGCATGCGCACCCGCGCCATCGTCGTCGGGTCCCTCGTCATGGACCTCGCCTTCTCCGTGCCCCGGCTGCCCGCCGAGGGCGACCACGTCATCGCGAGCGCACACGCCTCCTACCGTGGCGGCAAGGGGTACAACCAGGCCGTGGCCCTCGCCCGGCTCGGCGCCGAGGTCACGATGGTCGGCGCCGTCGGCGTCGACGCCTACGGCGTGGGCTTCCGCGAGGCGCTCGACGGCGAAGGGGTCGACAGCGGCCGCGTCGTCGGCAAGCGCGGCACGCCCACCGGCGTGGCGGTGCCCCTCGTCACGCCCGACGGCGCGGTGAGCTACGTGCAGTACCCGGGCGCGAACCGCTACCTCGCCCCGGCCCACGCCGCGGACCTTCCCGACTGCGACGTCCTCATGCTCCAGGGGGAGATCAACGCCGCGACCTCGCGCTACGCCGCGGAGGTCATCCACAGCCGCGGGGGGCTCGTCGTCCTGCGGCCCGCCCCCGCCGAGGCCGCCGGCGGGCTCGCCGAGGTGGCCGACGTCGTCGTCGGCAACGAGGCGGAGCTCTCGACGCTGCTCGGTGCGCGCGCCTCCGGTGAGTCGCTGGCCTGCGCGCTCGCCGAGGAGGGCCGTGGCGTCGTCGTCACCCTCGGCCCGCGGGGCGCCGCCTGGTGCGACCCGCACGGCGGGTCGGGCACGGCACCCGCCCCCTCGGTCACCGCGGTCGACACGACCGGATCGGGCGCGAGCTTCGACGCCGCGCTCGCGATCGCGCTCGCCAGCGGCGCCTCCTACGAGGACGCCACCCGACGCGCGGCCGCGGCCGGCGCGCTCGCCGCGACGGTGCGCGGTGCCGAGCCGGGCCTGCCGACAGCCGCGGCCGTCGATGCGCTCCTCGCTGGAGACGCTACCGGGGACGCCGGCCTCGCCCCGGCCGGCGACGGAGGCGGCGAGGGTGTCGTGGCCCCATGACCGTCACGCCGCCGACGCCGCACGTCCTCGTCGAGCTCTTCCGCGTGCCACGCTCGCGGGTGCCCTCGGCGCTGCGGCGCATGGGCACCGACCGCCTCCACCTCGCCCGCACGCCCGGGCTGCGCTTCGCCAAGCTCCTCGGCACCGGCGACGGGCGGACCTTCGACGTCCGTGATGCCGACCCTCGCACCTGGGGGGTGCTCACGGTGTGGGGGGACCGCGACGACGCCGCGGCCTACCAGCAACGCTCACCGGTCGCGCGGGGATGGCGCGCGATCGCCGAGGAGGCCTGGCAGGCGCAGCTGCGTCCGCTCGTCGCGAAGGGGCGGTGGTCCGGCGTCGCCCCGTTCGGCGAGCCCGAGGCCAGCCGCCACGACGGCCCGGTCGCGGCGATCACCCGCGCACGCCTGGCCTGGGGCACGATGCGCACGTTCTGGCGCGCCGTCCCGCCGGTGACCGCCGAGCTCCGGGCGATGCCGGGTCTGCGGCTGGCGGTCGGCATCGGCGAGGCCCCCGTCGGGCTGCAGGGCACCTTCAGCGTGTGGGCCTCGACGCGCGCGCTCACCGACTTCGCCTACCGCCAGCCCGCCCACCGCGAGGCGATCGAGGCCACGCCGCGCGTCGGCTGGTACGCCGAGGAGCTCTTCGCGCGCTTCGCCGTCGAGGCCACCCGCGGGCAGATCTTCGGTGGCGACCCCCTCGAGGACACGTCGGTCCCCACCTGAGCCGGCCTGCGCACCGCTCCCACCGTCCCGCTCGCACGACGAGGCGTGCCCGGCTCAGGGGCCGCCGCCCTGCCAGGTGCCCCGGAGCTCCTCGTAGCGCGGCTGGGCGAGGTAGTCCTCGGGGTCGTAGCCCCAGAACTGGCTGACGTCCTCGAAGGTCTCGATGACGGTGTTCTCCCAGCCCTCAGGGGTCTCGGTCACCTCGCGGACGTGGACGTCGTGGACGGCCTGGCCGTAGGCGTCGAAGCGCAGCCGCCCCCGCGGGGCGTCGACGTCGACGTCGCCGAGAGCGTGGATGAGCCGCGCGCGGCTCACGTGCTCGTGCTCAGCGAGGGCGGCCTCGATGACCATCGCCGCGGCGTAGCCCGCCTCGGCCGCCCGGCTGGCCGGACGCTCGTGGGCCTCGTCGAAGGCCTCGACGAAGTCGCGGGCCTCAGGGGTGTCGAGCGCAGCTGAGTAGTGCAGGCTCGTGACGACGCCCTCGGCGAGCGCCTGCTGCTGGGCGAGCACCTCCTCGTCGGTGAGCGCGCCATGGCCGATGAGCGGCAGGCCGACGCCGACGTCCTCGTAGGCCTGCAGCAAGCGGATCGCGTCGGGTCCCGCCGCAGCGGCCCAGACCGCGTCGGCGTCGGTGTCGAGCTCCTGGAGGAAGGGCACCCAGTCCTCCTCGTCGAGGGGGACGTAGTGCTCGTCGACGACCTCGCAGCCGGCCTCGGTGTAGGCGCGCGCGAACCCGCCGGCGGCCTCCCAGCCGAAGGCGTAGTCGAGCGCGACGAGGCTCACCGTCTCGTAGCCGAGCTCCTCGCAGGCATAGGCACCGAGCGGCATCGCGTCCTGCGAGGAGGTGTAGGACAGGCGGAAGACCGACGGATCGGCGTCGCGCTGGGTGAGGTCGTCGGCCCCGGCGACGGTGATGAGCAGCGGCACGCCCGCATTGGCGAACGCCGAGGCCGCCTCGTAGGCCACCCGCGAGTTCACGAAGCCGACGGCGACGTCGATCTCCCCCTCCTCGGCGAGATCGGCGGCCCGTTCGGCAGCGACGTCGGGGTCGTTGGCCTCGTCCTCGACGAGCACCTCGACGGCGAAGCCGGCGAGCTCGCCACCGGCGTCGTCGACGTAGACCAGGAAGCCGTCGTCGACGTCCTCGCCGAGGGCGGCGAACGGCCCCGTCGAGGGGTTGAGCAGGCCGACGCGCACGAGGTCGCCCTCGTCGACGTCATCAGGGGCGGCGATGCCGACCTCCGCCTCCTCGGCCTCCTCGGGTGGCGGCTCCTCGCCGGCGTCCTCCTCGCACGCCGCGGCGAGCATGCCGAGGAGCGCGAGCAGTGCGAGCAGGAGCAGGCCGCGAGACATCGTGGAGCGCTTCCCATCGTCGCGTGGCACGGGCCGCCGACAGCATGCCGCATCTCATGGGCCCACGCCCATCAGCGCCGTTCCCCGCCTGGGGACAGCGGCCCTGCCCCTCCCTCGGCGAGCGCGGCCATCGCCCGCAGGACGACGGCCTCGCCGTCGGCCGGCCCGACGACCTGCAGCCCGAGGGGCGCACCATCAGCGTCGCGCCCGGCCGGCACCGACCCCGCCGGCAACCCGCTGAGGTTCCACGGGTTCGTGAGCCGCGTGAGCGCGGTGACGACCGGCTCGGCGACCCCGTCGACGGCGATGTCGGTCGCCCCGACGCGCGGCACGCGGCAGGGCAGCGTCGGCGTGCAGAGCACGTCGACGTCGTCGAGGACCGCGTGCGCCTCGGCGCGCAGCGCCGCGGCGGTGCGCCAGGCCCCCTCGACCTCCCCGGCGGTGCGTGCGCGGCCCCGCTCGAGCCGTGCGGCGACCTCGGCGGGCAGCGCACGGTGCCACCGCGCCCGGCTCGTCGCATGGGTGCGCGCCGCCTCGGAGCCGAGGACGACCCCGTTGGCCGCCGGTGCCCGCAGCAACGACGGCAGCGAGACCTCGACGATGCGGGCGCCGGCCTCGGCAGCCTCGTCGAGGCGGCGCTGCCAGGCGGCGCGCACCTCGGGATCGAGGCGTGCCGCGCGGGTCTCGGCGGGCACGCCGACGCGCAGGCCCTCGGGACGGGCGGCGGCGACGTCGCGAGCGAAGGCCGTCAGGGCCTCGGCGTCGGCACCCGCGCCGAGGCCGACGGCCTCGGGGGCGAGGACGGCGAGCAGCAGCGCGCAGCCGGCGGCGTCGGCCGCGAGCGGGCCGACGGTGTCGAGGCTCGGCGCGAGCGGCGCGACGCCATCGACGGGCACGCGCCCCCGGGTCGTCTTGAGCCCGGCGAGACCGCAGCAGGACGCGGGGATGCGCACGCTGCCGCCGGTGTCGGTGCCGAGCGCGGCGTGGACGAGGCCGGCGGCCACCGCCGCCGCGCTGCCGCTCGACGACCCGCCGGCCACGCGCCCGGGCGCGACGGGGTTGGCGGTGCCGAGCCCGGTGATGCCGAAGGCCAGCGGATGCAGGGCGAGGCGTGCGAGCACCGCCGCGCCCGCGTCGGCGAGGCGCTGCACCGCCGTGGCGTGCGCCGGCTGCGCGGCGAGGTCGACGAGATCGGGCGCGCCGCACGCCCGCGGCTGGCCCGCGAGGGCGAAGAGGTCCTTGACCCCGACGAGCAGCCCGCAGAGGGGCCCCGGCGAGGGCCCGCCACGATCGGCGACGAGGGCCACGACCGCCCCGAGATCGGGCTCCACGGCGTCGACGCGCGCGAGGGCCTCGGCGACGGCGGCCTCGAGCGCGTCCGCCCCGCCGCCGATCGCGCCGAGCGCGTCGCGGCCGCCCGGGCCGCCCTGCGGCCCGACCGCCTGCGCCCCGACCGCCCGCGCCGCACGCCGCCACATGGGCGCAGCATAGGCGGGGTCCGCAGGCTGCGGGTGGCGCCCTAGACTCGGTGGCCGGCGCAGGGGCCAGACGAAAGGCCGGACATGCGGGACGTCGTCGTCGTCGGTGCGGGGCACAACGCCCTCGTCGCCGCCTGCTACCTCGCCAAGGAGGGCCTCGACGTCGAGGTCGTCGAGCGCCGCGACGTCGTCGGCGGGGCGGTCTCCACCCTCGAGCGCTTCCCCGGCTACCACATGGACGTCGGCTCCTCGGCGCACATCATGGTGCGCCACACCGGCATCGTCGAGGAGCTCGACCTCGCCGGCGTCGGCCTCGAGTACTTCGACCTCGACCCGTGGGGCTTCGCGCCGTTCGAGGAGGGCAACCTCACCTTCCACGTCGACCTCGAGGCGACCTGCGACTCGATCGCCGACCTGTGCGGCGACCGCGAGGCCGAGGCCTACCACGCCTTCGCCACCGACTGGGCGGCGCGCAACGACCGGATCTTCGAGGCCTTCCAGGCCCCGCCCACCGGGGCGAGCCTGGGACGCTCGCTGTGGGGCGTGGGCAAGGCCACCGGCTTGCACGGCCTCGAGCTCGCGCGGCAGTTCCTCACCACCGGAGACCAGATCCTCGACGAGCACTTCGAGGACGAGCGGCTCAAGACCGCCCTGGCCTGGATGGGCGCCCAGTCGGGCCCGCCGACCCACGAGGTCGCCACCGCCGACCTCGTCGGCTGGAACGCGATGATGCACCGCCGGCCCCCGGGGCATCCGCGCGGCGGCTCGGGGATGCTCTCGGTGGCCCTCGCCCGACGCTTCGAGGCGCTCGGCGGCACGCTCACCCTCAGCGCCCCCGTCGAGCGCATCCTCACCCGCGACGGGCACCCCTCGGGGGTGCAGGTCGCCTCGGGCGAGCGCATCGGCGCGCGGGCGGTCCTCGCCGGCTGCCACATCCACACCACCCTCGACCTGCTCGGCGACGCCGTGCCCGACGGCGCCGCGCTGCGCCGGCGCATCCGCGTCGGCAACGGCATCGGCATGGTCGTGCGCCTGGCCACCAACGACCTGCCGCGCTACCCCGGCGGTGACGGCACCGAGCACCGGGCCCTCCAGCTCCTCGCGCCCTCGCGGCGGTTCCTGCGCGCCGCGCACGGCGAGTTCGTCGCGGGGCTGGCGCCGAGCAAGCCCGCGGCGCTCGCGATGACGTTCTCCGCCTTCGACCCCGACATCGCCCCACAGGGCAAGCACAACGTCACCGTCTGGGGCCAGTGGCACCCCTACGAGCTCGCGGGCGGCGAGGACTGGGACGCGATCGCCGAGCGCGAGGGCACGAAGCTCGTCGAGGCGGTCGACGCCGTCGCCCCGGGCTTCGCCGCCTCGGTCGAGCAGATGTACGTCCAGACGCCCCTGGAGCTCGAGCGCGAGCTCGGCCTGCGACGCGGCAACGTCATGCACGTCGAGATGGGGCTCGACGAGATGTTCAGCTGGCGGCCCTCGCCGTCGATCTCGACGTACCGCGGCCCCCTGCCGGGGCTCTACCTCGCCGGCGCCTCCACCCACCCCGGAGGCGGCGTCTTCGGGGCGAGCGGCCGCTCGGCGGCCCGCACCGTGCTCGCCGACCTCGCCGAGCCGAGCCTTCCGCGACGCGCCGTCGACGCGGCGACGAGCCCGCTGCGGTTCGTCGCCAAGCGCCTGCGGTGAGCCCGGTGGTGGGCTCCCAGGCGCCCGAGCGCGCCCGCGCGACCGCGCCGGGACGGGCGGTGCGGCGGACCATCGGCGCGCTGGCGGGCCTCGTCGTGCTCCTGCAGGTCGCCTATCCGCTCGTCCCGCAGGGCAGCGCGCGCGACGACCTCACCGTGGCCACGGTCGTCGTGTTCTTCGCCGCGTCGGTGACCCACGCCGCAGCGTGGCGCGGCGCCCGCTTCACCGCGGTGCTGCTCGCCGTCACCGCCGGCGGGGGCTTCGCCGTCGAGGCGCTCGGCGTGGCCACGGGGCTGCCCTTCGGCGCCTACGTCTACGCCGACTCCCTCGGGCCGATGGTCGGCGGCGTACCGCTCGTCATCCCCCTGGCGTGGACGATGATGGCCTACCCGGCCTACGTCGTGACGCGACGGCTCACCGCGAGCCGGCGGGTCGGCATCCCGCTCGCGGGCTGGGCACTGACCTCCTGGGACCTCTACCTCGACCCGCAGATGGTCGACGCCGGCCACTGGTCGTGGGACTCCGCAGGGCCGGCGATCCTCGGCATCCCGCTGTCGAACTTCGCCGGCTGGTTGCTCGTCGCCACGCTCATGATGGCCGTCCTCTACGCCGCCGCCGGCCAGCCGGACGCCGCGCAGGGCGCCCGACCCGACGACACCGCGCCGGCCGCGCTCTACCTCTGGGTCTACGCCTCCTCGCTGCTCGCGCACGCGGCGTTCTTCGGCCTGCCCGGCTCGGCGGCCCTCGGTGGGGTGGGCATGGGGGTCGTCGCGGTGCCCCTCGCCATCGCCGTCGCCGGCGACCTCCGTGCCCGGGCGCGCGCATGAGCTCGCGGGGGTCCAGGATGCGACGCCGCGCCGGGGCGGGGCACCGCAGGCGGGCGGCCGCAGGCGCCAGTGCCGGCGTGGCCGCCCGCTCGGCCACCGTCGCGGTGGGCGCCGCCACGGTCGCCGCGACCGCCCTCGCGGCGCACGCCGCCCTCAACGCCCGCCGGCTGTGGGTGCCCCCATCACTCGCGCCCTCGGCCACCGCGCAGGGCGCCGAGCCGCCCGAGGGCGGGGCGGTCGTCCGCGTGGGCCGACCCGACCGCCCCGAGGTGAGCGTCCTCGTGCCGGCGCGCAACGAGGCCGGGCGCATCGCCCCGACGATCGCGGCGATCCTCGCGAGCCGCGGCGTCGACCTCGAGCTCTGCGTCCTCGACGACGGCTCGACCGACGGCACCGGCGACGTCGTCCGCGAGGCCAGCGGTGGTGACGTCCGGCTGCGGGTGCTCGAGGGCCGGGCGCTGCCCGAGGGCTGGCTCGGCAAGCCTCACGCCTGCGCCCAGCTCGCCGACGCCGCGCGCGGGGACGTCCTCGTCTTCGTCGACGCCGACGTGGTCCTCGCGCCCGACGGGCTCGCGCGCACCGTCGCCGTGCTCGCCGAGGGGCCCTTCGACCTCACCTGCCCGTACCCGCGCCAGGAGGCCGAGGGGCCCGGCCCGCGCCTCGTCCAGCCGCTGCTGCAGTGGACGTGGCTGACCTTCCTGCCGCTCGGCCTCGCCGCGCGCCGCCCGCGCCCGTCGCTCGTCGCCGCCAACGGCCAGCTGCTGGCGTGCCGCCGCGCGGACTACGAGCGGGCCGGCGGGCACGCCGCCGTCGCCGATGCCGTCCTCGAGGACCTCGAGCTCGGCCGCGCCTTCGTCCGCGCGGGGATGACCGCCGGCGTCGTCGACGGCACCGACGTCGCGACCTGCCGGATGTACGACTCGTGGTCGGAGCTGCGCGAGGGCTACGCCAAGAGCCTGTGGGCCGCGGCCGGCTCGCCGACGCGCTCGGCGGCGCTGCTCGCCCTGCTGCTCTGGCTCTTCGTCGCGCCGCCGGTCGCAGCGCTGGCGGGACTGACGCGGGGACGCCCCCGCCTGGCCGCGCTCGGGTCGCTCGGCTACGCCGCGGGCGTGGCCAGCCGGGCCGTCGCCGCGGGACGGACCGGAGGTCGCCGCCGCGACGCGCTGTGGCATCCCGTCTCGGTGCTCGCGCTCGGCTGGATCACCGCGCGCTCGCTGCGCCGGCGCGCGCAGGGCACGCTGACCTGGCGGGGGCGCACGCTGCCGGGTCGAGGGAGGGGCTAGCGATGGGCCGCATCGTCGTCGTCGGCGCCGGCGTGGGCGGGCTCGCCACGGCCGCGCGGCTCAGCGCCCTCGGCCATGAGGTCGTCGTCTGCGAGCAGTCCGACGCCCTCGGCGGCAAGCTCGGCGTCCACCGCCGCGACGGCTTCGTCTTCGACACCGGGCCGTCCCTCGTGACGATGCCCGAGGCGCTCGCCGACACCTTCGCCGCGACCGGCGCGACACTCACCGACGCGCTCGACCTCGTCGAGCTCGACCCGATCGCGCGCTACCGCTTCGCCGACGGCACCCGCCTCGACGTCTCCCGCGACCCCGTCGCGCGGGCCGCGTCGATGGAGGCCTCGCTCTCGCCGGGATCCTCGCTCGACTGGCAGCGCTTCCTCGCCCGCGCCGGGCGCATCTGGCGGGCCACCGAGCAGCCGTTCCTGCGCCAGGCGCTGTCGGTCGGCGAGCTCGCCCGCCGGCTGCCGTCGCTGCCGACGATCGCCCCCGGTCGGAGCCTGTCGAGCCTCGGGCGGCGCTACCTCGCCGACCCGCGGCTGCGGATGCTCCTCGACCGCTACGCCACCTACCAGGGCAGCGACCCGCGCCGGGCGCCCGCCGCGCTCGCGACGGTGCCCTACGCCGAGCAGGCCTTCGGCGCGTGGTACGTCCTCGGCGGGCTCGGCCGCATCGCCGAGGCCCTCGCCGCCCAGGCGCTCCTGCTCGGCGCCGAGCTGCGCACCGGCTCGGACGTCACGCGCGTGGTCACCGCCGGCGGCCGGGCCATCGGCGTCGAGCTCGCCGACGGCGAGCGGCTGCCCGCCGACGTCGTCGTCGCCAACGCCGACGCGACCCACCTCTACCGCGACCTCGTCGACAGCCCCCGCGCGGGGAGGATGCGCCGCCGCCTCGCGCGCCTCGAGCCGTCGCTGTCGGGCTTCGTCCTGCTCCTCGCCGTCGAGGGGGCCACGCCGGGCATCGCCCACCACAACGTCCTCTTCCCCACCGACTACGAGGCGGAGTTCGACGCGCTCTTCGGCCCCCATCCCCGCCCGGTGCCCGACCCGACGCTCTACGCCGTCGTGCCCGACGACCCCGCGGTCGCGCCCGCCGGTCACGAGGCCTGGTTCGTCCTCGCCAACGCCCCGCGACAGGGGCAGGTCGACTGGGCCCAGCCCGGCCTCGCCGAGGGCTACGCCGAGCACCTCCTCGAGGTCCTCGCCCGCCGGGGGCTCGACCTCTCCGGCCGGCTCCGGTTCACAGAGCACCGCTCCCCCCTCGACCTCGCCCGGCGCACCCGCGCGATCGGCGGGGCCATCTACGGCACCTCGTCGAACGGGCCGAGCGCGGCGTTCCTGCGACCGGCGAACCGCTCACCGGTCCCCGGCCTGCACCTCGTCGGGGGATCCGCGCACCCCGGGGGCGGCCTGCCGCTCGTGCTGCGCTCCGCCGAGATCGTCGCCGGGCAGGTCGGGCCGGCCTGAGCACCCGGCGAGTGGCGGCTCAGCGTCGTGACAGCGCCGCGATCCGCCACTCGACGCCGCAGGCCTGAACGACGCCGCGCGGCACCACCGGCGAGTGGCGGCTCAGCGTCGTGACAGCGCCGCGATCCGCCACTCG
>PWFH01000079.1 GCA_003553795.1 Egibacter sp. | reverse complement strand
GGGCGCGCCCGACGGCGCGGCCTCGAGCGGGGCCCCGGTGGCGTCGGTGAGACCGAGGGCGGCCAGTGCCGCGTTGCCCTCGACGCGCAGGCGGTAGCGCGCCTCGGTGGCGAGCCCGCCGGCGCGCCGGGCCTCGATCGCGGTGCGCGCAGCGGGCTGCTCGGCGAGGACCGCGCGGACACGGCGCACGACCGCGGCGACGGGCGTCTCGAGGGTCCAGGCCGCGCCATCGGCGCCACCGCGCCAGAGCCACGCGCCGCCGAAGCGCAGCGCGGCGGCGGCCTCGGCGCGCGCGGGCTCGCCGTCGGGCAGCGGCAGCCGGGCGAGCTCCTCGCGCAGCTCCCGGGTGAGGCTCACGGCCGGCGCGGGATCGCCAGGAGGTCGGCGAGCACCGCTGCGAGGCGCTCGGGGTCGTGCGCGGCGCCGGCCTGCCCGTGCGCGTCGCGCTCGGCGAGGTCGGCGCGGACGATGCCACCCACGCCGTCGGCGACCGCGGGCGCGCTGAGCGTGCCGTCGTCGACGCGCAGCGGGCGCGTGCCGGGATCGCAGCGGACCGGCCCGTCGTGGACGACGAGATGGTCGACGCGACGGCCCGCGAGGGCGTCGAGGACGACGGCGAGGTGCTCGTCGGCGTCGAGTCCCGGGTCCTCCCCCGCCTGGGTGCGGAGGTTCGCGACGGCGACGAGCGTCGCGTCGCTGCGACCGACGGCGTCGCGGATCCCCGGGACGAGGAGGTTGACGACGACGCTCGTGTGGAGGCTGCCAGGGCCGAGGACGATCGCGTCGGCCGCCTCGATCGCCGCGACGGCCTCGGCGCAGGCGGGCGGGTCGGCGGGGTCGAGCGCGAGCGCCTCGACGTCGGCGCCGGCGGTCGTGATCCGGCGCTGGCCGTGGACCTCGGCCCCGGCGATGCGGGCGACGAGCTCGACGGGCGTCGTCGTCGACGGCAGGACGCGCCCGGCGCAGTCGAGGAGGCTCGCGGCGCGGTCGAGCGCGGTGACGACGTCGCCCTCGCGCTCGGCGAGGGCGACGAGGAGGAGGTTGCCGAGGGCGTGCCCGGCGAGCTCACCGGCGCTGAAGCGGTGCGCGAGGACCTCGGCGAGCGCGCGGTCGCGGGCGAGGCTCAGCAGGGCGCGGCGCAGGTCGCCGGGCGCGATGATGGCGAGGTCGCGGCGCAGGCGTCCGCTCGAGCCGCCGTCGTCGGCGGCGGTGACGATCGCCGTCGGCCGCAGGCCGAGGCCGCGCAGCGCGCCGAGGGCCCGGGCGAGCCCGTGCCCGCCCCCGATGGCCACGACGCCCCGCGCGCCGCTCACGTCGCCTCGTGGTCGCGGTGGTCGACGCCGACCTCGACGCCGTGGGAGGCGATGTGGCGGGCGAGCTCCTCGGCGAGCACGACCGAGCGGTGCCGCCCGCCGGTGCAGCCGATGGCGACGGTGAGGTAGTGCTTGCCCTCCCGCTGGAACTCCGGGACCATGACGTCGAAGAGCCCGCGCAGCTGCTCGAGGTAGGCCGCCGTCGCCGGCTGGCCCATGACGTAGTCGCGCACCGCGGGCTCGAGCCCGGTGTGGGGCCGCAGCTCCTCGACCCAGTGGGGGTTGGGCAGGAAGCGCACGTCGAGGACGATGTCGGCATCGCGGGGGGCCCCGTGCTTGAAGCCGAAGCTCACGACGTTGACGGCCATGCCGGGCGCGTGCTCGCCGAAGCGCTCCCGGATGCGGTCGCGCAGGTCGTGGACGCTCGTGCGGGTCGTGTCGACGACGAGGTCGGACTCGGCCCGCAGGTCGGCGAGGAGCTCGCGCTCCCGGCGGATGCCGTCGAGGACGCGGTCGCGCCCGGCCATGGGGTGCGCCCGGCGCTCGGCCTCGTAGCGGCGCACGAGGACGTCGTCGCCGGCCTCGAGGAAGAGCACGCGCGGGTCGAGGCCCTTCTCGCGCAGGCCGGCGAGGCTCTCGCGGAAGTCACCGAAGAACTCCCAGCCGCGGACGTCGACGACGAGGGCGATGCGGTCGACCTCGGAGCCGCGCGCCACCGCGAGCTCGACGACGCGGTCGATGAGCGCCGGCGGCATGTTGTCGATGACGAAGTAGCCGAGGTCCTCGAAGACCTTCGCCGCGGTCGTGCGCCCCGCCCCCGACATGCCGGTGATGATCGCGAGCTCGGGCGCCTCGGTCACGCGGGTCATGCGCGCTCGGCCGGTGCCACGTCGTCCCCTGTCGCCGTCTGCCCGCCCGCCTCGTGCGGGTGGAGGTGATCGTAGATCCTGCCCGCGAGCGCGTCGGAGATCCCATCGACCTCCGCGAGCTCGGCGGGCTCGGCGCGGCGGATCTCCCGCAGCGACCCGAAGCGCTCGAGCAGCGCGCGCCGCCGCGTCGGCCCGACCCCGGGCACGTCGTCGAGCTCGGAGGCGGTCATCGCCTTGTCGCGCAGCGTGCGGTGGTAGGTCACCGCGAAGCGGTGGGCCTCGTCGCGCACCCGCTGCAGGAGGTGGAGGGCCTCGCTGCCGCGCGGCAGGACGACGGGCTCGTCGCGCCCGGGCAGGAACACCTCCTCGAGGCGCTTGGCGAGCGAGGCGAGCGCCACCCCGCTGACGCCGAGCCCGGCCATCGCCTCGCCGGCGGCCGAGAGCTGCCCCTTGCCGCCGTCGATGAGGACGAGGTTGGGCGGGTAGGCGAACTTGCGGGGGTTGCCGTCGTCGTCGACGGCGGGCTGCTCGGCCTCCTCGAGGAGCTTGCGGAAGCGCCGGCTGATGACCTCGCGCATCATCGCGAAGTCGTCCTGGCCCTCGACGCCCTTGATGCGGAAGCGCCGGTACTCGCTCTTGCGCGGCAGCCCGTCCTCGAGCACGACCATCGAGGCGACCGAGCTCGTGCCCTGCAGCGTCGAGATGTCGTAGCACTCGATGCGCAGCGGGGCCTCGTCCATGCCGAGCGCCTCGCCGAGCTCGTGCAGCGCCTGGCTGCGCGCGGTGAAGTCCCGCGCCCGCGAGAGCTTGTGCTGGGCGAAGGCCTCACGGGCGTTGCCGGTGACGGTGTCGAGGAAGGCCCGCTTGTCGCCGCGCTGGGGCACCCGCAGGTGCACCGGGCCGCCGCGCAGCTCGGCGAGCAGGCCCTCGACGGCCTCGGCGTCCTCGGGCAGCACCGGCACGAGGACCTCGCGCGGCAGGTCGGCGCCGCGCTCCATGCCGAGCTCGGCGAGGAAGCGCCCGACGAGCGCAGGGGTGTCGAGGTCCTCGACCTTGTCGACGGTCCAGCCCTTGCGCCCCACGACCCGGCCGCGCCGGACGAAGAAGGCCTGGAACGCCGCCTCGAGGTGGTCCTCGTGGACGCCGACGGCGTCGAAGCTCTCCTCCCGGCCGGTGACCATCTGCTGCTTGGCGAGGGCGGTGCGCACCGCGGCGAGCTGGTCGCGCAGGCGCGCGGCGGCCTCGAAGTTCAGCGCCTCGGCCTCCTCGCGCATGCGCTCCTCGAGCTCGGCGAGCGTCGCGTCGGTGTCGCCGGCGAGGAAGCCGACGAGCTCGTCGACGAGCGCGCGGTGCCCCGGGACGCTGATCTCGCCGGTGCAGGGCGCGGCGCAGCGACCGATGTGGTGGAGCAGGCAGGGTCGTCCGAGCCGCTCGTGGCGGTCGTAGACGCTGTCGGAGCAGGTGCGCACGGGGAAGACCCGCTGGAGCAGGTCGAGGGTCTCGCGGATGGCGTAGGCGTGGGCGTAGGGGCCGAAGTAGCGGGTGCCATCGCGTCGGGGGTTGCGCCGCACCATCGCCCGCGGGACGTCCTCGCCAACGGTCACCGCGAGGTAGGGGTAGCTCTTGTCGTCGGTGTAGCGGACGTTGTAGCGCGGCAGGTGGCGCTTGATGAGGTTGTACTCGAGGTGCAGCGCCTCGACCTCGCTCGAGCACACGATCCACTCGACGTCGGCGGCGGCCTCGAGCATCGCCCGGGTGCGCTGCCCGAGCCCCGACCAGGCGCCGAAGTAGCTCGCGAGGCGGGCGCGCAGGCTCTTGGCCTTGCCCACGTAGAGCACGCGGCCATGACGGTCCTTCCACAGGTAACAGCCCGGGTCGGTCGGGATGCTGCCGTGCTCGGGGCGGAAGGCGAGGGCGGGGTTGCGCATGGGCTGTCGGCTCGTCGACGGAGGCGGGCCCGCCATTGTCGCAGCCTCGTCCAGGCGTTCAGGTCGTGCGGCCCGACGCGGTGCCCGCCGACGTGGCGGCGCCCCCCGTCCGACACGTACGGTCGACGGTCGGCCCCACCGCGGGGCGACGTGTGCGCCACGAGCGCGCACCGGCCGCCGCGCCCCATGACCACCGCCGGAAAGGACCACGATGCACCGCCTCTCGAGCCGATGGCTCGTCGCCCTCTTCGCCGCACTCGTGCTCGCGCTCGCCGCGTGCGAGGCGGAGGAGGAGGAGCCCGAGGAGCCGGCCGACCCCACCGAGGAACCCGACGAGGACGACCCCGAGGACGACGACGCCGTCGACGACGAGGACGAGGCCATCGAGGAGGAGGCCGAGGCCGTCGACGAGGAGGAGGCCGACCTCACCCCGGCCGACGGCGAGACGATCGTCGACCTCCTGAGCGAGCGCGGCGAGGCCCCGGAGGTCGACGAGGACGCCGAGGAGCCCGAGGAGCCCGCCGAGCCGACGTACGCGACGCTGCTCGAGGCCGTCGAGGCCGCCGAGCTCGTGGAGCTGCTCGACAGCGAGGGCCCGTTCACCGTCTTCGCGCCGACCGACGACGCCTTCGCGCTCCAGCCCGAGGACACGCTCGAGGAGCTCGTCAACGACCCCGAGCGGCTCTCCGCCCTGCTCGGCTACCACGTCGTGGAGGGCGAGGTCGGCAGCGAGGACCTCGCCGACGACGACGAGTTCGAGACGGTCTCGGGCGAGACGATCCGGGTCGTCGAGAACGAGGCCGGGGACCTCACGATCCAGGGCGTGCCGATCGTCGAGGCCGACCTCGAGGCGAGCAACGGCGTCGTCCACGGCATCGCCGCGGTGATGCTCCCGCCCGCCGAGTAGCTGCCACTCCCGGGCCTCGCCGCCGGCGGCGACGTCGACCCGTCGGGGCCCCGCAACGCGGCAGGGGGACGGCCGTCGGCCGTCGCCTCCGGCCGTGCGGGCGCGCTAGCGTTGCCGTCGATGACCCACTTCGACCCCGACGCCGGCGTGCTGCGCCTGCGCCACGGCGACCTCGCGGTCCTCGCGGTGCTCGCCGCCGAGCCGGCGAGCACCCGCCTCCACGACCACGCGGTCGCGCCGCACCTCAACACGCTGCGGAGCACCGGCCTGCTCGGCCCCGGCGGCGTCGAGCCCTCGGTCGCCCCGCTCGCCGCCGCGGTCGGCGCCGCCCGCGCCAGGGGGACCCTCGAGGCCGACGACCACGGCCAGCCCCGCCGCGCGCGCCTGTGGGTCGGCGAGACCCTCGCCGTCGTCGGCGTCGCCCTGCCCGCGGGCGAGGCGGGCGAGGACACCTACGAGCTCATGGCCGACGCACCCGACCGCCTCGTCGACCTCCTCGGCGAGCTCGTCGGCCTCGGCACCGCGCCCCCGCCGCCGGTGCCGGGCGAGGTCGCCGTCGACGCCGCCGGGCTCGCGGGGCTGCTCGCCGCGGGTCCGCGCGTCGACCCCGCCGAGGTGGCCGCCGCCGCGGACCGCGACCCCGACGACCCGTGGGTCGGCGCCCTGCGCGACGGCCTCGTCGGCGCTCCGCTGCGCTGGCGGCTGCACGCCCAGCGCGACGGGCAGGCCCCGGGCAGCCTCCTCGACCTCACCGTCCTCGACGCCGGTGCGGCAGGGCTGTGGCGCGTCCGCTGGGACGCGCCGCGCGCCGCCGTCGCGGCGACCACCCCGGCGGAGATCCGGGCGGACCTCGCGGCCCTCAACGGCGGGTAGGCCCCACCGACGCGACGCCCCCGCCGACCCGACGCCCCGAGGGCCGGGGCAGGCACCGTCAAGGCGCCGACGCCGCGGACGCGACCCCTCAGCGCCTCAGGAGCTCGGCGAGGAACTTGCCGGTGTAGCTCTCCCCCACCTCGGCGACCTCCTCGGGCGGGCCGGTGGCCACGATCCGCCCCCCGCTCGAGCCGCCTTCGGGGCCGAGATCGATGACCCAGTCGGCGGTCTTGACGACGTCGAGGTCGTGCTCGATGACGATGACGGTGTTGCCCTTGTCGACGAGGCGGTGCAGGACGTCGAGGAGGCGGCGGACGTCCTCGAAGTGCAGCCCGGTCGTGGGCTCATCGAGGATGTAGACGGTCTGGCCGGTGGCGCGCTTGCGCAGCTCGGAGGCGAGCTTGACGCGCTGGGCCTCCCCACCCGACAGCGTCGTCGCCGGCTGGCCGAGCCGCACGTAGCCGAGGCCGACGTCGACGAGGGTCTCGAGGTGGCGGGTGATCGCGGGGATCGACGAGAAGAACCCGAGGGCCTCCTCGACGGAGGTGTCGAGGACCTCGCCGATGTGCTTGCCCTTGTAGCGCACCTCGAGGGTCTCGCGGTTGTAGCGGGCGCCCTTGCAGACCTCGCACGGCACGTGGATGTCGGGCAGGAACTGCATGTCGATGGTGATCGTCCCGTCGCCCGAGCAGGCCTCGCAGCGGCCGCCCTTGACGTTGAAGCTGAAACGCCCGGGCTGGTAGCCGCGCAGCTTCGCCTCCTGGGTGGCGGCGAAGAGCTTGCGGATGTGGTCGAACAGCCCGGTGTAGGTCGCGGGGTTCGACCGGGGCGTGCGCCCGATCGGCGACTGGTCGATGCCGACGATCTTGTCGACGAGGTCGATGCCGTCGATGCGCCGGTGCCGCCCGGGCACGTCGCGGGCGTCGTTGAGCTCACGCGACAGCGCGCGGCGGAGGATGTCGTTGACGAGGGTGGACTTGCCCGACCCCGACACGCCGGTGACGGTGATGAACGTCGACAGCGGGAAGCGCACGTCGACGCCGGCGAGGTTGTGCTCGCGGGCGCCGCGCACGGTGAGCGCCTTGCCACGCTCGGGCTTGCGGCGCTCGGCGGGAACGGCGATCTCGCGGCGGCCGGCGAGGTAGTCGCCGGTGATCGAGCCCTCGGCGTGGGGCAGCCCGGCGACGGGCCCGGAGTGCACGATCTCGCCGCCGTGCTCCCCGGCACCGGGGCCGATGTCGACGACGTGGTCGGCGGCCTCGATCGTCGCCCGGTCGTGCTCGACGACGAGGACGGTGTTGCCGAGGTCGCGCAGGCGAAGGAGCGTCTCGATGAGGCGCTCGTTGTCGCGCTGGTGCAGGCCGATCGACGGCTCGTCGAGGACGTAGAGGCAGCCCACGAGCCCGGAGCCGATCTGCGTGGCGAGGCGGATGCGCTGCGCCTCGCCCCCGGCGAGGGTGCCCGCGGCCCGGTCGAGCGTGAGGTAGTCGAGCCCGACGTCGAGGAGGAACGACAGCCGCGCGCGGATCTCCTTGAGGACGCGCTCGGCGATGAGCTCGTCGCGCTCGGAGAGCTCGAGGGAGCCGAGGAAGGACGCGGCGTCGCGCACCGACAGCGCGGTGGTCTCGGCGATCGAGCGCCCGCCGACGGTGACCGACAGCGCGAGGGGCTTGAGCCGCGCGCCCTCGCAGGTCGAGCACGGCACCTCGCGCATGTACTCCTCGAGGCGGGCGCGGGTGTGCTCGGAGTCGCTCTCGCCGTGGCGGCGCACGAGCTGGTGGACCGCGCCCTCGTAGCGCGCCCGGTACTGCCGCCGGCGCCCGAAGCGGTTGGTGTAGCTCACCTGGATGCGCTCGTCGGCGGCGATGCCGTAGAGCACCGACCGCTTGTGCTCCGGCGCGAGGTCGCGCCAGGGCGTGGTGACGTCGAAGCCGACGTGGTCGGCGAGCGCGCGCAGGAGCTGGCGGTAGTACGTCGAGGTGCTCCCCGTCGCCCACGGCAGGATGACGCCGTCGTCGAGGCTGCGCCCCGGATCGCCGACGATGAGCTCGGGGTCGATCTCGAGGCGCGTGCCGAGGCCCGCGCAGGTCTCGCAGGCGCCGTAGGGGGTGTTGAAGGAGAAGTCCCGCGGCGCGAGCTGGTCGAAGGAGAGCTCGCAGACGGGGCAGGCGAGGTGCTCGCTGAACGTCGTCGCGACCGGCTCGCCCTCCCCCTCGCGCGGCACGGTCTCGACGGTGGCGATCCCGTCGGCGACCTCGAGTGCCGCCTCGATGGAATCGGCGAGGCGCCGGCGGATCCCCTCCTTGGCGACGAGGCGGTCGACGATGACCTCGATGGTGTGCTGCTCGTAGCGCGCGAGGCGGGGCCGCTCGCCCGCGAGGTCGACGGTCTGCGGGGGGTTCGTCCCGGAGGTGATGCGCGCCCGCGCGAAGCCGCGTCCGGCGAGCTCGCCGAGCAGGCGCTCGTACTCGCCCTTGCGCCCGCGGACGACCGGCGCGAGCACCTGGAAGCGGGTGCCCTCCGGGTAGCGCTCGATCTGGTCGACGATCTGCTCGGAGGTCTGCTTCGCGATCTCCGCGCCGCACCGCGGGCAGTGCGGCTGGCCGATGCGCGCGTAGAGCAGGCGCAGGTAGTCGTAGATCTCCGTCGTCGTGCCGACCGTCGAGCGGGGGTTGCGCGACGTCGACTTCTGGTCGATGGAGATCGCCGGCGAGAGGCCCTCGATGGACTCGACGTCGGGCTTGTCCATCTGCCCGAGGAACTGCCGCGCATACGCCGAGAGGGACTCGACGTAGCGCCGCTGGCCCTCGGCGTAGATCGTGTCGAACGCGAGGCTCGACTTGCCCGAGCCGGACAGCCCGGTGAAGACGATGAGCCGGTCCCGCGGCAGGTCGACGTGGACGTCGGCGAGGTTGTGCTCCTTCGCGCCGCGGATCGAGAGCACGTCACGTGCCGCATCGGGGGTGGTCACAGGGCGGCTCCGGGGTGGATCGGCGGACCATCGCAGAACGCGGCGCAGCGGCGCCACAGGCGGCGGCGACGCGCTCACGGCGCCGCGCTGCACCGGCCGGGGGGAAGGAGATGGCCGCGGCACCGCGAACGCCGAACCGCAAGTCTAGCCCCGCCCGGCGACCCCGTCCCCGGCCGGTCCCCCCCGGCCGCGCGTGGGCTTCGGGTCGGCGCCGAGCGCGCCCGTCAGCGACGCCGTCGCGAGCTGCTCCCCCGTGAGCGGCTGCTCGACCCGCGGCTGCGGGACGCCGAGCCCCGCGACCGCGACGCGCTGCCCGAGCGGCTGCGACTCGTGCCGCCCGAGGTCCCCGTCCGCGTCGACGTCGTCCTGCTGCCGCCGTAGGCGCCGCCGCGGCGACGGGCCATGCGCCCGCCGACCGCGCCGCCGAGCAGGCCTCCCATGAAGCCGCGACCCATCCCCCCGCGACGCCGGCCGTAGCCCCCATGGCCGCCGTAGCCCCGGCGGCGGCGCCCTCCCCCGAAGATGCGCCCCAGCAGGGAGACGACGACGACGAGGACGATGATCCCGATGATGATCGTCCCGATCCCGATGCCGCCCAGCGGGCCCGGCAGGGACTCGGTGACGTCCGCGCCGTCGGTCGCGCCGGTCTCCTGTTGCAGCGACGCGGTGAAGGCACGGACGCCGTCGACCGGGTCGTCGTCGGGGCCGAGGCTCGCGAGCGCGGCGTCGAGGGCGCGGTCGACCTCGGCGTCACCGTGCTGCGCGCTCGCCCCACCGACCTCCTCGGGGGTGACGACGAGGGCGACGCCGCCGCGCGCGTCGATGAGGTCGTCAGCGAGGGCCTCGGCGCCGCCCGCCGGCTCTGCGGCGAGGAAGGCGACGGCGAGGTCGACGCCGTCACCCCGGGCCTCGTCGAGCGTCGCGCGCAGGTCGCCCTCGTCGACGTCGTCGGCGCCGGGCTCGACGACGTAGCCCTCGTCGAGCACCACCTCGACGACGTCCTGTCCGAGGGCCGTGGGCGCGAGGAGGAGCAGGGCCACGAGCACGAGCAGGATCCCCGAGACCCCACGCGCCAGCGGCGCGAGGGCCGCTCGCGCCATGACCGCCGTGGTGGCCGTCGCTCGCCGCCCCGGCTCGGCTGCCTCGGGCCCCGCCTGGGAGGGCGACCGATGCCGTCGCTCGCCCGGACTCACCGGCTGCCACTCGCATTGCGCCACGCTGCTTCCCTCCCTGCCAGCGGCGCGTCGCCTGCCGGCCGTCGCGCCTGGCCCCACGCCGTCGATGCCCCCTGGGCGCACGGTACTCCATCGCGCCTGCTCGCGTGCGCCCGTTCGCGGGGTGGGCCCGTCCGACGGCGTGCGCCCGTCCACCGGCGTGCGCCCGTCCACCGGCGTGCGCCCGTCCACCGGCGGCGCGGCTC